>NZ_JBWKMB010000009.1:0-169529 GCF_056431025.1 Nitratireductor lacus | reverse complement strand
GGCCTGATGACGCCTGTTCCTGACAGGCAAAAACCAGAAACCGCACACACTTGAACAAAACCCCGCCGAAAATCGACGGGGTTTGTCAGTGGTCTGACGGCGCGGAACGCGCCGCGATCGGCATGATCGTCGACCCGCGGGCCGCACGCGCCGCCCATGCGGCAGGGGAGGGGGACGAGATCACCATTCCGCTCGGCGGGCAGTCCGGCATTCCCGGCGACGAACCTTTCACGGCCACCTTCCGCGTCGAGAAACTTTCCAATGGCGACCTGCATGCGACCGGCCCCTATTATGGCGGCACGCATATGAATGTGGGACCGTCCGCCTGCCTTGCGATCGACGGCGTGAAGATCGTCGTCGCCACGCACAAGGCGCAGATGGCGGATCTTGCCATGTATCGTTTCGTCGGCATCGAGCCGACGGAAATGGCCATTCTGGTCAACAAGAGCTCGGTGCATTTTCGCGCCGATTTCGACCCCATCGCCGAGACGGTTCTGGTGTGTACGGCACCGGGGCCAATGCCGCTCGACCCGGCGGACCTGCCGTGGACGAAGCTTGCCGAGGGAATGCGCCTTTCGCCCAACGGACCGGTTTTCCGCCGTGCGGCGGGCGAAGCGCTGGCGATGGAGGGATAGCGGGAGACACAAATCAGCGCGGCGGGAGAACCGCGTTCAAGACGTCACGACGACCAAAACTTCATGCTCAACAAAAGAGGGAACATCATGTCGCGTCTTCAGGATAGACTAAAGCACTTACGGAACCACGCCCGCGGCGTGTCGCTCGGCCTGGCCGCCGGTGCCGCGCTGATGGCGGGCCTCGGCGCAGCCACGCCGGCGCTCGCCCAGGACAAGACGATCACCGCCGTCATGCATTCGGGCCTGCGCGTGCTCGACCCGATCATCACCACCGCGCACATCACCAGAAACCACGGCTATATGGTCTATGACGTGCTGGTAGCCGTGGATGAAAACTTTGCGCCGCAGCCGCAGATGGCCGACTGGACCATTTCCGACGACAATCTCACCTACACGTTCACGCTGCGCGACGGGCTGAAATTCCACGACGGTGCGCCGGTGACGGCAGCCGATGCGGTGGCTTCGCTCCAGCGCTGGGGCAAGCGGGACTCGGGCGGCCAGCTTATCTTCGACGTGACGGAGAGCCTCGAGGCGACCGACGACAAGACCCTCGTCTGGAAGCTGAAAAGCCCGTTCCCGGCGCTGCTCGACACGGTGGGCAAACAGTCGGCCGTGCCGCCCTTCATCATGCCCGAGCGCGTGGCCAGCGGCTCCGCCGACGAGGCGATCACCGACTATACGGGCTCCGGTCCCTTCGTGTTCGTGGCGGATGAGTATCAGCCCGGCGTTTCCGTCACCTATCGCAAGTTCGAGGATTATGTGCCGCGCGACGGCGAGGCGAGCTGGATGGCCGGCGGCAAGAACGTCAAGGTCGATGAGGTGAAGTGGGTCACCATGCCCGACGCCCAGACCGCGATCAACGCACTGCTTTCGGGTGAAATCGACTATATCGAGCAGGTTCAGATCGACCTTTTGCCGCTGCTTGAAACCAGCGAGGACGTGACGGTCGAGACGCGCGACGACCTGGGTTACCAGACGATCGGGCGCATGAACTTCAAGCACCCGCCCTTCGACAATCCAAAAATCCGCCAGGCGGCGCAGATGGCGCTCAGCCAGGAAGCGGTGCTCGCCACGCTGATCGGCAATCCCGACTATTACAAGGTGTGCGGCGCGATCTTCGGCTGCGGCACGCCGCTGGGCGACGAAGCGGGCTCCGACACGCTCACCTCGGGCGGCGACATCGAGGGTGCGAAGAAACTGCTCGAAGAGGCCGGTTATGACAACACGCCGATTGTCCTGATGCAGCCGACCGATGTGGTGAGCCTGACGGCACAGCCCGTGGTGGCCGCACAGGCCATGCGCGAGGCCGGCTTCAATGTCGACATGCAGGCGATGGACTGGCAGACGCTCGTCACCCGCCGCGCCAGCCAGTCGAAGCCATCCGAAGGCGGCTGGAACATCTTCTTCACCAACTGGATGGTGCCGGAAATCAATTCGCCACTCATCAGCCCCATGCTGAACGGTCGTGGCGATGCCGCATGGTTCGGCTGGCCGGAAGACGAGAAGGTGGAAGAACTGCGCGCCGCCTTCATCGCCGCCGACACGCCGGAGAAGCAGAAGGAAGTGGCGGTCGAGATCCAGAAGCACACGCTGGAGAACGTCCTCTACGTGCCGCTTGGCCAGTACATCATGCCGCAGGCCCGCAGCAACAAGCTGACCGGCATGATCCCGTCGCCGGTTCCGGTGTTCTGGAACATCGAAAAGGCGGAGTGATCGCCTGAGAGCCCGCCCCGCCTGGTTGCCGGGCGGGGTCACCTCCGGGGCATTCGGGCTCTTGCCCGGCGCGTTTCCTTCCATCTCCCTGATCGGGATCGCGCGCCCCGCTTTTTATAAAACGCGCGTGTCAAAGGACATCACGTTCCGATGCTAGGCTACATCACCCGGCGCATTCTGGCCGTCATACCGGTCATGATCATCGTCGCCATCTTCGTTTTCCTGCTGCTCAGGCTGACCCCGGGCGATCCGGCGGCGATCATCGCCGGCGACATGGCAACGCCTGACCAGCTCGAGCGCATCCGCACATCGCTCGGTCTGGCCGATCCGTTGCACGAACAGTTCATCACCTGGGTGGGACTGCTTCTGCAGGGCGAGCTTGGAACCTCGCTCATTTCCAGCACGCCCGTCACCCAGATGATCGGGCAGCGCATCTGGCCGACGGTCAACATCGCCGTGCTGACGATCCTGCTTTCGGTGCTGATCGCCGTGCCCATGGGGGTGCTCGCCGCATGGCGGCACCGCACCTGGGTCGACTATGCGGTGATGACCTTCTCGGTTCTGGGCTTCTCCATTCCCGTCTTTGTCATCGGCTACATCTTCATCAAGATCTTCTCGATCGAGCTGCGCTGGTTTCCCGTTCAGGGCTATGTCGCGCCATCGGAGGATTTTGGAAAATTCCTCGCCCGCGCCATTCTTCCATGCCTGACGCTTGCCACCATCTATGTGGCGCTGATCGCCCGCATGACACGCGCCTCCATGCTTGAGGTGCTGGGCGAAGATTACATCCGCACCGCGCGCGCCAAAGGTGTGAAGGAAACGGTGGTCCTTTTCCGCCACGCGCTTTCCAACGCCGCCGTGCCGATCATGACGATCATCGGCACCGGTTTCGCGCTCCTGATCGGCGGCGTGGTGGTGACGGAAAGCGTGTTCAACATTCCCGGCATCGGGCGCCTGACCGTCGATGCCATTCTGGCCCGCGACTATCCCGTCATCCAGGGCATGATCCTTCTGACGAGCGGTCTCTATGTTCTGATCAACCTGCTCATCGATCTTTCCTACACATTCTTCGATCCGAGGATCCGCTACTGATGGCCGCTTCCCCGCAACCCGCATCCCGCATGCAATGGCTCTTCGGCGCCATTGCCCTGCCGCAAGGCTGGCGGCTCGGTGCCGGCCCGATCATCGCGGCCATCGTGCTTGCCGTGATTGTCTTACTATCGGCACTCGCACCTTTGATCGTCCCGCATGATCCCATGGCCATCGACGCCCTCCAGCGCCTCAAGGGACCGAGCGAAACCTATCCGCTCGGCACCGACGCCTATGGGCGTGACGTGCTTTCGCGTGTCATCACCGGTGGGCGTGTCTCGCTCTTCATCGGCATCTCGGCAGCGATTGTCAGCGTGATGATCGGCCTTCTGATCGGCCTTGTCTCCGGCTTCTTCCGGACGGCGGACGCCATCATCATGCGCATCATGGACAGCCTGATGGCCATTCCCTCCATCCTGCTCGCCATTGCGCTGGTGGCGCTCAACGGGCCGAGCATCTGGTCGGTGATGGGCGCGATCACCATTCCCGAGATACCGCGTGTCGTGCGGCTGGTGCGCTCGGTGGTGCTTTCGGCGCGCGAGGAACCCTATGTGGAAGCGGCCATCGCGCTCGGTTCCTCCATGCCGAAAATCCTCTGGCAGCATTTGATGCCGAACACGCTCGCGCCGCTCATCGTGCAGGGCACCTATATCTGCGCGTCAGCCATCCTCACCGAAGCGATCCTCTCCTTTCTGGGGGCCGGCGTTTCGACCGAAATTCCCACATGGGGCAACATCATGGCCGAGGGCCGCGTGTATTTCCAATTGAAGCCTTCGCTCATTTTCTGGCCCGGCCTCATGCTTTCGCTGTGCATCCTGTCGATCAACCTTCTGGGCGACACCGCGCGCGACATGCTGGACCCGCGCCTCAAGAAGCGGGAGGGGTGAAATGACAGTGCTGTTGTATACCCAGCTTACAAACAGTCCCGTCGCAATCGGCAACTGCATCTCGTTGTGTTGTCTCGCAAACGGCGTCATCCCGGAAGCCCGAAGGGCTGTCCGGGACCCATTGGAAGAACATCGTGGAGCGCGGCCCGGCTCCGGTTCGAACGCGAACTGGCATCACCCGCACCTTCTGCAGAGGTCGGCCGTGCCTCTCAATGGGTCCCGGCTCTTCCTTCGGTCGGCCGGGATGACGGAAACGGGAGGTGACTCCCGCCAGCGCTCCAATCATCACATCCCGGAGCACGCAATATGAAATTCAAGACTCGCAATTTCGACGATGTGCCGAGCGTTCTGGAAATCGAAAACCTGACCGTGCGCCTGGCCGGAAACGAGAAGGCCGCACCCGTGCTCGACCGGGTGTCGCTCACGATCAGGCAGGGCGAAACGGTTTGCCTTGTCGGAGAATCCGGCTCGGGAAAATCCGTCACATCGCTCTCAGTCATGGGGCTTCTGCCAGGTGGCGCACTGGAGGCGACCGGCGGGCGGATCGGCCTGGAGGGCAAGAACCTCCTCGAACTCGGCCCGCAGGCCATGCGAGACATGCGCGCCCGGAAGATTTCCATGATTTTCCAGGAACCGATGACCGCGCTCAACCCGGTGATGCGCGTGGGCGAGCAGATCGAGGAAGTGCTCAACACGCACACCAAACTCTCCACCAAGGAGAAAAAGGCGCGCGTGCTCGACATCATGAACCAGGTGCATCTGCCCGATGTGGAGCGCATCTACCGCTCCTATCCGCACCAGCTTTCCGGCGGCCAGCGCCAGCGCATCATGATCGCCATGGCGCTGATCCTCGAGCCGCAGCTTCTGATCGCCGACGAGCCGACCACCGCGCTCGACGTGACGACGCAGCAGCAGATTTTGAGCCTGATCGCCGAACTACAGGAAAAGCATGGAACCGCCGTACTCTTCATCACGCACGACATGGGCGTGGTGGCGGAGATTGCCGACACTGTCCACGTGATGAAACTTGGCCGGATTGTCGAGCAGGCACCCGTCGAAGAGCTCCTGCGCCGGCCAAGGGAAGAGTACACACGCGAGCTCCTTCAGGCCGTGCCGAGCCTGACCCCGCGCGCCGCGCGCGAGGCGCCGGACGGCGAGCCCGTGCTCTCGGTCAACAGCCTGCAAAAGATCTATGGCGCGCACGGGGTCTTCAAACGCACGGAGCCAACGAAAGCGGCAACCGATGTGAACTTCACCATTCCGCGCGGGCGCACGCTCGGCATTGTCGGGGAAAGCGGCTCTGGCAAGTCCACCGTCGCACGCTGCATCATGCGGCTGATCGACCCGACTGAAGGGGAAATCCGGGTGGCAGACCGGGAGATCGCCACGCTCACGCGCCGCGCGCTCAGGCCGCTGCGCCGCCACATCCAGATCGTGTTTCAGGACCCCTTCCGCTCGCTCAACCCGCGCTGGACGATCGGGCGAAGTCTTGTGGAAGGGCCGCTCAACATGGGGACGGACAAAAAGGCGGCACTTGCGCGGGCTCGCGAACTCCTGAAGCTGGTGGGCCTGCCCGACGATGCGGTGGACCGCTATCCGCACCAGTTTTCGGGCGGCCAGCGCCAGCGTGTCGCCATTGCCCGCGCCATCGCCATGGAGCCGGATGTGCTGGTGGCCGATGAAGCGGTTTCAGCGCTCGATGTCTCGGTCCAGGCGCAGGTGCTTGACCTGCTGGACGAGCTTCAGCAGAAACTCGGCATCGCCATTCTGTTCATCACCCATGACCTGCGCGTTGCGGCGCAAATCTGCGACGAGGTCGTGGTGATGCAGCATGGCCGCGTGGTCGAGCATGACAGTGCGGCCAATGTGCTTTCCGCGCCCCAGCATGCCTATACGCGCGCGCTGATCGACGCGGCGCCGGGGCGCCAGTGGGATTTCGCCAATTTTCGTGAGCTGGAAAGTGTTTGAGGCGTGTTTCGTGACCGATGCCGCAGCCGCTTCCCCGCCTCCGCCTGCCTCTCACCCTTACCCTCTCCCCGCTCGCGGGGAGAGGGGGCGTCGGCGCTGGCGCCATGGCTTCATTCAATCGGCGCGGGGCCGGAGAGCGCAACGTCCATGTTCTTCTCGCCGCCTGCCGGCTCACGCCAAGATGCGCTGGCGCTCGCCCCTCACCCGTACCCTCTCCCCGCCCTGCGGGGAGAGGGGGCGTTGGTGCAGCTTCCTACCCTTCGAACCACTGCGTGCCCGCTTCCCCACCTCGCCCTTCTCCCCGCATGCGGGGAGAAGGTGGCGGCAGGCGGATGAGGGGCATGCGCCTTGCCCGTCAGTTTTCATTCAACACCGGAGACTACCATGCCCGTACTACCCAAAATCGCCGATTACGCGGATGAACTCACGGAGATCCGCCGCGATTTCCACCAGCACCCGGAAATCGGCTTCGAGGAAGTGCGCACCTCGGGCATCGTGGCCGAGCTCCTGGAAAAATGGGGTGTGGACGAGGTCCATACCGGGCTCGGCAAGACCGGGGTGATCGGCGTGATCAAGGGCAGGAAGGAAGGCAGCCGCTCGGTTGGCGTGCGGGCCGACATGGATGCGCTGCCCATGGACGAGATGACCAACCTGCCCTACGCCTCCAAGAACCCCGGCGCGTTTCATGGCTGCGGGCATGACAGCCACACGACCATGCTCCTGGGGGCGGCGCGCTATCTGGCCGAGACCCGGGACTTTGCAGGCCGCGCCATCATGATCTTCCAGCCGGCGGAAGAGGGGCTTGGCGGTGCGCGCGCCATGCTGGCCGACGGGCTGTTCGACAGGTTTCCCTGCGACGAAATCTATGGCATGCACAACAACCCGCTTGCGGAGCCGAACAAATTCGGCGTCAAGCCGGGGCCGGCCATGGCGGGGGCGACCTTCTTCGACATCACCATCAATGGCGTCGGCAGCCACGGCGCGATGCCGCACCATGCGCGCGACCCGATCGTGATCGCCACGGCGCTGGTGCAAAACCTGCAATCGATCGTCAGCCGCAATGTGCAGCCGACACAGCCGGCAGTGCTTTCGGTGACGCAGATCCATTCCGGCTCGGCCTATAATGTGGTGCCCGACAGGGCGGTGATCTCCGGAACGATCCGCTACTTCTCCGACGGGGTGCGCGACCTGATCCATGACCGGGTGGCAAAGCTCTGCGCCGGCTTTGCGGCGAGCTATGAGGTGGAGATCGTGCCGGACCTGCGGCCCGTCTTCGACGTGCTGATGAACGATGCCGATCTTTCGGAGGCCTATCGCGAGGCGGCAGCAGAGATCGTCGGCAAGGAGAACGCGACCATCACCAAAGAGCTGGTCACGGGCAGCGAGGATTTCGCCGACATGCTGAAGGCTGTTCCCGGCGCCTATTGCACGCTTGGGCACAAGGGCTCGATCCCGGTGCACAATCCCGGCTTCATTCTCGACGACGACATGCTGCCCGTGGGCGCGAGCATCATGGCGCGGATCGTCGAAAAGCGCCTTCCGCTCTGAGCCAGACACGACGGCGTTTTCGCTGAAATGCGAAAACGCTCCAATCCATTGTTTTGCGCAATTCAGGACGGAAACCGGTTTCCACTTTTCCTGGAATTGCTCCAGTTCAGGACACACATCATGAACATCAAAGACCTGCCCTTCGACACCGAAACGATGCTGGCCGGGCTCAAGCCCTGGATCCTCTGCGAAAGCCCCACATTCGACGCGGCCGCCGTGGACCGCATGATGGATCTTGCGGCCTATGAACTCGCCGCAATCGGCGCGGAGATCGAGCGCATTCCGGGCCGGATGGGCTTTGGCGGCTCCGTGCGGGCGCGCTTTCCGCACAAGGATTTCGGCAAGCCGGGCATTCTCATCTCGGGCCATCTCGACACGGTGCATCCCATCGGCACGCTGGAGAAGAATCCGTGGCGCATCGAGGACGGACGCTGCTACGGCCCCGGCATTCAGGACATGAAGGGCGGCAATTATGTGAGCCTCGAGGCGATCCGGCAGCTGATCCGCGCCGGCATCGAGACGCCGCTGCCGATCACCGTTCTGTTCACGCCGGACGAGGAGGTGGGGACACCTTCAACGCGCGAGCTGATCGAAATGGAAGCGCGCAAGAACAAGGTGGTTCTGGTGCCCGAACCCGCGCGCCCCGACGGCGGCGCGGTGACGGGCCGCTATGCCATTGCGCGCTTCAACGTGAAGACGGCGGGCCGGCCGAGCCATGCCGGCTGGGCGCTCAAGGATGGCCGATCGGCCATCGCCGCCATGGCGCGCAAGGTGCTGGAGATCGAAAGCATGACCGGCGAGGACTGCACCTTCTCGGTGGGTGTGATCCATGCGGGGCAATGGGTGAACTGCGTGTCGTCCACCTGCGATGCGGAGGTGCTTTCCATGGCCAAGCGCCAGGCCGATCTCGACCATGGCGTGGAGCGCATGCTGGCGCTTTCGGGCGAGGAAAACGACGTGGTGATCGAGGTGACGCGCGGCGTGACGCGGCCGGTGTGGGAGCCAGATGCGGGCACGATGGCTGTCTATGAGATGGCGCGCGGCATTGCCGGCGAAATCGGCTTCGAGCTGTCCCATGCAAGCGCCGGCGGCGGCTCGGATGGCAATTTCACTGGCGCGCTTGGCATTCCCACGCTCGATTCCATCGGCGTGCGCGGGGCGGGGCTGCACACGCTCGGCGAATATATCGAGACCGACAGCCTGGTGGAGCGCGCGCAGCTCATGGCGGGGCTTTTGACCCGGCTGACATAAAACCCTTCCCGCGCAGCAACGCCGCAGCCGCTTCGCCGGCACTGCGGATATAGGCCGTGTCGTGATGCACGAGCATGGTGGAGAAGGCGCCGTCGAGCAGAAGCAGGACATGGCGCGCGAGCTGCGGCGCGTGGTCGGGCTGTTCGGCGGCGATCACCCCGGCAAGCCAGGCCTCAAGCCGCTTCTTGTGGGCCGAGGCCTGCTTCACCGCCGGGTGGCCCGGTGTCTCGACCAGTTCGGCGGCCGTGCGCAGGAAACCGCACCCCTTCCAGCGGCGGCTTGCTGCACCCTTGGCGATGTTCTCGAAGATGGCGCGGATGCGCTCGGGAAGCGGTCCCTCCGCTTGCGCAAACCAATTGGCGAAGAGGTCGAGATTGGGCTGGTCGCGGGAGGCGAGACAGGCGGTGACCAGATCGTCCTTGCTGCGGAAATGATAATAGAGCGTCTTCTTGGTGAGGCCCGCCTTCTCGGCCACCGTGTCCATACTGACGGCGCGAACGCCCTTGCCATAAAACAGGCGGCTGGCTGTCCTGACGATCTTTTCCCGTGTTGGCGCGGCATCTCTCGGCATGGCAATCTATACTCACTAGTGAGTTTATTGAATTCGAATCTGATGTTAGCCCCGATGCATGTTTCTGCAAAGCACATTGGAGGTTTTCATGTCGACCAGCACAGTGCTCTTCGAAAAACGCGGCAAGACAGCGCTGCTGACGCTCAACCGCCCCGAAAAGTTGAATGCCCTGAACTACGCGACCAATGACAGGCTCATGGAGCTGCTGGATCAGATCGAGCAGGACCGGAGCATCGAAGCCGTGATCCTGACGGGGGCAGGCGAGCGCGCCTTCTCGGCGGGCGGCGACATCCCTGAATTTGCGCGAAGCATCAAGGACGGCGTGGACGTGGCCGTGCGCGATTTCGTGCGGCGCGGGCAGGCGATGACGTCGCGCATGGAGGCGTTTCCGAAGCCCATCATCGCGGCGGTGAACGGGCTTGCATTCGGCGGCGGCTGCGAGATCACCGAGGCCGTGCATCTGGCAATCGCGAGCGAGCGGGCGCTCTTCGCCAAGCCGGAGATCAACATCGGCATCCCGCCCACCTTCGGCGGCACGCAGCGCCTGCCAAGACTGGCCGGGCGCAAGCGGGCACTCGAATATCTGCTGACGGGCGATCCCTTCAGCCCGGAGCGCGCGTGCGAGATGGGCATCGTCAACCGGGTCGTTCCCCATGAGACGCTTCTTGACGCCGCGTTCGAGCTCGCCGGACGCATCACACGTCATTCACCGCTGGCGAGCGCGCGTATCCTCCATGCGGTGACGCGCGGGCTCAACACCACCATTGCGGAGGGGCTGCAGATTGAGAGTGAACAGTTTGCCAGGATGGCAGTGACCCGCGACGTACATGAAGGCCTCGGTGCGTGGATCGAGCGGCGGACCCCGCGCTATGAGGGACGGTGATGCCGCGGTTCAGGTGGCGCGCGCGCACTCGCTAATGACCCATTGCCGGAAGCGCGCCATCGCGTTTGTCTGTGGCCGGTCCGAGTGCCAGGTGAGGTAATAGCGGCCGGCAGAGACCGTGGTGCCAAAGGGCTGGGTCAACCGTCCCTCAGCCACCTGACGCGCGAACATGGCGACCGGCAGAAGCGCGACGCCCGCGCCCTCAGCGGCAAGCTGCGCCAAGGCGATGGAGGAATCCAGCACCGGGCCGGTGACGGGCGGGCAGGGTGTGCCTGCCGCCTCGAACCAGCCGGGCCATTCGGCACTGCGATAGCTCCTCAGGAGAACCATCTGGGCCAGATCCGCCGGCTCTGAAAGGCGCAGCGCGAGGGACGGCGCGCAGAGCGGCGCCATGGGTGCTGCGACAAGGGGGAGCGCATCGTTTCCGGTCCAGCTTCCATTGCCGAAGCGGATCGCCATGTCGAGCCCTTCACGCAGAATGTCGACGCGGTTGTTGTTTGTGGAGATGCGCAGGTCGACCTCCGGATGGGCGTTCTCGAAGGCGGCAAGCCTCGGCAACAGCCAGCCGAGCGCGAAGGTGGTGTTCACGCCGATCTTCAGGAGCTCCACATCGCGCCGTCCGGTGATGCGGGACAGCGTGCGGGCAATGCCGTCGAGCCCGTGTTCCAGCACGGGATAGAGGAGGCGCCCCTCATCGGTCGGCACTAGCCCGCCGGACGCCCGCAGGAACAGGGCGACGCCGAGCCTATCCTCCAGCCGGGCGATCTGGTGACTGACGGCGGCCTGCGTGACCCGCAACTCCTCCGCCGCCCTGGTGAAACTGCCCTGCCGCATGGCGACCTCGAACACGCGCAGCGCATTGAGCGGAATATCGGCTCTGTCCATTGACATTACTTTATCTAATGATGCCCCTGATCATTTGTCGTTTGCGGCGCGAACGCAAGCCGAAATATAGGATTGTCATGACATTGACTGATGTCATGCAAGGGCATTGCGGGGCATCTCCGCCGGCTGACAGGCAAACGCCAGCCGGCATGAACAAGGAACAAGACATGCGTAAACTGACATCTGTTCTGTCGCGCTTCGCGGCAGGGCTCGCTATCGGCCTGTCGCTTTTGGGCTCCGCCAGCGCAGACGAGAGCCACGCCAAGCTCTCCCAGACAGTCGAGCGAATTGAAAGCACGCTTGGCGCACGGGTGGGCATCATGATCCGCGACACCGGTTCGGACTGGCGCTGGAGCCACCGCGCGGAAGAACGTTTTCTGATGAACAGCACGGTGAAGGCGCTGATTTGCGGCGGCGTGCTTGCGAAGGCCGATGCCGGGGCGCTCGCTCTCAAAGACGCCCTGCCCATTCGCCAGTTCGATATCGTTTCCTATTCGCCGGTGACCCAGAAGCAAGTGGGCAAGGCCATGTCGATCGCAGGTCTTTGCCTTGCCACACTGGACATGAGCGACAATGCGGCAGCGAACCTTCTGATCGGGCGGCTGGGCGGACCGAAGGCGGTCACCGCGTTTCTGCGCGATATCGGCGACCCCGTCAGCCGCCTCGACCGGCTGGAGCCGAAGCTCAACGCTTTTGCGCCCGGTGACCCGCGCGACACGACGACGCCGGCAGCCATGACCGAAACCTGGCATGCCCTGCTTCTGGGCGATGTGCTGAAACCCGCCTCGCGCACGCAACTCATCGAATGGATGAGCCATGGCGGCGTGACCGGCGCCCTGATGCGCGCCTCCCTGCCGAAAGACTGGGCGATCTCCGACAAGTCCGGCGCGGGAAGCCACACGCGCAATCTGGTGGCCATGGTGACGCCGCCCGGCCGCGCACCCTTCCTCGTCTCAATCTTCATTTCCGACACGGATGTGGATTTCGAAACGCGCAATGGGGCGCTGAAGGATGTCAGTGCAGCCATCGTGGACGTGCTGAAAAGCCGATAGGAACGATACGGACGGCGCGGCGCTCAGAAATCGAGTGCAGCGCCGTCCACCACCTCCTTCATGACGAAAAAGGTGCGCGTCTGGCGCACGCCGGGCAGGGCGATCAGCTGGCTGCCATGCAGCCGGTTGAAATCGGCCATGTCGCGCACCCGGATCTTGAGGAAATAGTCGAAATCGCCGGCCACCAGATGGCAATCGAGAATGAAGGGCAATTTGCGGATCGCCGCTTCGAAGGCGGAAAAGCTTTCAGGCGTGGAACGATCGAGAACCACACCGACCATGACCAGCGCCCCACGCCCGACATGCTTTGGTGCGACCGCCGCATGAACGCCGCGCACATAGCCTTCCCTGAAAAGCCGCTCGGTGCGGCGGTGGCAGGTGGCGGCACTGACGCCGACAAGCTTTGCCAGATCGGCATTGCTCAGCCGGCCATCGCGCTGCAGATGCCGGAGAATGCGCATGTCGGTGCGGTCAAGATTGCTTTCGGTGGAAGATTCTTCCATTCAAAATCCCATAGAATTAGAAAGTGAGTCAGCTATTAGGTCATGTCTGCACTTCATAAGCAATCTGACGCTTAAATCTGAAAGCACATTCCGCAATTTCTCGGCTAGGCTCGTCTCAGATCAGACATCATCGAAAGGCCTGCCATGCTGGAGAAATTCGAACGCTATCCGCTCACCTTCGGCCCCACGCCCATCGAGAAGCTGGAGCGCCTTTCCGCGCATCTGGGCGGCGGGGTTTCGCTCTATGCCAAGCGGGAGGACTGCAATTCCGGCCTCGCCTTCGGCGGCAACAAGCTGCGCAAGCTGGAATATATCGTGCCCGATGCGATTGCTTCAGGTGCCGACACGCTGGTTTCCATCGGCGGCGTGCAATCGAACCACACCCGCATGGTTGCAGCGACGGCGGCGAAGATCGGCTTCAAGTGCCGGCTGGTGCAGGAAAGCTGGGTGCCGCATGAAGATGCCGTCTACGACCGGGTCGGCAATATTCTCTTAAGCCGCGTGATGGGTGCGGATGTTGAAATGGTGGACGAAGGGTTCGACATCGGCATCCGCGAGAGCTGGGAAAACGCCTTGAAGGACGTGGAAGCGAAAGGCGGAAAGCCCTATGCGATCCCCGCCGGCGCCTCGGTGCATAAATATGGCGGCCTCGGCTATGTGGGTTTTGCCGAAGAGGTGCGCGCGCAGGAGAAAGAGCTCGGCTTCACCTTCGACTATATCGTCGTCTGCACCGTGACGGGCTCCACCCATGCCGGCATGCTGGTCGGGTTTGCCGCCGATGGCCGTGCGCGCAAGGTGATCGGCATCGATGCGTCCGGCACACCGGACCAGACCCGCGCGCAGGTGCTGGAGATCGCGCGCAACACGGCGAAGCTGGTGGAACTTGGCCGCGAGATTGCCGATGACGATCTGGTGCTGATCGAGGATTATGCCTACCCCGCCTATGGCGTCCCCTCGGAAGAGACGAAGGACGCAATCCGGCTTTGCGCGCGGCTTGAAGGCATGATGACCGACCCGGTCTATGAGGGCAAATCCATGCAGGGCATGATCGACCTGGTGAAGAAGGGTTTCTTTCCCGAAGGTTCGAAAGTGCTCTATGCGCATCTCGGTGGCGTGCCGGCCATCAACGGCTACAGCTATGCCTTTCGCAACGGGTGAGGGGAGAGGGGATTATACCCCCAGAAAACGCGCAAGCGCCTGATCCACCTCCGCCAGCAATGGTGTCTCGATATGGCCTATGCGGCGTCCGAGCTTCGCCACCGGCACGGCCGCGGGCTTGTCGACCATGATCTGCGAGACGGCCCTGAGGCCGTTTTCCTGCGAGGGCGCGACGGTGATGCGGAAAAGCGGCCATTCATGCACATCGCTGGTGATCCGCAAAACCACCACAGACGGCAATTCGGCAAAGGCATCGTCCTGCACGA
Source organism: Nitratireductor lacus (assembly GCF_056431025.1). Classification (NCBI taxonomy): domain Bacteria; kingdom Pseudomonadati; phylum Pseudomonadota; class Alphaproteobacteria; order Hyphomicrobiales; family Phyllobacteriaceae; genus Nitratireductor; species Nitratireductor lacus. The sequence goes on along the minus strand of NZ_JBWKMB010000009.1, from coordinate 155,120 downwards.
CAAGCGCGGGGCGCGGCTTGCCATAATCGCCGGCGACAGGGATGGTCACCAGATCCCCGCGCCTTATTTCCATTCGTCATCAAAGGAAGATAGATCGTCTTCCAGCTCACGCATGACCGCCGCCTCGTCGGACGAGACCCGGCTGGCAGCGGCGGCTTCACGTGCCTGCCGCGCGGCCTCCTCCTCAAACCGGCGGCGCCTGTCCTGTTCGATCTTCTCAAGAGCGAGACCGCGCATCAGCGCACCGAGAGATTTCCGGTCTTTTCTGGCAAGACGCGCAAGCGCATTCTTCGTCTCACCATCAATGCGGAAGGTGATCGACTCTTCTTTCTGGTTTTGCATTCGCGGCATGGCACGTCCCTAGGGTTCTGACCCTAGCAGGGCATTTGATCCTGCAAGATGTAAGACATTTTTGCGTACTTTTCAAACGATCCGGAACACCGCGCCGCTGCCGGCATCGCGGTAGAAATCCACACGCTCGCCATTCCAGTGATAGTCGATGTGACGGCCCTGCACCGGGTTGGCCGCGCTGTCGGGATAAAAGAGGCCGACACATTCGCCGCCCGGATGGCGCACGCTTGGATAGGCAATGCCTTCGGAGCCGGCTGCGCGCAGAGCAAGGGCAAGCGCCTGTGCCTCGGCATAGTCGTCAGGGGCGAGTGCTGCATCAAAACCACCGCCACGCAGATCGTGGAGTTCTGCCTTCACGTCGAGCACGATCTCGCGGAACTGGGAGGTCCAGCCGGCGGGCTCGCCCGTTGCCGCCATGAAGCGCGCATGGTGGTGGATGGTTTCGAACAGCGCGGTCTCGAAAGAGGACGCCACATAGAGGACGCCAAAACGTCCATCGCTGAAGCGGCTCGGGCGATCCGGACTGACATGGGTGAAGGGCGCCATCAGAAAGGAGGCACCCGGCCCCGACACGCGCCGCGCAGGCGGCACGAGATCCAGATTGCCGATGGTTTCCATGATGCGCGGATTGGTCTTCTGCTCGGCGGAGATGAGCAGAGGCCAGTCGGCCGGATCGGCAATATCCTCGAAAAGATCGATCGGGGGATAGATGCTGCGGATGATGCGCACCGCGCCGCGCCAGTCGATGGAGGCGAGGGGCGGCGTGTCACTGCCGGTCACCAGCCACCCCGCTCGGCATCGAGATAGCGGCGCACGCGCATCAGATCGGTGAGTTCGCCGCCCAGCATGATGTCGAGTGCGGTGCGGCCGTCGAACGCTTCATTGGGCCGGGAGATCCAGCGATAGGCGCGCTGGGGCTCGCGGAAGATGAGACGCAGCGCCTTGTGGATGCCCATCAGGTTCGAAAGCCGCGCCCGGCCATCGCGGTCGATGCGGCCAGGCCCTTCCGCTTTCCAGCGCCGATAGGTGCGCAATGGCAGATCGAGCAGGATGGCCGCTTGCTCGTCGGTGATGTCCCACAGCCGGAAGAGATTGACAATGGCGCGAAACATCGCCGCTGCCTCGTCATCCGTGATCGGTGCGGGGCGGAATTCCTGACTTCGGGTATCGACCGGTTGTAATTGCGCCATGCTCAAATCCTTTTGGCATTAAATAATATAGATAATGCCATTTGGCAACTTTTCTGATGAAAACAGGCCCACCACATGGACCGCATGGGCCTCATGCACCCGGTGGGATGACGGCACCAGATGAGCGAAAAAATAATACCAGTTCAAAACCTGTGAAAAATCTGCCATGATGGACAGGCAAGGACAGACCAGAGGAACCCCAGATGGAAGAAGCGGCACTTCTCGATTTCATGCGTGGGCACATCGCGCGCGGCAACAGCGCCGAACCGCTCTATCGAAGGGTCGAGATGGCGCTGGCGGAAGCCATTCATTCCTCGCGGCTGAAACGGGGAGCGGTGATCCCCAGCGAGCGGACGCTGTGCGCTGCCCTTTCCATGTCGCGCGTCACCATACGCCGCGCCATCGAGGACCTGGAACGGGAGGGGCTTTTACACCGGCGGCACGGGGCGAAGACCGTGGTTTCCTCACGGCTGGAAAAATCGCTTTCCACCATGACCAGCTTTTCCGAAGACATGCGCTCGCGCGGGCTGGAGCCCGGCTGCATCTGGATTTCCAAGGAAACCGCGCGCCCTTCTCCTGCCGAGATGATGGCGCTGGGCATTTCGGGCGGCGACCAGATTGCGCGGCTGAAGCGCATCCGCACCGCCGACGACATGCCGATCGCCATCGAGACGGCGGCACTGCCCGTGCGGTTTCTGCCCAAACCCGCAGCGGTGGGCGCATCGCTCTACCAGGCGCTGGAGGCGCGCGGAGCCATGCCGGTGCGCGCGGTGCAGCGCATGCAGTCGACCCCGATCACGCCGGAAGAGGCGCGCCTGCTCGAAGCCCCGCCGCACACCAGCCTTCTGGTGGTGGAGCGCCGCTGTTTTCTGGAGGACGGGCAGATCGTGGAGTTCACCCAGACCAAATATCGCGGCGACGTCTATGATTTCGTGATCGAGCTGCATCGATAATACCAGTTTAAAACTGGTTGTACTCTGGTATTTTATCTGCCTATGATGCCCTCTTCAAACGGGGGAACAAGCGTGGCAAACAGCATTCAGTCGCTCGACAACGGCCTGATCGTTTCCTGCCAGCCGGTGACCGGCGGGCCGATGGATACGGCGCCGATCGTCGTCGCTTTCGCGCTGGCCGCCCTTGCCGGCGGCGCGCAGGGGCTGCGGATCGAGTCCGCCCCTTATGTGCAGGCCGTGCGGGCAGCGACCGACGCCCCCATCATCGGGCTGGTGAAGCGCGATCTCGACACTTCGCCCGTGCGTATCACGCCATGGATCGAGGACGTGGAGGCGCTGGCGGCGGCGGGGGCGGATGTGATCGCCTATGACGCCACGCAGCGCGAGCGGCCCGTTCCGACGAATGAGCTCGTCAAGCGTATCCATGCAGCGGGAAAGCTCGCCATGGCCGATTGCTCCGTCATTTCCGATGCCCGGCAGGCTCTGGACGAGGGTGCCGAAATGGTGGGCTCCACGCTCTCAGGCTATACGGGCGGGCCGGAGCCGACGGAGCCCGATCTCGACCTGATCCGCGCCATGCGCGCGCTCACGCCGCATGTGGTGGCGGAGGGCTGCATCCGCCAGCCGCAGCATGCGGGAGCGGCACTCAGGGCCGGCGCGCGGCTGGTGGTGGTCGGCTCGGCGATCACGCGGCCGGAGCATGTTACCTCATGGTTCCGCGCCGACATGGATGAGGCGGTGGGAGCGCACATATGAGCGGGGAGGGAACCGTTCTGGCGCTGGACATAGGCGGCACGAAGATGCTGGCGGCACTCGTGCGCGGCGAAACCGTTGCCGACAGCGTGACCCTGCCGACGCCGAAAGGAGACGGCGGGCCTGCCGAATGGCTGGAGGCGCTTTTCGCCGAGATCGCGCACTGGCAGGGAACTTACGAGAGTGTTGGCGTGGCGGTGACGGGCATTGTCGATGACGGGCTGTGGTCGCCGCTCAACCGCAGGACGCTCGACATTCCAGACCGGTTTCCGCTGCTGCAGACGGTGACCGGCCTTTCGGGAAAACCGGCCATCGCCGCCAATGATGCGCAGGCCGCCGCATGGGGCGAATATCGTTTCGGCGATGGTGAGAGCGATCTGGTTTTTTTGACGATTTCCACCGGCATTGGTGGTGGCGTCGTTCTGGATGGCAAGCTCAGGACGGGTCTCACCGGCCATTTCGGCCTCATGCAGGGGCAGGATTTCGACGGCGCGCTTGAAGATCATGTCTCGGGCAATTTCATCGCCGCTGAGGCGGCAGCGCATCAGCCGGGCGCGAGTGCGCGTGAAGTTTTTGCCGCAGCGGAGAAGGGCGAGGGCTGGGCCGATGACATTCTCGATCTTTCGGCGCAGCGCGCGGCCATTCTATGCCGCAACATACAGCTCACCTTCGACCCGGCGCGCATCGTGATCGGCGGCGGTATCGGGCTGGTGCCGGGCTACCGGGCGCGCATCGAGGCGCATCTTGACGATGTGCCGGAAAGGCTGAGGCCCCGGCTTGTGCCGGCGAGGCTCGGCGACAAGGCCGGCGTGGTGGGGATCGCCGACCTTGCACGCAATACCAAGACCCAAAACCAGACAAACCAATAAATGGGAGAATGACGATGAAACCTGTTGCACGATTTGCCGCCGCCCTTCTGGGCAGCGTTTTCGCCGCCGGCCTTTTTGCCGGTGCAGCCAATGCGGAAGTGACCGTGCTCGGCTGGCCGGGCGGCCCGGAAGAAACGGCACTGCGGGCGGCTGCCGACGCCTATAACGCCAAGGACGATGTGAGCGAGGAGAACAAGGTCGAGCTTCTGTTCTTCAACCGCGACGGCTTCTGGGACAAGCTGCAGGCGGATCTGGCCGCAGGCTCCGATGCATTTGACCTGAACCTGCTCGCCACCTATTCCATCGGCCGCTACGCGCCCTTCATGGAGCCGGTAGAGCTTTCGGATGAAGCGCAGGCGCTTTATGGCGACGCCGTGCTTTCGACCATGCAGTTCGACGGCAAACAGTATGGCGTGCCGACCGACCTTTCGCTGCACTTCATGTATTACCGCAAGGACCTGATCGACGCGCTGATGAGCGACGACGACGCCAGGGCGCGCTATGCGGAAATCAGCAAGGAGCATCTGGGCACCGCGATGGAGCCGAAGAACCCGGACGAATGGACCTGGGACGATTATGCGGCGACCGCGCTCTATTTCACCAAGGCGGTGAACCCGGACAGCCCGACGCGCTATGGCACGGTGCTGCAGATGAAGAACCTGCTCTTCAACATCATGGTGTGGCAGTCCACCGCGCGCTCTTACGGCGGCGACTGGATGGATGCCGATGGCAAGATCACGGTCGACTCGGAGGCATTCCGCAAGGGGCTGGAGCTCTACAAGAAGCTCTATGACGCCGGGGCGACGCCGCGCGATTCCCTTTCCTATGAGTTTGCCGAGGCGAATGCCGCCTATGCGGCAGGCCAGGTGGCGGCCATGGTGCAGTGGAATGCGGCGGCAGCCGACCTGACCAGTGCGGAAAAATCTCCCGCCGTGGGCGAGGTGACGGCGACAATCGCACCGCCGGCTGGGCCGGAAGCCCGTGCCACGCACATCCACGGTCTGGGGCTTGGCCTCAACAAGAGTGCGGAAAACAAGGAAGGCGCGAAGGCCTTCCTGAAATGGCTCTCGACCGAGGAAGCGGCCCTGATCTATGCCCGCGCGGGCGGAGCGCCGGCGCTCTCGGCGGACGCGGTTTCGGCGGTTGCCGACGAGCGGCCCGATCTGGTGCAGCTTGGCGAATATGCCGGGGCCTATGGCTATGTCATGAATGGCGGCGCATCGGCCAATGCGCTTGCGATCTACGAATTGCAGGCGAAGGAGTTCACCGGCTACTGGTCGGGCCAGCAGGATCTCGATACGGCGCTGGCCAATGTCGAGAAGGGCATGGCGGACTTGCTGAAATAGCACTGGCTGGCGCTCGCCCCTCATCCTCACCTTCTCCCCGCTCGCGGGGAGAAGGGGACATAGACGTCGCCGCTTCTTCCTTCTCCCCGTATGCGGGGAGAAGATGCCGGCAGGCGGATGAGGGGCGGGTGCCAACCGCTAAACCGATCCGGAAACCAGACCAAGAAACCCAATGGAAACGACCCATCGCCTCGAATGGACGCTGCTTGCCACACCGCTGATGGCGTTTCTGCTGGTGTGTCTCGGCTTTCCGGCCATCGTGAACCTGATCTATTCCGTGTCGGAGATCAGCTTCGAGACGCTGCGGAGCCCCGAGATTTCCGGTTTCGGCAATTTTGCCGCCGTTTTGACCGACAGCGGTTTCTGGCGCGCCAACTGGTTTTCGCTGCGCTTCGGTCTGCTGACGGCCATTCTCGAATGCCTGATCGGGCTCGGGCTTGCCGTCTTCCTTGCACCCCTTTTCAAGGAGCGCAGCTGGCCGATTGCCATTCTCATGCTGCCGCTGATGGTGGCGCCGGCGCTCATGGGGCTGATGTATCGCCTCGTCCTGCATGAATTCGCCGGGCCGGTGCCGCATTATCTCTGGGCGTGGTTTGGCAACAGCCCGGCCTTTCTCGGACCGAACTCGGCCTTCTGGACGCTGATTGTGGTGGAGACACTGCAATGGACGCCATTTGCCTTCCTGCTTTTTCACATGGCCTATCAGGCAATCCCCGAAGAGCTGCGGGAGGCCGCCTCGATCGACGGCGCCACGGGCTTCGCCCGCTTCTGGCGCATCGAGCTGCCGCTGATGCTGCCCACACTCGCGGCGGCCCTTCTGATCCGCTTCATCGACGGGTTCCGCGTGTTCGACAATGTCTATGTGCTGACCGGCAGCGGGGCAGGGGGCTCGACCACGTCGCTCTCCATCTACATCTATGAAGCCTTCTTCAAACAGGCGGCCATCGGCAAGGCGGTGGCGGCATCGGTGATCCTCTTTGCCGCGTCCTTTGCCGTGCTTTACGGCCTGAACCGCCTTGCAAGGCGCAGGAGACGATGATGCTCAACGCGATCCGCTGGGCCGTGTTTGCCCTTGCCGCCTTTGCGATGAACTTTCCGCTCATCGTCACGCTTGTCACCTCGTTCAAGAGCGCGCGCGAGATTTCCACCAATCCGGGGCTCTGGATCAACGCGCCGACGCTGGAAAACTACGCAACCGTGCTGACGGTCTCCGATCGCCTGAATATTTTCCTATACCTTGCCAACAGCTTTGCCGTGGCGGCGATGGGCACGCTTCTGGCCGTGGCTCTGGCGCTGCCGGCGGCCTATGCCATCGTGCGCGGGCGGTTCGGCGAAAAGACGCTCCTGCCGCTGATCGTGAATCTGCGCGCCGTGCCGCTCGTCATCTTTGCCATTCCCATCTACATGATGTTCCAGTTCATGGGCCTGCTCGACACACGGCTGGGCCTCGGGCTGGTGATGACCATCGTCAACATTCCGCTGGTGCTGATCATCCTCGTCAACGCCATTTCGGACGTGCCGTTCGAGCTGGACGAGGCGGCGATGATCGACGGCGTGAGCCGCACGGGTATTCTCTTCAAGATCGTCGGCCCCGTCTGCCGGCCGGCGATCGTGACGAGCATGATCTTCGGTTTCATCACCGCATGGAACGAGTTCCTGTTTGGCCTGATGCTGACCACCTCGAAAGCGGTTCCGGTGACGGTCGGCGCATCGTTCTTTTTTGCGGCTTCGGGTGGCGGCGTTCAATGGGGCGTGGCGGCGGCGGTGATGATGGTCGGCGCCCTGCCGCCCATGCTGCTCGGGCTCGTCATGTATCGCAAGATCAGCGGCACGATGATGGCAGGAGCGGTGAAGGGGTAGCGCCGTCTATCGAAGGGCCCGGATTCACCCGATCCGCTCTTGCGTCTGCGGGTCGAACAGCACCGCCTTGTCGAGGTTGAAGGCGAGGCGGGCGGTCTGCCCGGCGGAGATGGGCGCATCGGCGCGCAGGCGGGCGACGATCTCGCGCCCGCCGAGCCGGGTGACCGCGAAGGTGTCGGAACCGGCGGGCTCGATCACCTCGATCTCGCAGTCGAGCTCACTGATGCGGCTGGCATTGCGGTCGGCGCTGTCGGGGTCCGTCAGCGCTTCAGGCCGGATGCCGAACACCACCTCCTTGCCATCGCGGCCTGAAAGCGCGCCGTTGGCGCCTGCCATGGGCAGGGTGAGCGGCGCGCCATCCTCGCGTTCCATGACGATGGCGACATCGCTGCCATCGACCTTCACCTTTGCCGGGATCAGGTTCATCGACGGAGAGCCCATGAAATCGGCGACGAAGAGATTGTTGGGCCGGTTGTAGATTTCTGCCGGCGTGCCGAACTGCTGGAGCACGCCGTCCTTCAGAACGGCGATCTTGGTGGCCAGCGTCATCGCCTCGATCTGGTCGTGCGTGACATAGACAATCGTGGTGCCCATGCGCTGGTGCAGGCGCTTGATCTCCGTGCGCATGTCGACACGCAGCTTGGCGTCGAGATTGGAGAGCGGTTCGTCGAACAGGAACACCAGCGGATCGCGCACGAGCGCCCGGCCCATGGCAACACGCTGGCGCTGACCGCCGGAAAGCTGGCTCGGCTTGCGGTCGAGCAGCGCGCCGATCTGAAGTGTCTCTGCCACTTTGGCAATCGCGGCATCGCGCTCGGTTTTGGGCGTGCCGCGGATCTCCATGCCGAAGCCGATGTTCTCGGCCACGGTCATGTTGGGATAGAGCGCGTAGGACTGGAACACCATGGCAATGTCGCGCTGCGAGGGGTGCAGGTCGTTGACCACCTTGCCATTGATGCTGATCGAGCCACTGGTGATGGCTTCAAGCCCGGCAATGGTGTTGAGCAGGGTGGACTTGCCGCAGCCGGACGGGCCGACGAGCACCAGGAAGCCGCCCTCTTCGATTTCGAGGTCGATGCCCTTCAGCACATCCACCTTGCCGAAGGATTTTCTGAGGTTGTCGATCTTGAGAAAGGCCATGGGCTTATCCTTTGACGGCGCCGGCCATGAGGCCGCGCACGAAATAGCGTCCGGAGACGATGTAGACGATCAGGGTGGGCAGGGCGGCGAGGATCGCGCCGGCGAAATGGACATTGTATTCCTTCACGCCGCCCGACGAGGACACGAGATTGTTGAGCGCCACCGTCATCGGCTGGGAATCGAAATCGCCGAAGGAGACGCCGAACAGGAAGTCGTTCCAGATATTGGTGAACTGCCAGATGACCGTGACCACAATGATGGGCGCGGAGGAGGGCAGGAGAATGCGCCGGAAGATCTGGAAGAAACCGGCCCCGTCGATCTGCGCCGCGCGGATCAGCTCCGTGGGGAAGGCGGCGTAATAATTGCGGAAGAACAGCGTGGTGAAGCCGAGGCCATAGACCACGTGGATCAGCACCAGCCCCTGTGTCGTGCCGGCAATGCCCAGCAGCCCCAAAATGCGCGCGGCTGGAATGAGCGCGATCTGAAACGGGATGAAGCAGGACAGAAGGATGAGCCCGAAGACGAGGTCATCGCCCCGGAAGCGCCATTTGGTCAACACGTAACCATTCAGCGCGCCCAGAATGGTGGAGATGGCCACCGCCGGCACCACCATCAGGATGGAGTTGAAGAAATAGGGTTTCAGGCCCGTTGGCTGAACGCCCACCTGCGCGCTCGACCAAGCCTTGGCCCAGGGTTCGAAGGTAAAGACGCTTGGCAGGGAAAGCATGTCTCCCTGGCGGATTTCGTCGAGCGGCTTCACCGAGTTGACCAGCATCACGTAGAGCGGCAGGAGATAATAGACCGCAAAGACGATGAGAACGGAATAGATCGCGGCGCGGGCGAGCCTGTTGCCGCTGGCGCCTACGGTTTTGACGGCACTCATCTCTGCCTCCCCGGCTTCAACTCGGAATAAAGATAGGGAATGATGATCGAGAAGATCATCACCAGCATGATGATGGCCGACGATGCGCCGATGCCCATCTGGTTGCGGGTGAAGGTGTAGGAATACATGAAGGTCGCCGGCAGTTCGGTGGCCTGACCGGGGCCGCCGCCGGTGAGCGCGATGACGAGGTCGTAGGACTTGATCGCCAGATGCGCGAGCACGACGAAGGCCGAGAGGAAGACAGGGCGCATCATGGGAATGATGATGCGGCGATAAATGGTGACACTGGAGGCGCCATCCATCTGCGCGGCCTTGATGATCTCGCTGTCGACGCCGCGGAGGCCCGCAAGAAACATGGCCATGACAAAGCCCGAGGACTGCCAGACGGCGGCGATGACCACCGTGTAGATCGCCAGCGTGCGGTCCTTGATCCAGGCGAATTCGAAGCTTGCCCAGCCCCATTGGTGCATGGTGTTTTCAAGCCCGATGCCGGGATCGAGAAACCATTTCCACGCCGTGCCGGTGACAATGAAGGAGAGCGCCATCGGGTAAAGGTAGATCGGCCGCAGGAAGCCTTCGCCACGGATTTTCTGGTCGAGCAGGATCGCCAGAAAGAGACCCAGCACGGAACAGATGATGATGTAGAGCGAACCGAAGATCGCCAGATTGGTGAGCGCCCGCCACCAGTGGCGCAGATCCCACAGCTTTGCGTAATTCTCGAACCCGACAAACCCGTAGGACGGCAGCATGCGCGAATCCGTCATCGACAGGTAGAAGGTATAAAGGATGAAGGCGTAGACGAAGATCAGGATCAGCGCCATGCTCGGGCTGAGCACCAGGCGCGGGATGATCTCCTGCAGGCGATTTCGGTTCATGCTGGTTTTCCGTGTTCAACGGTGTGGGGTGATGGCACCCCCCTCTGCCTTGCCGGGCATCTCCCCCTCAAAGGGGAGATCACGCGGTGGGGCCGTTTTCGCTGATCCCATCGGTGGCATGGAGGCTCGGCGGCTATGTCAGCCAATCTCCCCCCTTGAGGGGGAGATGGCCGGCAGGCCAGAGGGGTATGACGCCCGCCCCTGGCTTCTCTTAGCCCCTGGACGCTGCCGCCTTACTGCGCGGCAGCGACGGCGCTCTTCAGCTCTTCGACGGCCTCTTCAGACGTCAGTTCACCGTTGAAGTGCTGGGTAACCACGTCGTTCACCGCGTTCTTCACCGCAGCCGGCGCGCCGTGGCCATGGGCCATGGAGCCGAACAGGCCGCCGCCGGAATTGGCTTCTGCCAGATCGGCCATGCCCTTCTTGCCGCAATCGTCGAACGCGTCGTTCGGCACGTCGGTGCGGGCAGGTACCGAGCCCTTAACGACGTTGAAGGCCGACTGGAATTCCGGGTTCATGACGGCGGAGGCCATCAGCTTCTGGGCTTTCTGCTTGTCTTCGCCGACCTGGAACATGACGAACTGGTCGGAGTTGAAGGTCACCGAGCCCTGGGTTCCGGGGAAGCGGATGCAGACGAAATCCTCGCCCGGCTTCTTGCCGGCCTTGAGGAACTCGCCCTTGGCCCAGTCGCCCATCATCTGCATGCCGCCCGTACCCTCGATGACCATGGCCGAAGCCAGGTTCCAGTCACGGCCGGAGAAATTGTCGTCGACATAGGTGCGCAGCTTCGCCATGCGATCGAAGGCTTCCTTCATCTTGTCGGAGCCGAGCGCCTCCGGGTCGAGATCGTTGAGCGCGGACTTGTAGAAGTCATTGCCGAGTGAGAGAACGACGGCCTCAAACACCGTGGCGTCCTGCCAGGGCTGACCGCCATGGGCGAGCGGGGTGATGCCGTTTTCCTTCATCTTGTCGAGAACGGCGACGAGCTCTTCCCAGCTCTCCGGCGCCTTGCCGCCGGCGGCATCGAGCGCGGCCTTGTTGATCCACACCCAGTTTGTCGAGTGGACGTTCACCGGCGAGGCAATCCAGTTTCCGTCATATTTGGAGAAGTTCTGGAGGGCAGCCGGAACAACGTCGGCCCAGCCTTCTTCCTCGGCCACATCGTTCAGGTTGGCGACGACGCCCTGTTCGGCCCAGTCGATGATGTCGAAGCCGAGCATCTGCACGGCCGTCGGCGCGTTGCCTGCGGTGACGCGGGCGCGCAGCGCGGTCATGGCGGCTTCACCGCCACCGCCGGCCACCGGCATGTCCTGCCAGGTGACGCCCTTGGATTCCAGATCTTCCTTGAGAACGTTCAGCGCTGCGGCTTCGCCGCCAGACGTCCACCAGTGCAGAACCTCAACCGTGTCCTCGGCCACGGCATTGCTGCCGGCGGCCATGGAAAGAAGGGCAGTGCCCGCCGCCAGCGCGGCGAATTTGCGAATGGTCATGATACTCCTCCCAATGGGATCGCTTGCTCCTTTGCGATCTATCTATTTATAACGTTATAAATCCCATACAGGTCAATCAGATTCTTGCCTGTTTGACGGGAGGAGATAAAACATTGAAAACCAAGGGGAATTTTTCCGATTTTTCCACCTCATCCGTGTGGAAACATAAATTTATATCGATTGAAATGACGGTTTTTGGCGAATCCGGCGCCATCGAAGGCCGTTCAGCGGCAACCGGGAGGAGATGACATGGCGCGCCGATCAGACCGCCCCACATTGCGGACCATCGCGGAGATGACCGGCCTTGCCGTCACCACCGTTTCCCGCGCGCTGCTCGATGCTCCGCAGATCGCGTTCGAGACGCGCCAGCGCGTGCAGCGCGTGGCGCGCGAGATCGGCTACCAGCCCGACCGCGCCGCGCGGCATCTGCGAACCGGGCGCACCAATGTGATCAGCTTCGTGCTCGACCCTCATGACGAATTGCTGGGCTTTTCCACGTCGATGATCAGCGGCCTGGCGCGCGCCCTGCGCGACACCCAGTATCATCTGGTGATCACGCCGCATTTCGCCGAAGTGCCCTCGATCGATCCAATCGAATACATCCTGCGCAACCGGATGGCCGACGGCGTTGTCTTTTCGCGGACCGAGCCGAAGGATCCCCGCGTCAAGCTGCTGATGGAAAACGACTTTCCCTTCGTGTCGCACGGGCGCACGGATCTCGGGGTCGAGCACGCCTTTGTCGACTACGACAACGCGGCCTTTGCCCGGATGGCGGTGGAGCGCCTTGTATCGAAGGGTCGGCGCCGGCTGGCGCTGATCCTGCCGCCAGACCGCTTCATGTTCCGGAGGCACCTGCGCGACGGATTTCAGGAGGCCGTGGAGAGAGCCGGGGTCGCATCGGAATTGCCGGGGGATATCAATCTCGACAGCAATGCAGCCGACTTATATGCGTGGCTCACCTGGCGGCTGAGGCAGCCGGACCCGCCGGACGGGATGGTGTGCGCCGGTGAGGTTTCAGCGCTTTCGATCATGGCCGCGCTGAGCGATCAGGGTCTCACCGTGGGCAGGGATTTCGATCTTGTGGTCAAGCAGACCTCGCTGCTTTACGACGAAGTGCGCCCTCGCATCGATGCCGTCTACGAGGACATTGCCGAAGCGGGTGAAAACCTCGGCAGATTGCTGATCCGAAGGATCGCCGGCGAAAGACCGGGCGCGCTGCAGCTTCTGCAGGAGCCCATACCGCGCTTCGCCGATCTCGGCCACGGAACCCGCGCCGCCATCGGCACGCACCAGACGGCGTGAGGCAGGTCAGGAGCCGGACGCGCCCGCCCTGTCTTCGAGCAGACCGCGCAGCGCGGCGATCATTTCGGCAACTTCCTGATTGTTGACCACATTGATGGAGAGCAGTTCCATCGCCCGCACCCCGTGCACCACGAGAAGAGCGATCACCGCGAGGGACGGATCGCTCGCGGTGGCTTTCATCTGGTCGAGCACTTCGCGCTCGTATTTCTGGACCGGCTTCAGGAAATCCGGGTTTTCGGCCAGCGCGGCCAGCAGGCCGGACGGCGGCGGCTGGCATTCCTTCCGCTCCTCGACAAACAGGTCGATATAGGCCTGCACGACGCCATTGGTGCTCTTCTCATGCGCCTGTTTGCGCTCCTGGAACTTGTCGTACTCTTCGCTGATGAAGCCCTCGACAAGGGCTTCGAACAGTTTCGACTTGCTGGAAAAGTGATAGAGCAGCCCCCCTTTCGAGACCCCGGCGCGCGCGGCGACCGCATCCAGAGACATGCTGGCAGCACCCGCCTCGCGGACAATCTCGGCCGCTGCATCAAGGATTTTTTCCCGTGCGCCGGAGCTCGGTCTCACCATTCCTGACATCCTGAAGCTTGACAATACCGTCCAGACGGTACAGTAAAGCGCCGACATTTGGCAAGCCAAGATAGCGCCGCGCTCTTGTTCGGGAGCGGCAGCGTCGCTATCTGCGCCACTCTTATGTAAACTAATCGATATTATTCCCAATGCCTCCGGGGTCTGACGACATGATCAAGCGTCTTCTCATTGCCATCGTCCTGCTTGCGCTCGTTGCGGGCGGCATAGTCGGTTTCAACATGTTCCGGGATCAGGCGATCCAGCAGTTCTTCGCCAACATGCCCGTTCCCACCGTCACCGTTTCGACTGTCGAAGCGAAAGAGGGGAAATGGACGCCCGCAATCGAGGCTATCGGTACCGTCAACGCCAACCAGGGCGTTGACCTCACGGTCGAGACCACCGGCATCGTCACGGAGATCCGTTTTCAAGCCAACCAGCAGGTCAAGGCCGGCGACGTTCTCCTTCAGCTTGAGGACAACATCCAGCAGGCCGAGCTGAGCGCCTCGCGCACCCAGGCAGCACTGGACCAGCAGGCGCTCGATCGTGCCCGTGAACTGCGCAGCCGCGGCGTGAGTTCCGGCGTTTCCCTCGACAATGCCGAGGCCGCCGCCCAGGCGTCCGCAGCGCAGGTGCAGAAGGCGGAAGCCGTCCTGCAGCAGCGTCAGCTTCGCGCGCCGTTCTCCGGCACGATCGGCATTCCGCGCATCGACAAGGGTCAGTATCTCTCGCCGGGAACGATCGTCGCCACGCTGCAGGACATCGAAACGATGCGCGCGGACTTCACCGTTCCCGAGCAGCAGCTCGGAAACCTGAAGATCGGCCAGCCGGTGCGGCTTTCGCTCAACAATGACAGCGAAGAGTTCGAAGGCGAAATCACCGGCATCGACCCGAAGGTCGATCCTTCGAGCCGCCTCGTTTCGTTGCGCGCGCGCATCGACAACACGTCCGGCAAGCTCACACCCGGTCAGTTCGTGCAAGTGCAGGTCATCCTGCCGGAAGAAGACGGTGTGATCTCGCTGCCGCAGACCGCAGTCGTTACCAGCCTCTACGGCGACTACGTGTTTGTCGCCAGGAAGCCGGAAAACGCAGGTGAAGGCGAGGAAGGCGAGACGAAACTCGAGGCCCGCCAGACCTTCGTGCAGGTCGGTCGCCGTTCCGGAAACCTTGTGGAAATCCGCTCGGGCGTCAAACCCGGCGACATCATCGTGACAGCCGGACAAAACCGCCTCTCCAACGGCACCCCGGTTGCGATCGACAACACGATCAATCCCGGCAATTCACAAAGCTCTGGCACGCCCGACACCGGGCAGAAGCCGGCAAACGATGACGCCAAGGCGGAAGAGGCGGCAGCCCAATGAGTTTTTCCGATATCTTCATCCGCAGGCCGGTCCTTTCGACCGTCCTAGGACTGCTGATCCTGCTGCTTGGCTTCCAGGGACTGTTCAACCTGCAGGTTCGTCAGTATCCGGAGGTCGAGGAGACGGTGATCACCGTCACCACGATCTATCCCGGCGCCAGCGCCGACCTGATCCAGGGTTTTATCACGGCCCCCATCGCCCGCGCCGTGGCGACCACGGAAAACGTGGATTACGTCACGTCGCAGAGCCGTCCTTCGGCGAGCACGGTCAGCGTGCAGATGCGGCTTGGCTCCGATCCGGACGTCGCGCTGACGGAGGTCATGTCCAAGGTGCAGCAGGTGCGCAGTGAACTGCCTGCGGACGCCAAGGACCCGACCATCGTCAAGGGCACGGGCATGCAGTTCGCCACCATGTATCTGGCGATGCAGAACCCGAACATGTCGAGCGAACAGCTCACCGAATACATCGAACGCGTTATCCGCCCGCGCATGTCGACCATCCCCGGCGTTGCCGAGGTGCAGATCATCGGTGCGGCGAACTATTCGATGCGCGTGTGGATCGACCCCGTGCGGCTGGCGGCACGCCAGCTCACCGCGGCCGAGGTCTTAGCCGGCATCAAGGCATCGAACTTCCTTGCCGCACCCGGCAAGACCGAAAACGAATATGTCGCCTACGCGATCTCGATGGAGTCCACGCTGCAGACGCCGGAAGCGTTTGGAGCCCTGCCGCTCAAGGCAACGGGCGACGATGTGGTGCGTCTGCGCGACGTGGCCGATATCGAGCTTGCCGCCGAGAGCACGGATATGGTGGTGAGCTTCAACGGTCAGCCGGGCACGTTCATCGGCGTCTTCCCGACGCCGGGCGCCAACCCGCTCGACATGGCGGGTGCCGTGACGGAGGAGCTGCCGTCCATTCAGGCAAGCCTGCCGGAAGGCATGAGCATCGAGGTTCTTTACGACGCGACGGAATCCATCAGCGCGTCCATTGACGAGGTCTTCAAGACCATCATGGAAGCGGTGCTGATCGTTATCGTTATCATCCTCCTGTTCCTTGGTTCCTTCCGCTCTGTGCTGATGCCGATCGTGACGATTCCGCTTTCGCTGATCGGCGTCTGCTTCGTGCTGTTCGCGCTCGGATACTCCATCAACCTCCTGTCGCTGCTGGCCATGGTGCTGGCCATCGGCCTGGTGGTGGACGACGCCATCGTCGTGGTGGAAAACATTCACCGGCATATCGAGGAAGGGCTTTCGCCGCGCCGCGCGGCCTTTGTCGGCATGAAGGAGATCACGGGCCCGGTTGTCGCCATGACGATCACGCTTGCTGCGGTGTTCGCGCCTCTGGCTTTCACCGGCGGTCTGACCGGCTCGCTGTTCCGCGAGTTTGCGATGACACTTGCCGGTGCGGTGGTCATTTCTGGTGTTGTCGCGCTTACGATCACGCCGATGATGTCGGCGCGCATTCTCAAGCGCGGCAATCACAGCCGGTTCCAGGTGATCGTCGACACCACGTTCGAAAGGCTCGCCAATTTCTATGAACGGATGGTCAGCGGTTCGCTCAAATACCGCCCCGTCACGATGCTGGTGGTGCTCGTCCTTCTCGGGCTTACCGGCTTCATGTTCATGAACACATCCAGCGAGCTGGCACCGGAGGAAGACGAGGGCGCACTGTTCTCGCTGATCACCGCGCCATCCTATGCGACGACCGACTATACCACCCTCTACACGACGCAGATGCGTGAACTGACCAAGGATCTCCCCGAGCTCAAGGCCAGCTTCTCCATCGTCGGTTTTGGTGGGCAGACCAATTCGGGCATCGCGCTCTGGGCCTTCAAGGACTGGGCGGATCGCGAGCGGTCGCAGAAGGAAATCCAGCAGGATATCCAGGCACGGCTCTCCAAGATCGCCGGTGTCGAGGCCCTCGTCTTCGCGCCGCCTTCGCTTCCCGGCGCCGGCGGTGGTCTGCCGATCTCGCTCGTGATCCAGTCGACAAGCGATTCGGCGCGCGTCTTCGAAGTGGCCGAGAAGATCAAGGAAGAGGCCCAGGCCTCGGGCCGCTTCATCGTCGTGCAGAACTCGCTCGCCTACAATGCGCAGCAGGTGGTGGTGACGGTGGACCGCGACCGGGCGGCGGCACTCAACCTGCCGGTTTCCGATGTCGGCACGACACTCAGCCTGCTTGTCGGCAGCGGTTCCATCGCGCAGTTCGACCGCGATTCAAACAGCTACGACATCATCATGCAGGTGCCGCAGGAATACCGCGAGAACCCGGAGCGGCTGGGCGATTTCTTCGTGCGCAGCGCGACGGGCGAGATGGTGCCGCTTTCGGCGGTCATCACCGTGTCGACGGATGTTGCCGCCGCAGCGATCGAGCAGTTCAACCAGTTGAACTCGGCAACGATCTCGGCCCTGCCGGTGCCCGGTGTTTCGACCGGTGACGGCCTCGCGGTGATCGAGGACATTGCCAAAAACACCATCCCGGACGGCTTCTTCATTGAGTATTCCGGCCAGTCGCGGCTTGAAGTGGAGCAGGGCAACACCATCCTGATCGCCTTCACGCTCGCCGTGGTGGTGATCTATCTGGTGCTTGCGGCACAGTTCGAGAGCTTCCGCGATCCGCTCATCATCATGATGACGGTGCCACTGTCGATCTTCGGCGCCATTCTGCCGCTCAATCTGGGACTGTCGACGCTGAACATCTACACCCAGGTGGGCCTGATCACGCTGATCGGCCTGATCACCAAACACGGCATCCTGATGGTGGAGTTCGCCAACCAGCAGCGTGAGGAGCATGGCCTGTCGCGCGTTGAGGCAATCGTCGCATCGGCCAAGGTGCGCCTGCGCCCGATCCTCATGACCACGGCCGCCATGGCGCTCGGCGTCGTGCCGCTGATCATGGCTGCAGGTGCGGGTGCCGCGGCGCGCTACTCGATGGGTCTCGTCATCTTCACCGGCCTGATCATCGGCACCACCTTCACCCTTTTCGTGGTCCCGATGTTCTACACCTTCATCGCCAAGGCGAGACTGGTGACCGAGGAAGACGACCACCCAAACGAACAGGCGCAGCCCGCGCCGGCCGCTGAATAGCAGCAAGGTCAGGCCCCGCTTCGGCGGGGCCTTTCTTTTGGGCCATGCAGCCGGCTCATTTTTTGTTTTCCCCGGCAATCCGAATTGATTGGAGCGCCCGGGCGTGTCCTTCCTTCTCGCCACATTCTTGATGAGGGTGGCACCCGGGATGAACCCGGGGTCGGGCATTTCATTTCCCCCCATGTTGAAGAGCTGGAAGGGGGACACCCGAAAGGAAGGAGTTCCATGATGATTCTTCGAACAGGACTGCGTACCGTCGCGGCTGCCCTCACGATTTCCGCGGGCGCGGCCATGATCTCGCCGGCCCTGGCCCAGGATGCCGTGCCGTCGCCTGCGCCGGCACCCCAGGCGCAGGCGCAATCATTCGACGATCAGAAGCTGCAGGCCTTCACGGTGGCATTTCTTGCCGTCAGCGATGTGAAGGAGCGATATACGGAACGGTTCCGTCAGGCCCCTTCCGATGACGAGAAGCAGAAGGTTCAGGTCGAAGCGACACAAGAGATGGAACAGGCCGTCGACAAGACGGAGGGCATTTCGGTGGATGAGTACAACCAGATCATCCAGTCGGCCCAGACCGATGAGGCGCTTGCCCAGAAGCTGAACGGCATGATCGGCGAAGCCGCGAAGTCAAAGCAGTGATGTGAACGCGGGAAGGGGGCGTCGTCAGGCGCCCTTTTCCAGCTCCTCAAACAGCGCGACCACCGCATCGCGGGCAACGGCGATGTGATAGCGCAGGGCCTCGCGCAGCTCGTCTCCGTCGCGTTTCCTCAGCGCGTCCATGATCGGCTCGTGGGTCTCGGCCATGCGCTGCGGATCGTCGTAGATCTTGCCGATCAGGGTGATGCCGGCGCGCATCTCGGTTGCCAGTTCATCGTAGACCCTTATGAGACGGGCATTCCCGCTTGCCTTGCAGATCATGCGGTGAAAGGCGAAGTCTTCGAATATCTGTGTCTCGATCGAGGCCTGACCTGCCGTGCCGTAAAGACGGCCGAGCTGCTTTTCCAGAGCGGCGATGTCGGCATCCGTGGCACGTTCCACGGCGAGATAGCCCGCATGCAGCTCCAAGCCGATGCGCAGCTCGTAAATGTCGCGCATCTCGCTTGCGCTGAAGGTGCGCACAAAGAAGCCTCGACGCGGTGAAAAGGTGACAAGGCCCTGGCTTTCCAGAAGCCGGGCCGCCTCGCGGACGGGCGCGCGGCTGGTGCCGAACTCGCGCGAGAGCTGAAGCTCGGTCAGCCGCTCGCCAGGCTTCAGATGCCCCGTGACAATCGCCTCGGTAATCTGCCGGGCAATCTGCGTCACCAGATCCGTCGTGGACACTTCCGAAAACACGCTCACCGCCGTTTTCCCAAAACTTCCCCTCCCAATGGCATCGCAGCGCAGGCGCGGCGGATGCCGTTCCACTATGACAGGCAAAATGCCGATTGTCGACAATTGACACTCTGTCACGCCTGTGCTTGCCTGTCGTCCAACAAACGGCTCTGAGGGGAGCCGCGCAAAAACGACATGGACACCGTTCGGCACCGGACGGTTCGCGCGAGGGAGATGTTGATGAACGTTCAGCCCCAAACGGTTTCGGCAGCCGATACCGGGCAGCCACGCGAGAGGATCGAGCTGGCCGCCGCCTACCGCCTGATCGCGCATTATCACCTGGATGACAGCATCTTCACCCACATCTCGGCCCGCGCACCGGCAGAGGAGGGCGAGCACGCCTTCCTGATCAACCCGTTCGGGCTGCGCTTCGACGAGGTGACGGCATCGAGCCTCGTGACCGTCGACATCAATGGCGACATCCTGCGCGACAATCATGGCGCGGGCATCAACAAGGCCGGCTTCACCATCCACAGCGCCGTGCATGCGGCGCGGCCAGACGTGCACTGCGTTTTACACACGCACACGGTGGCGGGTGTGGCCATCTCCTCAATGGAAGAGGGCATCCTGCCGCTGAACCAGTGGTCGCTGCAGTTTCACAACCGCCTTGCCTTTCACGACTATGAAGGCATTGCGCTCGATCTCGGCGAGCGCGAGCGGCTTGTTGCCGATCTCGGCGACCGCAATGTCATGATCCTGCGCAACCACGGGCTTCTGACCTGCGGGCGCACGGTGGGCGAGGCCTTCGCGCTGATGTTCAACATGGAGCGTGCCTGCCGCGCGCAGCTCGCCATCATGTCTTCGGGCGGCAGGCAGATCCGCATTGCCGAGGAGCTGGCCGAGAAAACGGCGCGCCAATATGAGGGCTGGGACACCCATCACACCGGCAACAAGCCCGACCCGCAATGGGATGCCTTCCAGCGCCTCGCCATCAAGCACTATCCCGACCTCGTGGAGTGAGACCGAACTGAAGCAAAGCCAATTGCCCGGCACGATCAAGGGAGAACGATCTTGCGCCGGGCGACAGACAAGGGGAACGAAAGCCATGCTTAAACGACTGACCACACTTGCCGCCGCCATGCTGGTGTCGACGGCGCTCAACGCAGAGCCCGTTTCGGGCGGGCGCGCCAATGTCGTGATCCAGCCCGAACCGCCAAGCCTGATGATGGGCCTGGTGCAGAACGGTCCGACGCAGATGGTCGCCGGCCAGATCTATGAAAGCCTGCTGCGCTACGACGAAAAGCTGCAGCCCATGCCGCAACTTGCGAAATCCTGGGAGGTTTCCGAGGACGGCCTGACCTATACGTTCAAGCTGCATGACAATGTGAAGTGGCATGACGGCGAGCCGTTCACCTCCGCCGATGTGGTGTTCTCCGCCGATGTCTTCCTGCGTGAGACGCATGCCCGCCTGCGCACCTCGCTGGAGCATGTGGAATCCATCACCGCGCCCGACGACACCACGGTCGTCTTCAAGCTGAAGCAGCCCTTCGGCCCCTTCCTCGGCATTTTCGAGGCCGGCACGATGCCGATGGTGCCCAAGCACATCTATGAAGGCACTGACTACAAGAACAACCCGGCCAACAACACGCCGATCGGCACCGGGCCGTTCAAGTTCGCCGAATGGGTGAAGGGCTCGCACATCCTGCTCACCAAGTTCGAGGACTATTACGAGGAGGGCAAACCCTATCTCGACGAGATCTACTGGCATGTGATCCCGGACGCTGCCTCGCGCGCGGTCGCCTATGAGACGGGCGTGGTGGACATCCTGCCCGGCGGCTCGGTGGAGAATTTCGACGTCCAGCGGATCGCTGACATGGAGAACACCTGCATCACCGACAAGGGCTGGGAGTATTTCGGTCCGCTGTCGTGGATGTGGCTCAACAACCGCGAAGGCCCGACCGCCGACAAGCGCTTCCGCCAGGCGGTGATGTATGCGATGGACCGCGACTTCGCCCGCGACGCGCTGTGGAACGGCCTCGGCAAGGTTGCGAAAGGTCCGGTGTCCTCGTCGACGCGTTTCTTCACCGACGACGTGACCGCATATGACCACGACCCGGAGAAGGCCAAGGCCCTGCTCGAAGAAATGGGTTATGACGGCGAGACCGTGCGCCTTCTGCCGCTGCCCTATGGCGAGACCTGGCAGCGCTGGGCCGAGGCCGTGAAGCAGAACCTCGGCGAGGTCGGCATCAATGTCGAGATCGTCTCCACCGATGTGGCCGGCTGGAACCAGAAGCTGGCCGAGTGGGACTACGACATGGCCTTCACCTATCTCTACCAGTATGGCGATCCGGCACTGGGCGTCGCCCGCACCTACATTTCCACGAACATTGCCAAGGGCTCGCAGTGGAACAATGTGGAGGGCTACGAGAACAAGGAGATCGACGATCTCTTTGCCAAGGCCGCGGTGGCCGTGACGGCGGAGGAGCGCCAGAAGCTCTACACCGAAGTGCAGCAGAAGCTGGTGGATGACGTGCCGGTTGCCTGGCTGCTCGAACTCGGTTTCCCGACCATCTATCGCTGCAATGTGAAGGATCTCGTCACCACGGCCATCGGCGTGAATGACGGCTTCAAGGACGCCTATATCGAAAAATAGGCGACTGCCCGATCCGGGGATGCGCGGGCGAACCGCCCGCGCATCCTCACCTTGAGTCCGATCCTGCAGGGGCCCGATGCTACGCTTCATACTCATGCGCCTGGGCAAGGCGGCGATCATCCTGATTGCCATCCTGACGCTCAATTTCTTCCTGATCCATGCCGCGCCCGGCGATCCCGCTGCGGTGATGGCAGGCGAGGCGGGGGCCGCCGACGCCAAGTTCATCGCGCAGCTTCGCGAGCAGTTCGGCCTCGACAAACCGCTGCTGACCCAGCTCGGGATCTACCTCAAGGGCGTGCTTCAGTTCGATCTCGGCTTTTCCTATCGCCAGCAGATGCCGGTGGCCGATCTCATTCTCGACCGGCTGCCCGCCACACTGCTCCTGACCATGACGGCCTTCGTCATCTCGCTGCTGCTCGGCACGCTGGCCGGGGTTCTCGCCTCCGCGCGTGTCGGCAAATGGTCGGACACGGCGATCTCCACCCTGGCGCTGCTCTTCTACGCCACGCCGCTCTACTGGGCGGCACTGATGGCGGTGCTTCTGTTCTCCGTCTATTTCAACTGGCTGCCGGGCTTCGGCTATGAGACGGTGGGCGCGAACTACACCGGCCTGCGCCGTGCGCTCGACATCGGCCAGCACCTGATCCTGCCGGCCACCACGCTCGGCCTCTTCTTCATGGCGGTCTACATGCGCATGACGCGGGCCTCGATGCTCGAAGTGAGCCAGCTCGATTTCGTCAAGACGGCGCGGGCCAAGGGGCTGAAACCCGGCATCATCCAGCGCCGCCACATCTTCCGCAACGCCATGCTTCCGGTGGTGACGCTCGCCGGCCTTCAGGCGGGCCAGCTCGTCGGCGGCGCGGTGCTGACGGAGACCGTGTTCGCGTGGCCCGGCATCGGACGCCTGATGTTCGAGGCGCTCGCCCAGCGCGATTACAATCTGCTTCTTGGCGTGTTCTTCGTGTCCGCCGCCATGGTGCTCCTGTTCAACCTCATCACCGACATTCTCTATCGGTTCGTTGATCCAAGAATCCGGGTGGCATGATGGCTGATTTCTGGAAACGCTTCTCCCGCAATCGTGGCGCCGTGATCGGCCTTGCGATCCTCGCCATCGTCATTCTGGTGGCGCTGCTTGCGCCGCTGATCTTCCCGCAATCGCCGTGGCGCATGGTGCAGCGGCCCTTCCTGCCGCCGTTTTCCATGGACCAGTATCCACTGGGAACGGACGCGCTTGGCCGCGATGTGATCTCCGGCCTTGCCTATGGGGCGCAGGTTTCGCTTCTGGTCGGCCTCGTCTCGACAGTCGCCGCCCTTCTGATCGGCATCCCCATCGGTGCGCTTGCCGGCTATTTCGGCGGCTGGGTGGACGACGCGCTGATGCGCTTTACCGAGTTCTTCCAGACCGTGCCTAGCTTTGCGCTCGCCATCGTTCTGGTGGCGATCTTCCAGCCCTCGATTGAATCGATCATCGCGGCAATCGCCATTGTGAGCTGGCCGCCGGTCGCCCGCCTCGTGCGCGGCGAGGTGCTATCGCTGCGCTCGCGCGAATATGTGGAGGCGGCGATCCTTTCGGGCCAGACCAGCCTGACGATCATTCTGCGGCAGGTTCTGCCCAACACGATCTCGCCCATCATCGTGCTTGCCTCGCTGATGGTGGCAACGGCGATCCTTCTGGAATCCTCGCTTTCCTTCCTTGGGCTCGGCGATCCCAACCTCATGTCGTGGGGCTACATGATCGGCGCGGCGCGCACGGTGATCCGGCAGGCCTGGTGGCTTTCCTTCTTCCCCGGCGTTGCCATTCTGCTCACCGTTCTGGCGCTGAACCTGATCGGCGAAGGGCTGAACGATGCGCTCAACCCGCGCCTTGCGCGGCGCGGCAAATAGGAGGGCGCGATGACAGACCCCGTTCTCAAAATCAGGAACCTGAAGATCGCGCTGCCGGAGGGTGCCGACCGCGACTTTGCCGTCAACGATGTTTCCTATGATCTTCATGCCGGTGAAATTCTCTGCATTGTCGGAGAATCGGGTTCCGGCAAATCCATGTCGGCCAATGCGGCCATGGGGCTTCTGCCCGATCTGGTGCGGCCGGTGGGCGGCGAGATCCTCTTCGAGGGCATGGACCTTCTAAAACTCTCGGAAACCGAGATGATGGATCTGCGCGGCAAGAAGATCGCCATGATCTTTCAGGAGCCCATGTCGGCGCTCAATCCGCTGATGCGGGTGGAAGACCAGATTGCCGAAGTGTTCGAGGCGCATGGTCTCCTGACACCGAAGGAGCGTGCAGCGCGCGCCATCGAGCTTTTGACGGAAGTGGGCATTCCCGACCCTGAAAAGGCCGCGCGGGCCTATCCGTTCCAGCTTTCCGGCGGCCAGCGGCAGCGCGTCATGATCGCCATGGCGCTGGCGCTCGAACCGCGCATGCTGATCGCCGACGAGCCGACCACCGCGCTCGACGTGACCACGCAGGCGCAGATACTGGAGCTGATCCGCAATCTGCAGGAAAAGCACGGCATGGCGGTGATGTTCATCACCCATGATTTCGGCGTCGTTGCCGAGATCGCCGACCGCGTGGCGGTGATGCAATATGGCAAGATCGTCGAGGCCGGCACCGCCGACGAGGTTTTGGACAATCCGCAGCATGAGTACACGCAGAAGCTGATCGCGGCGATCCCGAAGCTTGCCGCCGGGGCGAGCGGGGAGACAGTGAGCAAGACGCCGATCCTCGAAGTGGAAGGGCTCAACAAGACCTATGTGACCGGCGGCGGCCTGCTCTTTTCCAAGCCGCGCGTGGTGCATGCGGTCAACGATGTGAACCTGACGCTCAGCGAGGGCGAGACACTGGGCATTGTCGGCGAATCCGGCTCCGGCAAATCGAGCGTCGGGCGCTGCCTTGTGCGGCTGATGCAGCCCGATTCCGGCACGGTGAAGCTCGCCGGCCACGACATGGCGCAACTCTCCGGCGAGGCGCTGCGCGAGGCGCGCAAATCGATCCAGATGATCTTTCAGGACCCCTATGCCTCGCTCAACCCGCGCTCCAAGGTGGGCCGCATCATCGCCGAAGGGCCGATGGCGCATGGGGTTTCCAAGCAGGAAGCCTATGCGCGTGCGGTCAAGCTCCTGGAGCTGGTGGACCTCGATGCGCTTGCCATCGACCGCTATCCGCACGAATTCTCAGGCGGCCAGCGCCAGCGCATCGGCATTGCCCGCGCTCTGGCGCTGGAGCCGCGCGTGATCATTGCCGACGAGGCGGTTTCTGCGCTGGATGTTTCCATTCAGGCGCAGGTGCTCGATCTTCTGGCGGAGCTGAAGGAACGGCTCAATCTGGCGCTGATTTTCATCACCCACGACCTGCGGGTCGCCGCCCAGATCTGCGACCGCATCGCGGTGATGCAGAAGGGCAAAGTGGTCGAGATGGGGCCGGCGCATGCCATCTTCAACAACCCTCAGAGCGACTACACGCGCACCCTGATCGAGGCCATTCCCGGCCGCGAGAAGGAGCTGGCGGCGGCGGGGTGACGCGGTGACGACTGGAGCTCACTTCAGCGCGGTGCGTGCCCATTCCCTCGCCCTTCGACAAGCTCAGGATGAGGGAACGGGCAGGGAGAGGCTGGCGTCTGTGGCGAAGGATTGCAAAACGCCCGCGCTTCCGACACCGGCCCTTAGCCGTTTCTCAGCTGCACCGCTCAGCCAGCAGTCGCCAAGACCAGCTCTCAGCGAGCTTTCGCTACCACAAGCCCTCATCCTGAGCTTGTCGAAGGGCGAGGGCGGGATGACGCGCGCCATCGCTCACCACTCTCAACACTAATCCGTAGGAACCACCAACGTGGACGAACAACTGGCACAGAAAATCCTCGCAGCCGTCGAGGAAGGCTTTGAAGAACAGATCGGCTTTACAGAAGACCTGATCCGTTTCCCCTCGCTGCGCGGAAAGGAAAAGCCCGCGCAGGAATTCGTGCACAAGGCGCTTGAAGCGCGTGGCTACGCGGTCGAAACCTTCCATATCGACGAAGACAAGATCAAGGATCATCCGGGCTTTTCACCCGTGGCCGTCGATTATTCCGACGCCGTCAACGTGATCGCCACCCACGAGCCGCGTGAAAACAGGGGCCGGTCGCTGATCCTCAACGGCCATATGGATGTGGTGCCGGAAGGCCCGCACGATATGTGGGAGGTCTCGGCACCCTATGAGCCGAAGCGCGAGGGCGACTGGCTTTACGGACGCGGCGGCGGAGACATGAAGGCCGGCATCGCGGCCAACATTTTCGCACTCGACGCGCTGCGCCGCATAGGCCTGCAGCCGGCGGCGAAAGTGCATGTGCAGAGCGTGGTGGAGGAAGAATGCACCGGCAATGGCGCGCTCGCCTGTCTGGTGGAGGGTTATACGGCGGATGCCGCCATCATCCCCGAGCCGGAAGACGAGATGCTGGTGCGCGCCAACACCGGCGTTTTGTGGTTCGAGGTCAATGTGTCGGGCCACCCCGTGCATGTGCGCGAGGCGGGCACGGGGGCCAACGCCATCGAGGCGAGCTTCCGCGTGATCGAAAGCCTGAAACGCCTGACCGAGGCGTGGAACGCCGAAAAGGCGAACTACCCCTATTTCGAGGATGTGGACCATCCGATCAACTTCAATGTCGGCAAGATCGAGGGTGGCGACTGGGCCTCCACCGTGGCGGCCTGGTGCAGGCTCTCCTGCCGCATCGCCATCTATCCCGGTGACGACCCGAAGGATCGCGCAGCGCAGATCGAGGCGCATCTGGCGCGTGAGCTGGCCGATGATCCCTTTCTGGGCAATCGTCCTCCAGAGGTGATCTGGAACGGATTTTTCGCGCGCGGCTATGTGCTGGAGGAAGGCACGGATGCCGAAAAGGCGCTGGCCGAAGCGCACCGCGCGGCGACCGCGAGCGAACTGAAAAGCTTCGTGACGCCGGGCTATCTCGATGCGCGGGTCTTCGTGATCTATGCGGGCATGCCGTGCCTCGTCTATGGCCCGATCACCGAGAACATCCACGGGTTCGATGAGCGCGTGAGCCTTTCCTCCATCAAGCGGGTGACGGGCGCTATCGCGCTTTTCATCGCCGACTGGTGCGGGGTGGAACCCATCGAAGCGGAGGCTGCACATGGCTGACGGGCAGGTGATCGAGGGTGTTTATCTCAGCACCGCCTTCGATCTTCACGCGCTTTATGGCCATGCGCTGGCACCGCATGCAGAAGCGATCCGGCTGCGACACCCGCATGAGATCGACGATCCGGAGGAAATCCGCTTCGCCCTGTGCTGGCGGCCGGCGGATGATGCTTTTCTGCCCTATCCGAATCTGCGCCTGGCGAACTCCATCGCCGCCGGCGTCGACAGCATCATCAACTGTCCGAGCCTGCCCGAAAACGCGCTGGTTGCGCGGGTGCGTGACGAGGACCAGGGCGATGTGATGGCCGGGTTCGCAGCATGGCATGTGATCTGGCATCACCGCAACATGCGCCATCACATAGTGCATGAGGCGAAGCACGAATGGGCGCGGCTCATCCCCTCCATCATGAAGCCGCCGCGTGAAACGCCGGTGGGCATTCTGGGTTTCGGCCTGATGGGGCGGGCCATTGCCCGCGCGGTGACGGCCATGGGGTTTCCGGTGGTGGCTGCCGCGCGAAACGCGCCCAGGGAGACGATGCCCGGCGTACGCTTCGAGAGCGGGGAAGGAGCCGCCCACCGGGTGGCGGAACAGGCCGCCATCCTGATCAACGTTCTGCCGCTGACGGGAGAGACGCGCGGGCTGCTTAATCTCGATTTCTTCAACCGGATGCCTCAAGGCGCGTCGCTCATTCAACTGGGTCGGGGCGAACATCTGATCGAGGCCGATCTTCTGCGCGCGCTCGACAGCGGACGCATCTCCTCCGCCTCGCTCGACGTTTTCGACGTGGAGCCATTGCCGAAAGAGCACCCCTTCTGGGCGGATGAACGCATTCTCGTCACGCCGCATCAGGCGGGCGACTGCTCGCCGCACCGGATGGCGGAACAGCTTGTCCGCGCCGCGCAGGCTGTGGTGGCAGGAGAAATACCGGAAACGGTGGTCGACAGATCCAACGGATATTGAAGGACGACAATGAAAGCCATTTTCGACGAACGCCAATTGCGGCATACGCCGGAGCGCTATTTCCGGCGCGGGGCCTATATGCCCCATCCCGAACAGGCCGAACGCGCGATCCTGATCCGCGACATGCTGATCAAAAATGAATTCCCCATCGAGAAACCCCGCGATTTCGGCGACGGGCCGATCAAGGCCGTGCATGACCCGGACTATGTGGATTTCTGGAAGGACGCCTATCAGCGCTGGCGCGCGGAGGCACCGGATCAGGAACCGATCCCCAACTGCCACCCCGGCCCGCGCCGGGGGCGGCCGTCCTCATCCGTTTTCGGCCAACTTGGCTGGTGGGCGACCGACACGTCGGTTCCGCTGACGGAAGGCACATGGGATGCCGTCTACTGGTCGGCGCAGACCGCGCTTGAGACTGCCGAACGGGTGAAGGAAGGCGAGCGCATGGTCTATGGCCTGTGCCGCCCACCGGGACACCACGCGCTTTCCAACGCGTCGAACGGCTTCTGCCTCTTCAACAACGCTGCCATTGCAGCGCAAAGCCTGCGCGAACGCTTCGGCAAGGTCGCGGTGCTCGACATCGACACGCATACGGGCAATGGCACGCTCGACATCTTCTATGATCGCGGCGACGTTTTCGTCTGCTCGCTGCACACGGACCCCGACCTCTACCCGACCTATTATCTCGGTTATGAGGACGAGCGCGGCGAGGGCGAAGGCGAGGGGGCGACGCTCAATCTCTGCCTGAAACCCGGATCGGATACGGAAACGATCCTTGGCCGCTTCCGCGAGGGGCTTTCGGCCATCACCGCGTTCGGCGCGGAGGCGCTGGTGATCTCGCTCGGGCTCGACATGGCGGCGGACGATCCGCTCTCGGAGGTGAAGCTCACCGGCGACGGCTTTGCCACGATGGCGCGCGAAATCACGGCTCTGGGGCTGCCAACGGCGCTGATCCAGGAAGGCGGTTATCTGGGGCCTTCGCTTTCGAGAAACGCGGAGATCTTCCTCACCGCCAGCCGCGAGGCGCTGGCCGGCTGAGGCGGCTCAGAACATTATTGCACGCTTTGCGGATCGGGTGCTGGCTGAACCGGAGTGACCGGCCTTGCCAGCGCCCGCTCACGGAACACGATGTAGAGCCCCGCACCCATGGTGATGGCGATGCCAAGGGCCGCCAGCCCATTGGGCAGGTCGCGGAATATGAGCCAGCCAATGACCGTGGCGAACGGGATCTCCAGATACTGGATCGGCGCCACCGTGGCCGAAGGCGCAAAGCGCAGCGACCATGTCATCAGGAGATGGCCGAACGTGCCGAAGAAGCCGGAGGCGGCCAGCAGCAGCATCTCCCGCAGATCGGGCTGCACCATGCGCAATTGCGGCAGGTCGAGCCCGAGATTGACGAAGGCCAGCGCGCCGAAGCCGATCATGGCATAGATGCCGCTCACCACCTGAAGCGCGATGGGATCGGCATCGCGCGAGATCTGGCGCGTCACCAGCATGTAGCCGGAGAAGGCGACCGCCACGAGAAGCGGCAGAAGCGCGGGCGCACCGACACTGAGGAAGCTCGGCTGCACAACGAGCATGGTGCCGACGAAGCCCACCGAACAGGCGGCAAGCCGCCGTGGCCCCACATCCTCGCCGAGAAAGAACTTGCCAAAGGCCAGCATGATGAAGGGCATGACAAAGGCGATCGCCACGGCATCGGCCAGCGGCAGATAGCGCAGCGACATGAACATCGCGCCGATGCCGGCAATGTGGAGAGCCGTGCGCAGCACGGTGAGGCGCATGACGCGCGACGGCAGAAGAAGCGACTTGCCGCTCCACCACACGACAGGCAGGAGGAACACCACCTGAGCGGCGAAACGCACGACCAGAAGCTCGAACAGCGGAATGGTCTCGCCCAACAGCTTCGCGATCGAGTCGCCCAGAGGGGCGACCGCGCAAAACCCGATCATCAGAAGTATGCCGACAAGCGGCCGATCGTTTGACATTGCGCGACCCTATGGAGCGAAGCCAGACCGCGCAATGTCACATGGCGGCGAAACGGTACGGCCAGCGAGGGAAATCCCGCGCTGGCCGAACTGGCCTTAAGCGGCCTGTGCCTTCGGGCCGGTGTCGGGCTGGTAGGTGCGGCCGAAGCGGTTTGCCAGAAAATCCTCGAGCGCGATGTCTTCCTGCTGGACAAAGCCCTTGGATGGCAGCTTGCCGTTGGCGAGCAGGTCGAGCACGGTGCAGATGCCGGCGGCGGTGGTCTTCTGGATGGCGCTGCGGGCATTCGGCCCGGCCGGGTCCGCAAACACGCTGTTGGCATAGCTCTCCTGCACCAGCCGGCCATTTTTCAGGCCGGTGATGGTCACGAAGATCACCACCACATCCTGCATGGTGGTGGGCAGCGCGTGCTCGAAAATCTCTTTCAGAAGATCGCGGCGTTCGCTGAGGCGCAGATCGTTCAGAAGCATCTTCATGATCGATGCATGGCCCGGATAACGGATCGTGCGGTAGTTGAGATTGCGCACGCGGCCCTTGAGCGATTCGCAGATGGAGCCGAGCCCGCCGGAGGTGTTGAATGCCTCGTAGCGCACGCCGTCGAGCGAGAACTCCTCATGGCCCTCAAGTGGCGCGACCTCCTTCATCTCGCCATCGACGATGGCTTCGCAGGGCTCGCAATATTCGTTGATGACGCCTTCCGGCGACCAGGTGAGATTGTAGTTGAGCGCATTGGCCGGAAACTGCGGGAGCGCGCCGACGCGCATGCGCACATCGTGCAGCGTGTCGAAACGCTTGGCCAGCGAATTGGCGGCGATGGTGATGAAGCCCGGCGCAAGCCCGCATTGCGGGATGAAGGCCGTCTCGGCGGAGGCGGCGATTTCCTTGACGCGGCGCGTGCTTTTCACGTCCTCGGTCAGGTCGAGATAATGAACGCCCGCTTCGGCAGCCGCCTCGGCAATGGGAACCGTGAGGTGATAGGGGGCGGCGTTGAGCAGGGCGAATCTGCCCTTGAGAACTGCGGCCAGAGCTTTCGTGTCGGAGAGGTCGACCGCGACACCGGAGATCTGCGGGTGAGAGGGCAGGGCCGCAAGCTGCTCCGCCGACCGGTCGGCGACGGTGACCGTGTAATCGCCCGAGGCGACCAGCATGTCTGCGATAGCGGATCCAATGCGCCCGGCTCCCGTGACAACGATTTCTTTCATCCCGCTCCCTTTCGAATTTGTCTGGCGATTGTATCTGGCGATTTTGCCTGGATGTTTGTCCAGTCTGGCTTCGATCGACGTTGAATCGAAGTATCAATCCGGGTAATTTCACTCACGATTTTATGCATATCGACGAATGGAATTAGCAATATGACGACAACAGACGCAGACCGGGCGGTGATTGCACTGTTGCGTGAGAATGCGCGCATGCCGGTGTCGGAGATTGCCCGGCGGCTGGGCGTCTCGCGCTCCACCGCGCAGAGCAGGCTCGAGCGGCTTGAGCGCAGCGGAACGATTGCCGGCTATATGGTTCGGCTTTCGGGCGAATATGATGCCGCGCAGATCCGCGCGCATCTGCTCGTCACGGTGTCGCCAAAGCTTTCCGGCGACGTGATCACCGCGATGGAGAAGATGGAGGCCGTGCGCACGGTGCACTCGGTGAGCGGGTCGTTCGACATGATCATCATCGTCGAAGCGCCTTCGGTGGCCGAGCTCGACGCGGTGATCGACACGATCGGCGCGCTGAAGGGCGTTGACCGGACAATGAGCTCGATCATCCTGTCTACGCGGATCGACCGGTAAGGCTTCAGCGATCCGCTGACGCGAAACCGTCATCCCGGAAGTCCGAAGGGCTATCCGGGACCCATTGGAAGAACGCCATGGAGCGCGGCCCGGCAGTGGTTCGGCTGGATGGATGCCGGTGGCGCCTTCTGCGGAGATCGGCCTTGCCGCTCAATGGGTCCCGGCTCTCCCTCCGGACTTCCGGGATGACGTCAAAGTTGCACCGCTACTCCACCGCCATCCGCGCCGCTCCCCGCCTGCGGGCAATCTCGTAGGCGATGGCGCCCAGCACCGTGATCGCGATCATGATGAGCGCAAGCGCATTCACGGCGGGTGTCAGCCCCGTGCGCACCTTGGTGGCGATGTAGACCGTGAGCGGCGTGTCGAACCCGCGCACGAAGAGCGTGGTGTTGTAGTTCTCGATGGATTGGAGAACGGCAAGGAAGCCGGCGGCAATGAGCGCCGGCTTCAGGAAGGGCAAAAGCACGCGGCGGAAGACCATGAATTTCGACGCGCCGAGGCCAAGGGCCGCCTCTTCCTGCGTGGGATCGAAACGCTGGAGACGCGCCGTGATCATCAGCATCACATAGCAGATGATGAAACTTGCCTGCGCCACCACGATCAGGAAAACACCGCCGCCGACGCCAAGCTGCCGCCAAAGAACCAGCGTGGCGATGCCGATGACAACGCCCGGCGTAAGCAGCGGCGAGACCATGACCGCATACATGAAGCTGCGGGCGCGCGCATGAAGGCTGGTGAGAACAAGGGCCGCCGCGGTGCCGATGGGCAGGACGGTGATAACGACGAAGAAGGCGACGACAAAGGACGTCCAGAGCGACTGCCACATACCGCTGTCGCTCCACAATGCGTCGAACCATTGCAAAGTGGTGCCGCGCCACGGCGTCACGGTCGGGAAGCGGCTCGTGTTGAATGTGGCGATGCCCATGATGGCGAGCGGCGCGAACAGGTAGAGAAAGAACGCCACCATATAGAAGCCGAACAGGGCGCGGGCGATGCGGTCGGCGGCATTCATGCGCGATCCTCCGGGGCTGGCCGGAGAGGCCGGTGCTGCCCCTCACCTGCCTGCCGGCATCCTCTCCCCGTAAACGGGGCGAGGAAAGGCAATGGGCATCTCGGCGCGTTTCCTTCTCCCCGTGCGCGGGGAGAAGGTGCCCGAAGGGCGGATGAGGGGCAGCGCCCACGCTTGTAGATGGCCACGGCGCTCATTTCGCCACCTCCGTCAGGCTGACGCGGGCAATGCGCAGCGTGACGAGCACCACCGCAAGGCACAGCACCAGAAGAACCAGCGCGTAAGCCGCACCGCGGTTCCAGTCGCCGCCCTCGAAGAACCAGTTGTAGATGATCTCGGTGAACCAGCGGCTGCCCGGCGCGCCGAGAAGGGCAGGCGCGACATAGCTGCCGGCGGCAAGCATGAAGGTGAAGACGCAGCCCGTGGCGATGCCTGCCTTGGCGTGCGGGATGACCACCCGCCAGTGAATGCGCCAGGTGGAGGCGCCGAGATCGCGCGCGGCCTCGATCTGCGATTTGTCGAGCGATTCGATGGCGTTGTAGATCGGGAACAGCATGAACAGGATGTAGGCATAGGTCATGCCGGCCAGCACGCCGCCATCGCCATACCAGCGCACCGGCTCGTCTATGATGCCGAGCGAAAGCAGGAAGGCATTCAGCGGCCCGCGAAACGCGAGCAGGATATACCAGGCGAGTGTGCGCAAAACCTCGTTGATCCAGAACGGAATGGTGAGGGCCAGAAGCACAACCGCCGTCTGGTTCACCGTCGCGTGCTGGGCAAGCCAGAACGCCATGGGATAGCAGACCAGAAAGGTGATGAAGGCGACAAGCGCGCTCGCCCATACGGTCTTGAAGAAGATCGCGCGGTGGACGCCCTCATTGGCGAGATAGAGAATGTTGTCGAGCGAATAGACGTCGTTCGGCCCGCCAAGCTGCGAGGGCGGAAGATTGGGCCGCAGCGCGTAGTCGATCATCATGACATTGGGCGCGAGCACCATGCCGGCGAGCCACACGCCGACCAGCGCCAGAAAGACCGTGCCGAGGCCACCGCCGAAGCGTCTGTAAAGCTCAGACATCGGGCAGCACCACCGCATTCGCGCTTTCAAAGCCGAAACCGGACTTTTCGCCAATGGCGGGGGCGCTCGCAAGTTCGGTGCTGGCGATGGAGGCGACCAGTGGCGTGCCGTCTTCGGCAACGCCGTGCGCCAGCGCGAAGGCGCCCTCGAAATCGATGCGCTCGATGGTGGCCGCGAGCCGGTTGGCGCCACCCCTGGGCTTCAGCGCTTCGGGCCGCACATAAAGCTTTGCCGCCGCGCCGCCGGAAAGCCCGTCGCCGGCGCGGCCGGTCAGCGTGCCATGGGCGGTTTCCACCGTGGCGATGCCGTTGTCGATGCCCTTCACCGTGCAGGAGAGCGCGTTGGTCTCGCCAACGAAGGTGGCGACGAAGGGCGTGGCCGGGTTGTCGTAAAGCTCGCGCGGCGCGCCCACCTGCTGCACCACGCCGGCGCTCATCACCGCCACGCGGTCCGACATGGCAAGTGCCTCCGACTGGTCATGCGTGATGTAGATGAAGGTGACGCCGGTGCGCTTTTGCAGGGCGCGAAGCTCGGCGCGCATGTGCTGGCGCAGCTTCAAATCGAGCGCCGATAAGGGCTCATCGAGCAGCAGCACCTGCGGCTCGACCGCGAGCGCGCGTGCAATGGCGACGCGCTGGCGCTGGCCGCCGGAAAGCTCGCCCGGCATGCGGTCGCCATAGCCTTCAAGCGCGATCAGTTTCAGAAGATCGTTCGCCTTCTTGCGGCGCTCGGCCTTCGAGACGCCGCGCGCCTCAAGCCCGAAGGCGATGTTTTCCCACACGGGCATCAGGGGGAAAAGCGCAAGCGACTGGAAGATCATCGCCGTCGGGCGCTGATTGGGACCGAGCGGTGTCATGTCCTGCCCGCCGATCAGGATGCGGCCCTCGGTCGGGTTCAGGAAACCGGCAATGACGCGCAGGAGCGTGGTTTTGCCACAGCCGGACGGCCCGAGAATGGAGAAGAATTCTCCGCCTTCAACCGTGAAGGAGACGTCGTCGACGGCGCGGGTCGCGCCGAATGTGACGCCGACATGATCGAGCTCTACGGAATGTGACATGGTCCTCCCCCGGGGTCCCCCGGTGTTTTGTGGGCTTTCGCAAGGATTGTCCGGTGGCGCCCGCCCCTCATCCGCCTGCCGGCACCTTCTCCCCGCAAGCGGGGAGAAGGAAGATGGCCGCAACGTCTATGCCCCCCTCTCCCCGCTTGCGGGGAGAGGGTAAGGGTGAGGGGCGAGCGCCGTCAGTTCATCCAGTTCCCTCAGGCCGAGAGGAAGCGGTCCTGATATTCGTTGCGCTTGGCGACGAACCAGCTTTCCTGGATCGGCCACCACCACAGCTTGTCCAGCGCGTCGCCCGGATAGGCGGCGGCGAAGAACGCCTTGGCGTCGTCAGACGTCATGTCGGCGGCGCCCACGGCGGTGGAGTTGATCGAGGTCGCGTTGGTGTACATGGCGCCGGCTTCCGGCGTCAGGAACCAGTTGATGAAGGCATAGGCCTGGTCGAGATTTTCCGCACCCTTCGGGATCGCCACGCCTTCCATCCACGCCAGCGCGCCTTCCTTCGGCGCGATGAAGCCGATGGGCAGGCCTTCCTTGGAAAGCGCTGCGGCGGTCGAATCCCAGGTCTGGCCGATGGCGCAGCCATTGACGCGGAACGCGCCCTGCGCCTCGTTCTCGTTGGACCAGAACTGCGCGATGTTGGCCTTGCGGGCAATCGCTTCCTCGAGAATCACGTCGTAGATCTTGACCATGTTCTCTTCGGACTTGAAGGCATCGGTCATCGGCATGGGCAACTTGCCTTCGCCTTCGAGCCAGAGGCCGAGGCCAACGAGGCCCGAATGGCCGCGCACCGTTGCCTTGCTCTTCATTTCCGGCTTCCAGATGTCGCCATAGGAGGCCGTGCCATATTCGAGCGGCGCCTGATCCTTGTCGAAGGAAACGGCTTCCGTGCCCCAGTCGGTGGGCACCTGATAGCGCTTGCCGTCGATCACCGCGCCGAGATTTGCGGAATTCGTCCAGGCGCTCGGCAGGCAGTTATCGACGTTGACCTTGCTCTCGTCGATGGGCTGCACGAGCTCGAACTCGACATAGTTGGGCACGCGGTCGACCGTCGGCCAGATGATGTCGAACCCGCCGCCATTGTTGGCGCGAAGCTGGTTCAGAAGCTCGTCATTGGTGCCGTAGGGCGTGTAGTTCGCCTTGATGCCGGTCTCTTTTTCGAAGGCGGCGAGCATCTCGTCGTTCAGATAGCCGGCCCAGGCGAAGATGTTGACCGAACCGGAGGAGCCCTGCGCATAGCTGCGCGAGATGAACGGAGCGGCAAGCGAAAGGCCGGCCACCGAAGCAGCGCCCTTGATGAAGTTGCGTCGTTTGATCAGTGTCATGAATGCACTCCCCTGATTTCTGCGTTGAGATCGCAGGCGTTATTCCCGCTATGTTACAGCGCGATGACCGGGCGGCAACAAAAATCAGAGTTTACGAGTGAAGTTGCTCAAAGTCTCAGGAGATCGACAGTCTTTCTGCCACGTTTTTCAGACTGGCGAGAGCCGTTTCGACATTCGCCGCCTGCGCATCGTCGAGTTGCTCGAAGTAAGGGCAGGTCAGCACAGCGAGCGCATCGCCCGAAGGGCCGAAGACGGGGACGGAGATATCGCGCACCCCGACGAGCTGGAGGCTGTTGCCGATGCGGTGGCCTTTCGAGCGGACCTCTTCCAGCGCCGGCTCCATCTCCGCCAGATGTTTCACCTGCGCGGAACTGCCCCAGATCGCCAGGGTCTCGTTGCGCCGGTCCGGGCTCTGGAAAGCGAGCAGCGTCTGACCTGAACCGGTGGTGAGCAGATCGAGCTGGGCACCGGGACGCAGGCGAAACTCCCAGTTGGCGGGGCTGCTCGCCTGGGCGACCACGATGGCATAACCGCGCTCGGGCACCACCAGATGCACCGACTGATGCGTCTCGCGGGCGAACATGTCCATCAGCGGCAGGGCGCGGGCGGCGAGACGACGCAGCGGCGGATGCTGGCTGCCGAGCACGAACAGCTTCATGGTCAGCGCATAGCGGTCACCCTCCACTGAGCGGCTCACATAATCCCGCGCGACGAGCCTCTCCAGCATGCGATAGATTTCGCTTGGCCCCCGGCCCATCGCCTTGACGATTTCGGCGCGGGTGAGGCCGTAGGGCTGACTGGACAGAAGCTCGAGAATGTCGAGCCCCTTGTCGAGCGCGGGCGCGCGATAGCGGTCTTCGGTGGTCTTCTTGCTGTTCACGTCATGTCCTCCGACCGGCTGCTTTGATGAGGAATTGAGCCTCTTGTCAACTTTGATGTTGCAATGCTCTTTTATATATGAATAGACTATTTGTATATAAACGATGATGGAGCTGCGGCTCAACAGGGAGGAGGTCATCGTATGCGTCTACAAGGGAAGCGGATCCTGATATCCGCGGCGGCTCAAGGTATCGGCCGCGCCAGTGCACTTGCCTGCGCCGCTGAAGGCGCGTCGGTCATCGCCGTCGACATCAATGAAGAGGGGCTTGCCTCGCTGGCCGCCGGAAGCGACGCCATAGAGACGCACCGTCTCGACGTGCGCGATCGCGCGGCAATCGATGCGCTCGCCGCAAAGACCGGCGGGCTCGACGGGCTGTTCAACTGCGCCGGCTTTGTCCACAACGGGACGATTCTCGACGTGTCGGAGGAAGACTGGGCGTTCAGTACGGATCTCAACGTCACCTCCATGTATCGCATGACGCAGGCTTTCCTGCCGGGCATGCTGGAGAGGGGAGGTGAGACGGGCAGTGTCTCCATCCTCAATATGGCCTCGATGGCCTCCTCGATCAAAGGCTTCGCCAACCGCGCGGTCTATGGCACCACCAAGGCGGCGGTGATCGGCCTGACGAAATCGGTCGCTGCCGACTTCGTCAGGCAGGGCGTGCGGTGCAACGCGCTATGCCCCGGCACGGTCGACACGCCATCGCTGCGCGGTCGCATCGCCTCGGCGGCCGATCCCGTGCAGGCGGAGAAGGACTTCATCGCGCGCCAGCCCATGGGGCGGCTCGCCACGGTGGACGACATCACACCGCTGGTGCTGTATCTTCTTTCGGATGAAAGCCGCTTCGTCACCGGGCAGGCGGTGCTCGTCGACGGCGGCGTGACGATCTGAGGATCGTGCCATGGCAACGGTGTCAACAATCGTGACGACCGAAGCCGGAACAGATGGTGTCCGGCCGGTCGTCTCCATGCGCGGCATCGAGAAGCGCTTCCCCGGCGTGCACGCACTGAAAAATGTGCGCTTCGAGCTCATGCCTGGCGAAGTGCACGCCCTGATGGGGGAAAACGGGGCGGGCAAGTCCACGCTCATGAAAATCCTGTCGGGCATCTACCCGAAGGATGACGGCGAGGTGCTGGTCGACGGCCAGCCGGTCATGATCGAAAGCCCGCGCGCGGCGCAGGATCTGGGCATCAGCATCATTCATCAGGAGCTCAGCCTGATGAACGATCTGACCGCCGCCCAGAACATCTTCATCGGCCGTGAGCCCCGCCTGCGTTTCGGCCGGCTGGACGAGGCCGCGCTCAACCGTCAGACGGCGGAAATCTTCGCCTCCATGAACCTGAAGCTCGACCCCCGGGCACAGGTGGGCGGGCTGACTATTGCCAAGCAGCAGATGGTGGAGATCGCCAAGGCGCTCTCCTTCCATTCGCGCGTGCTGATCATGGACGAGCCGACGGCGGCCCTGAACAATGCCGAGATCGAGGAACTGTTCGTCATCATCCGCCGGCTGAAGGCGGAAGGTGTCGGCATCATCTACATCTCGCACAAGATGGACGAACTGAAGCGCATCGCCGATCGCGTAACGGTGATGCGCGACGGGCAATATGTGGACACCGTTTCCGCCGCCGACACGCCGGTGAACGAGATCATCTCCATGATGGTGGGGCGGGCGCTGACCGACAGCGCGGTGGAGGTGCCGGACCTCGATCAGGCGCCAGTCGCGCTCGAAGTGAAGGGTCTCACGCGCGGGCGCGAAATCCGCAATGTCAGTTTCTCGGTGAGAAAAGGCGAAATCCTCGGCTTTGCCGGGTTGATGGGCGCCGGCCGCACGGAAGTGGCGCGGGCGATCTTCGGCGCCGATCCGCGCGAGGCCGGCGAGATCTCCATCCATGGAGCACCTGTCGACATTCGCACGCCCGCCGATGCGGTCGCTGCCGGCATTGGCTACCTTTCAGAAGACCGCAAGCATTTCGGTCTTGCGGTCGGCATGGACGTGCGCGCCAACGTCGCCATGGCGAGCCTGGAGCGCTTTACCGGCAGGCTCGGCGCGCTTGACGAGGCGGGCATGCGCGACGCCGCGCGCGGCTATATCGACCAGCTCGCCATTCGCACCCCTTCCGACCGGCAGGAGGTGCGGCTGCTCTCCGGCGGGAACCAGCAGAAGGTGGTCATTGCCAAATGGCTTCTGCGCGACTGCGACATCCTCATCTTCGATGAGCCGACACGCGGCATCGACGTCGGCGCGAAGAGCGAAATCTACAAACTCTTGAACGGGCTGGCGGCACAGGGGCGGGCCATCATCGTGATCTCGTCCGAGCTGCCGGAAGTGCTTCGGCTCAGCCACCGCATCGCCGTCATGTGCGAGGGGCGGCTGACAGGCATTCTGCCGGGAGGGGCGGAGACCAGCCAGGAAGACATCATGCGCCTTGCCACAGAACGCGAGAGCGCCATGGAACCGGTGGGAGGAGAAGAATGAGCACCGTGGAAGCCACTCCGCAGGCCGGCTTTGCCGCACGGCTTCTGCAGGCGGGCGCGCACCAGAAACTGCTGGCCTTCATGAGCCTGATCATACTCCTGATCGGCTTTTCGCTGGCTTCACCCAACTTCATGCAGACCTCGAACATCATCGCCATTCTGCAGGCGACCTCGGTGAACGGGGTTCTGGCCATTGCAGCCACGCTCGTCATCATCACCGGCGGCATCGACCTTTCGGTCGGCACGCTGATGACGTTCTGCGCCGTTATCGCCGGTGTGGTGCTGACATATTGGGGCCTGCCGCTGCCGTTCGGCGTTCTCGCGGCCATTGGCGCCGGTGCGCTGTGCGGCCTCACCTCCGGCACTTTCGTCGCCAAGATGAAGATCCCGCCCTTCATCGCCACGCTCGGCATGATGCTGATGCTCAAGGGGCTGTCGCTGGTCATCTCCGGCACGCGGCCGATCTATTTCAACGACACGCCGGGCTTTACCGAGATTTCGCGCGGGTCGCTGATCGGCGAGGTCATCCCCGCCCTGCCTATCCCCAATGGCGTGCTGATCCTGTTTCTCGTGGCCATCGCAGCCAGCTACATTCTGGGCCGCACCGTACTCGGGCGCTACACTTTTGCATTGGGTTCCAACGAGGAATCGGTGCGCCTTTCCGGCGTCAACACGGATGCGTGGAAGATGGCGGTCTATGCGCTGGCCGGCGGCATATGCGGCATTGCCGGCCTGCTTATCGCCTCGCGCCTCAATTCCGCGCAGCCCGCTCTCGGCCTCGGCTACGAGCTTGAGGCGATTGCCGCCGTCGTCATCGGCGGAACCTCGCTTGCCGGCGGGCGCGGCACGATCCTCGGCACGCTGATCGGCGCCTTGATCATGGCGGTTCTGGCCAATGGCCTGCGCATCCTCTCGGTGGCGCAGGAATGGCAGACCGTGGTGACGGGCGCGATCATCATTCTCGCCGTCTATGCCGACATGATGCGCAAGCGGCGCATGGGATGAGTTTCAACACGAAGAGGGCGGTGAACGCCCCGGGTTTCGACCAGATGAGTGAGTGTGAACAAGAAACCGGAGGAGGAAACATGTTCACGAGACGCGCAATGCTGGGCGCCATCAGCGCCGCAGCCCTCGTCGCAAGCGGTATGGCCGCTTCGGCACAGGACAAGATGTATATCCCGCTGATCTCGAAAGGGTTTCAGCACCAGTTCTGGCAGGCCGTGAAGGCCGGTGCCGACAAGGCCGCGGCAGAGCTGGACGTGGAGGTCACTTTCGAGGGGCCGGACAATGAAACCATGGTCGACCGCCAGATCGACATGCTGGCGGCGGCCCTTGCCAAGAAGCCGGCAGCACTCGGCTTTGCCGCCCTCGACAGCCAGGCGGCCATCCCGCTTCTGAAACAGGCAGATGAGGCGGGCATTCCCGTGATCGCTTTTGACTCCGGTGTCGACAGCGACATCCCGAAAGCGACGGCCTCGACCGACAATCTGGCCGCCGCCGCCCTTGCCGCAGACAAGATGGCAGAGCTGATCGGCGGCGCGGGGCAGGTTGCCGTCGTCGCCCACGACCAGACGAGCCGCACCGGCATCGACCGCCGCGACGGCTTCGTCAATCAGGTGAAGGAGAAATATCCGGACATCGAGATCGTCACCATCCAGTATGGCGGCGGCGATCACCTGCAGTCGACGGAGATCACCAAGTCCATCCTACAGGCCAACCCGGATCTGAAGGGTATTTTCGGCACCAATGAAGGCTCCGCCATCGGCGTGGTCAATGGCGTGCGCGAGATGGACCGCACCAATGTGGTGATCATCGGCTACGATTCCGGTGCACAGCAGAAAGAGGCAATCCGCGATGGCCTGATGGCCGGCGCGATCACGCAGAACCCGGTGGGCATCGGCTACGAGACGGTCAAGGCCGCCGTGGCCGCCGCCAAGGGCGAAGACGTGCCCGCGGCGATCGATACGGGCTTTTACTACTACGACAAGACCAACATAGACGATCCGGAAATCGCAGCCGTCCTTTACGACTGACGGATCTTCACGACCGCTCCGGGGAAACCCTCCCCGGAGCATCTTTCAAGCCAACAGGACATGACATGAAGCTTCTCCGCTACGGCCCGCGCGGCCAGGAAAAACCGGGCCTCCTGGACAATGAGGGCCGCGTGCGCGATCTCTCCGGCGTGATTGCCGATCTGGCCGGCCCCGCGCTTGAACCCGAGGGCATCGCCAGGCTGAAGGCGCTCGACCCGGCCAGCCTGCCGGCGGTCGAAGGCATGCCGCAGGACGGTCTGCGGCTGGGGCCCTGCGTGGGAAGCATCGGCAAATTCATCTGCATCGGTCTGAACTATGCCGACCATGCCGCCGAAACCGGCGCGGACATTCCAAAAGAACCGATCATCTTCAACAAATGGACCTCGTCCATTGTCGGACCGGACGACGATGTGGAACTGCCACGCGGCTCTCAGAAGACCGACTGGGAAGTGGAGCTCGGCGTGGTGATCGGCAAGGGCGGGAAATACATCGCGGAACAGGATGCCCTTTCCCATGTAGCCGGCTATTGCGTGGTGAACGACGTTTCGGAGCGGGAGTACCAGATCGAGCGCGGCGGCACCTGGGACAAGGGCA
Source organism: Nitratireductor lacus (assembly GCF_056431025.1). Classification (NCBI taxonomy): domain Bacteria; kingdom Pseudomonadati; phylum Pseudomonadota; class Alphaproteobacteria; order Hyphomicrobiales; family Phyllobacteriaceae; genus Nitratireductor; species Nitratireductor lacus. The sequence goes on along the minus strand of NZ_JBWKMB010000009.1, from coordinate 112,832 downwards.
AGGGCTGCGACACGTTCGGCCCCACCGGCCCCTGGCTGGTGACGCCAGACGAGGTGAAAGACGTCGACAGTCTGGGCATGTGGCTGGAGGTCGATGGCAGGCGCTATCAGGACGGCTCCACGTCAACGATGATCTTCCGCGTGCCGGAGCTGATTGCCTATGTCAGCCGCTTCATGAGCCTGCAGCCCGGCGATGTGATCTCCACCGGAACGCCGCCCGGCGTCGGCATGGGGCAGAAGCCACCGGTCTATCTGAAAGGTGGCGAAGTGATGCGCCTCGGCATTGAAGGGCTGGGCGTACAGACACAGAAAGTCGTGAGCGCAAAATGACCAAGATTACCGGCCTGCGTACCATCGATGTGCGCTTTCCCACCTCGGACCATCTGGATGGCTCGGATGCGATGAACCCGGATCCGGATTATTCGGCAGCCTATGTGATCCTTGAAACCGACGGAGACCACGAAGGCCATGGCCTGACCTTCACCATCGGACGCGGCAACGAGATCTGCTGTGCGGCCATCGAGGCCATGCGCCATCTCGTCGTCGGGCTCGACATGAACTGGGTGGCCGAGGATATGGGCCGTTTCTGGCGTCACGTCACCTCCGACAGCCAGTTGCGCTGGATCGGGCCGGACAAGGGCGCGATCCATCTGGCGACGGGCGCGGTGGTCAATGCCGTGTGGGATCTGTGGGCAAGGATCGAAGGCAAGCCCGTCTGGCGGCTGGTCGCGGAGATGAGCCCCGAGGAACTCGTGCGCTGCATCGATTTCCGCTACATCACCGACTGCATCACGCCCGAAGAGGCGCTTTCCTTCCTGCGCGAAAAAACGGCAGGCAAGGAAGAACGGATCGCCACGCTCGAGCGTGAGGGCTACCCCTGCTACACCACATCCGCCGGCTGGCTCGGCTATGACGATGAAAAGTTGCGGCGGCTCTGCCGGGAGGCTGTGGATGCCGGGTTCCACCATGTGAAAATGAAGGTCGGCCGGGATATCGACGACGACATTCGCCGTTTGACCATCGCCCGCGAAGTGGTCGGCCCGGACGTCAATCTGATGATCGATGCCAACCAGGTGTGGGAGGTGGACGAAGCCATCGAATGGGTGAACCGGCTCTCCTTCGCCAAACCCTGGTTCATCGAAGAGCCCACCAGCCCGGACGACATCGAAGGGCATCGCAGGATCCGCGAAGGTGTCGCGCCGGTTGAGGTTGCCACCGGTGAAATGTGCCAGAATCGCATCATCTTCAAGCAGCTAATCATGCGTGGGGCCGTCGATGTGGTGCAGATCGATTCCTGCCGGCTCGGCGGTGTGAACGAGATTCTCGCCGTCATGCTGATGGCGGCGAAGCACGGGCTCAAGGTCTGCCCGCATGCCGGTGGCGTCGGCCTTTGCGAATATGTGCAGCATCTCTCCATGATCGACTATCTGTGCATCGCCGGCACACGCGAGGGGCGCGTCATCGAATATGTCGACCATCTGCATGAGCATTTTGTCGAACCCTGCGTGGTCCGCAACGCGGCCTATATGCCGCCGCGGGCGCCGGGCTTCTCCATCGAGATGAAACCGGCCTCGCTGGAGAAATACCGCCACCGCGCAGCCGGGGAGCGGGTGCCGGCATGAGAGCTTCGGATCCGGTTGCGCTGCGCGCCAGCACCGCGCAGCCGGTAACGCTGACGCGCATGGGATTTGGCGGCGCGCCGCTCGGCAATCTCTATCGCAGGGTTGAGGAAGCGGACGCGCAGGCGACGCTGCAGGCTGCCTTCGACGGCGGCATGCGCTATTTCGACACCGCGCCGCAATATGGCCTCGGGCTTTCCGAACAGCGCTTCGGTCAGGCCATCAGGCGCTTCGGGCGCGAGGCAATCACGCTCTCGACCAAGGTCGGGCGGCTTCTGGAAGACTGCGGGCCCGACGCGGTGACACCCACCGCCTTTGTCGACACGCCACAGAAGAAAATCGTCTACGACTACACCTATGATGGCGTGATGCGCAGCCATGAGGCGAGCCTTGCGCGGCTCGGTGTGGAGCGTGTCGACATCCTTCTCGTGCACGATGTGGACGTTTTCACCCACGGCAGTCAGGAGGCAAGCGACGCGAAGGTGCGCGAGCTTTTCGACGGTGGTGGCTATCGCGCGCTCTGCGAGCTGAAAGAGGCGGGGCAGGTGCGGGCCATCGGCGCGGGCGTCAATGAATGGCAGGTGTGCGAACGCCTGCTCGGGCTGGGGGATTTCGACGCTTTTCTCTTGGCCGGGCGCTACACGCTTCTGGAACAGGAAGCGCTCGACAGTTTCCTGACGCTTTGCGTGAAGCGCGATGTCGGCATTATTCTAGGCGGACCCTACAATTCCGGCATTCTGGCGACCGGGGCCATTGAGGGCGCGCGCTACAATTACGAGCCCGCGCCAGCAGACATTCTTGAAAGGGTGCGGCGGATCGAGGCCGTGTGCGCGGCGCATGGCGTGCGGTTGATCGAAGCGGCTCTGCAATTCGTGATGGGGCACCCGGCGGTGCGCACGGTTATCCCCGGTGCGATGACACCGGAAGAAGTGCAGGCGAACATCGCGCTCTTTTCGCGTAACGTGCCTGCCGGACTGTGGTCTGACCTCAAGGGCCAGAACCTGATCCGGCCCGACGCACCGACCCCGGAGGAAAACTGATGCTGCGTGGTATCGACCCCATTCTCTCGCCCGATCTCCTGCGCATCCTGCGCGCCATGGGCCATGGCGACGAGATCGTCATTGCCGATGCGAACTTTCCCGGCGAGGCGAGCGCGCGCGATTTCGTGCGGCTCGACGGCATTTCCGCGCCGCGTGTGCTGGAAGCGGTTCTGAGCGTGATGCCGCTCGATTCCTTCGTCGACGATCCGGCGATCAGCATGCAGATGGTGGACGACCCAGATGGTGTGCCGCCTGTGGTGGCCGAGTTTCAGACAGTGATAGACCGGGTGGCCGACAACCCGGCGCAGATCAGGCCGCTGGAGCGCTTTGCCTTCTATGACCGCGCGCGCGATGCCTTTGCCGTCATCCAGACCGGCGAGCGGCGCTTTTACGGCAATGTGATCCTGAAGAAAGGCGTTCTGCCGCAAGAGGGCGCCTGACCATGCGCCGGATCGATGCCCACCAGCATTTCTGGAAGCCTTCGCGCGGCGACTATGGCTGGCTGACGCCGGAGCTCTCCACGATCTACCGCGATTTCCTGCCCGACGATCTCAAGCCCCTCATGGAGGCCGAAGGCATTGACGGCACGGTTCTGGTGCAGGCGGCGCCCAGCGACGCGGAAACGGATTTCATGCTCTCGCTGGCCGACGAGAACGCCTTCATCAGGGGCGTTGTCGGCTGGGTCGATTTCGAAAGCCCGGACGCCTCGGCGCGCATCGCGGAACTGGCCGCCCATCCTCTATTCAAGGGCCTGCGCCCCATGATTCAGGACATCCCCGACCCGGACTGGATGCTGCATCCGCAACGCGACGCGGCGTTTCGCGCGCTGATCGACCACGGGCTCGTCTTCGATGCGCTGGTGCTACCACGCCACCTGAAAAATCTCGCCGTTCTGGTGGACCGCTATCCCGAAATGGCCGTGGTGATCGACCATTGCGCCAAGCCGGACATTGCATCGGGTGCATTCGAGGCATGGGCCGAAGACATGGCGTCTCTTGCCACGCGCGAGCGGGTCTCGTGCAAATTATCCGGCCTGGTGACGGAAGCGGGGGAAGGCTGGGACCAGGAAAAGCTTCAGCCCTATGCCGATCATGTGTTGACGGTCTTCGGACCGGGCCGTGTGATCTGGGGCAGCGACTGGCCGGTCTTGACGCTTGCCGCAAGCTATTCCGACTGGTGCGAAGCGACCGCCGCACTGCTCCAGCGGTTTGATGCGGCGGACTGGGAGGCAATCCTCGGTGGCAATGCCGGGCGCATCTACGCGCTGAGCTGACCGCAGCTCTCCTGGAGCGATTCACCGTTTCGCGGAAATGCAACTCCTCTCTATGTGTCTGTTTTTCCGCATTTGTGCAGGCGTCATGTGATTCCACCTGACTGCAAAATGCTGCAATCGTTCAGGGCTGTCCTCGGCATCGCAGCCTTGAGCCTTCCCACGCCATTCGCCCCGCCCGCCCTGAGCCGGGCAACCTTGCCGATGCGGTCAATTCACATGATTTTCCTCCTGCTGCGCTTTCGTTCCAGCTCGCCCCACTTGCGCATCTGGAATGTTATGATATTACATTCCATTCATCAGCCAGAGGAGCCATCCATGCCCAATCCGGACAACCGCCTGCCCGTCACCGTCCTTTCCGGCTTTCTGGGGGCGGGCAAGACGACGCTTCTGAACAATGTGCTCAACAACAGGGCAGGCCGCAGGGTGGCGGTAATCGTCAACGACATGTCGGAAGTGAACATCGATGCCGATCTGGTGCGCGAGGGCGGCGCGAACCTTTCGCAGACCGACGAGAAGCTGGTGGAGATGACCAATGGCTGCATCTGCTGCACGCTGCGCGACGATCTCCTGAAAGAGGTGCGGCGCCTGGCAGCGGAAGGGCGGTTCGACTACCTGCTGATCGAATCCACCGGCGTTTCGGAACCGCTGCCGGTGGCGGCCACATTCGAATTCCGCGATGAGAAAGGCGTGAGCCTTTCCGATGTCGCACGGCTCGACACCATGGTCACGGTGGTCGACACGCTGAACCTGCTCGAAGACTATGCCAGCCATGATTTTCTGCGCGACCGGGGCGAGGTCGCGGGCGAGGGGGACGAGCGCACGCTTGTGGATCTTCTGGTCGATCAGATCGAGTTCGCCGACGTCGTGATCCTGAACAAGGTGAGCGACGCCGGCCCGGAGCGCCTCGATACGGCACGCAAGATCGTCACCGCACTCAATCCCGATGCGCAGATCGTCGAAACCGATCATTCGCGTGTTGCGCCAGAGCGCATCTTCGACACGGGGCTTTTCGATTTCGAGGCGGCGCACCAGCACCCGCTCTGGGCCAAGGAGCTTTACGGCTTCGCCGATCATGTGCCGGAGACGGAGGAATATGGCGTTTCCTCCTTCGTCTACCGTGCGCGGCGGCCCTTCCATCCGCAGAAAGTGCATGCGGTGCTGAATGCGCCGTTGCCGGGGGTCATCCGCGCGAAAGGGCATTTCTGGGTGGCGACGCGGCCCGACTGGGTGGCGGAGTTCAGCCTGGCGGGCGCGCTATCCAGCGTGAAGCCGCTTGGCACCTGGTGGGCGGCTGTGCCGCGCGAGCGCTGGCCGAACCACCCGGAAGCGAAAGCCTTCATGGACCGCTACTGGAGCGAACCCTATGGGGACCGGCGGCAGGAGCTGGTCTTCATCGGCACCGGCATGGACCGCGAACGCATTACCGCCGCGCTGGACGCTGCTCTGGTGGGAAGCGCGACGCGGTTTGATCCCGAAGAATTCCGTGCGCTGGCGGACCCTTTCCCGCGCTGGCAGCGGGCGCGGGCGGCCTGAGGCGAGGGTGCCGGCAGCGCGTGTTCTCTCCCTCGCCCTTCGACAAGCTCAGGATGAGGGAGAGAGGCAACTTAGCGCCAGCGTCGAGGTGCAAGGGCGAGGCGCTACATAGCCCTCATCCTGAGCTTCCTGAGCCTGTCGAAGGGCGAAGGACGGGGGCGGGATGACGCAAACCTACCGCCTCACCCGCAAGAGATAGGTATCCATGATCCAGCCCTTGTCTTCCCGCGCCTTGGCGCGCGTCTCGACGATCCGTCCGGCGACTTCCCCAAGCGGGCCGGCGATGAGCAGCTCGTCCTCCGTGCCGAGATAGGCCCCCCAGAAAATCTCGTAGGCATCTGCGTCGAGCGTCTGAAAAGCGCCGTCGCCGTCGAGCATGACGAGAAGCGTGTCGGCGTTCGGCGGAAAGCCCTCCGCCTTCAGCCGCCTTCCGGTGGTGATCAGCACCGAACCGCCGATCGTATTGATCGGCATGCGATGACTGGCCGCGAGCGCCTGAATGCTGGTGATCCCCGGCACCACTTCCAGCGCCACGGCAAGCGCGGTTTCCCGGCGCATGTGCTCGATGATGCGCAGCGTGCTGTCATAGAGCGAAGGGTCGCCCCAGACGAGAAACGCCGCGCGGCCCGTCTCGCCCGTATGCGCCGCAAGCAGTTCGCCATAGGCGCGGGCGATGGCCATGTGCCAGTCGTCCACGCCCCGGCGATAGCTTGGATTGGCGGCGTCACGCACCGGCAGGTCGAACTCCACGATCCGCGTCTGCCGGTTTTCCAGAAACCGCTCGCAGATCACCCGGCGCAGATCGGCCAGATCCTCCTTCGCTTCCCCCTTGCGGGGGATGAGGATCACGTCAGCCCGGTTCAGCGCATTGATGCCCTGCACCGTCATATGTTCGGGATTGCCGGTGCCAATGCCGATGAGCGAAAGCGTGCGCATGATCAGCCGTCCGAAACGCCGGCTTCGGCAAAGGTCGCCATGCCGTTGTGGCAGGCAAGCGCGCCGCGCAGAATGTTGATCGCAAGGCATGCGCCGGACCCTTCGCCAAGCCGCATGTCGAGATCGAGCAGCGGCTTGAGGCTGAGTTCGCCAAGCAGCCTGCGGTGTCCGGGTTCGGCGGAAACATGGCCGGCAATGGCATGTGCCAGGCCGTCTTCGCCAAGGCGCGCAAGCGGCGCGACCGCCGCGCCGCACACGAAACCGTCGAGCAGGAGGGGAATGCGCTTTTGCCGCGCGGCAAGGGCAGCGCCGAACATGGCGGCAAGCTCGCGCCCGCCGACACGGCGCAGCGCCTCAAGCGGATCGGAAAGCGCCTCGCCATGGCAGGCAAGGGCTGCATCCACGGCCTCGGCCTTGCGCGACAGGCCCGCATCGTCAACGCCTGTGCCGCGTCCCACCCAGTCGGCTCCCCGGCCACCGAACAGGGCTGCGGCAAGTGCCGCTGCGGCGGTGGTGTTGCCGATGCCCATTTCCCCGAGTGAGATCAGATCGGCTCCCTCCGGCACCGCATCGAAACCGGTCTGAACGGCCTTCAGGAAATCCGCTTCATCCATGGCCGGCGCCTGCGTGAAATCTGCCGTGGGCCGCTCGATCTCCAGCGGGGTGACGGTGAGGCTCGCTCCCGCCTGTTTCGCGAGCTGGTTGATGGCCGCGCCTCCGGCGGAGAAATTCGCCACCATCTGCGCCGTCACCTCGGCCGGAAAAGCCGAAACACCGCGTGCGGTCACACCATGGGAGCCGGCGAAAATCAGCACATGAACCCGGTCGAGCGCAGGTTTCTCACGCCCCTGCCAGCGGGCCATCAGGATGGATGTTTCCTCCAGCCGCCCAAGGCTGCCGGGCGGCTTGGTGAGCACGGCCTGGCGGGCCGTTGCAGCCTGTGCGGCGTCATCGTCGCCCGCGGGCCGGACGTTGCAGGTGGCACGCAGATCATCAAGCGTAGCAAGGCGGGTCATGAGGGTCCTTTCAGGTGAAATGGGCGACGGCGGCGATGAGCACGATGGTTTCGGCAAGCTGCTGCAGCGTGCCGAGCACATCGCCCGTCTGTCCGCCGATCTGTTTTTCGGCGAGCCATTTGATGAAAAAGAGCGCCAGCAAGAGAAGCGGCGCGGCGATGAGCGCGAAGCCGGGGCCGGGAACAAGAAGCAGAACGCCACCAATCGCCAGCGCGACAAGAACGGTGCCTTTCGACGGTTGCCCGGCGCCCGCCGAAAGCCCGTTTTCGCGCGCCGGTGGCGAAAGGCGCATCAGCGCCGGCATGAGGGCGCGCGAGGCCGTGTGGGCGATCACCAATGCCGGTATGGCGGCAAGACCCAGCGAAGAAAGCGCCGTCCAGCGCATAAGAAACGAGAGGATCAGCGCGGCGACACCATAAGAGCCAATGCGGCTGTCCTTCATGATGGCGAGCTTCTTCTCGCGCGTCGAACCGCCGCCGAAACCATCGGCCACATCGGCCAGCCCGTCCTCATGCAGACCGCCGGTCACGAGCGTGCCCGCCGCGAGCGCGAGGGCGGCAGCGATGGTGGCCGGCAGGCCGAGCGCCATCGCGCCCGCAACCACCGCGCCGCAGAGCGCACCGACCGCGAGACCGGCGAGCGGTGCTGCCCATTGGGCGGCGGCGAAACCGCGCGCGGGCATCTCGAACGCCGGCAGCGGAAGCCGCGTGTAGAAGCCAATACAGGCTGCGATGTCGCGGAGGGCGTCGCGGGGTCCCACCATCATGTCAACTCCGCGCTATGGCGTGGAAATAGGTGCCCGACACATGCCCGCGCCGCGCGCCGGAGGGACCGAGGTCGCGGCCCTGCCCATCCGCCAGCATGGCGAGCGGCGCATCGCTGCCCGGCTCCACCAGCCGCGAATAGTGGAACTCATGACCACGGATCGTCTCGCCCTTGCTGCCGATGGCGCAGTCGCTCATGAGCGTTGCCTGCCGGTAGCCGAGGTTCATCTTGCGCTTCGCATAGCTCGTCACATGACCGAGCAGACCCAGCATGGTGTGGCGAACGCCCTCGGCATCCTCCAGCGCCTCACCCAGAACCATGAACCCGCCGCACTCGCCGTGTATGGGTCGGTTCTCCGCGAAAGCCTTCATCGACGCGCGAAAATTCTCCGCAGCAGCAATCCGCCCCGCATGAAGTTCGGGATACCCACCCGGCAGCCAGCAGGCGTCAGCGCTTTCCGCCGGTCCCTCATCGGCAAGCGGCGAAAAGGGCAGAAGCTCGGCCCCCGCCTCGCGCCAGTGCCGGGCGAGATGCGGATAGAGGAAGCTGAAAGCGGCATCCTGCGCGATGGCGATGCGTTGCCCCGGCGGTGGCAGAAGCCGCGCCGCATCGCCCGCCTGCATGGAAAGCGGCACGGCGGCTTTCATCACGGCGTCGAGGTCGATGGCCTCTTCCATCACATCGGCAAGCCGCTCGATGAAAGCTTCCAGCGCGGCATGTTCGCTCGCCTGCACAAGGCCCAGATGCCGCTCCGGCAACGCCATGTCCGGGTTGCGGTAGACCGCGCCCAGAACCGGAATGCCGATGGCCTCGATGGCATCGCGCGCCATCGCTTCATGGCGTGGGCTCGCCACCTGATTGAGCACCACGCCGGCAATCCGCACCTTCGGGTCGTAGGCGGCGAACCCCTTTGCCAGCGCAGCAGCCGTCTGCGACTGGCCGGACACATCGAGAATGACAAGGCAGGGCACATCATAAAGCCGCGCGATGTCGGCTGCCGCACCGGATCGTCCCGGTTCCGAAACGATGCCGTCGAACAGGCCCATCGCGCTTTCGATGAGCAGCATATCGGCATGCTCGCTTTGCCGGCTTCCAAGATGGGCGAGCAGATCCGGGTGCATGGCCCAGCTATCCAGATTGACGCCGGGATGCCCCGTCGCCGCCTGATGAAAGCCGGGATCGATATAGTCGGGGCCGGATTTCGCGCCCCGCACGGCAAGACCGCGCCTTTTGAGCGCGCGCATCAGGCCGATGGTGACGCTGGTCTTGCCCGAGCCCGAACGCGCCGCGCCGATGATGATCGCCCGCGCTGTCATGACAGCGCCTCGCGCAGCGCGACGATGCCGCCGATCACGATGATGGAAGGGGAGCCGAAGCCCTGCTCTTCCGCTTGCGAAACAAGGGACGAGAGCGTGGTGGTGAGGATGCGCTCATCCGGCTTGGTCGCATTCATGATGAGGGCGGCGGGCGTGTCGCCCGCCATGCCGCCGGAGGTGAGTGCGTCCACGATCAGGGCAAGCTTGTGCATCCCCATATAGATGACGATGGGCTGCCCCGTTTTTGCCAGCGCCGCCCAGTCCAGATCGTCCGGCGTGCCGGCGGCGTGGCCGGTGGCGAAAATCACCGCCTTGTTCACCCCGCGCATGGTGGCGGGAATGCCCGCATCGGCAAGTGCGCCCACCGCCGAGGTGATGCCCGGCAGAAAGCGGAAGGGAATGCCGGCAAGCGCCAGCACCAGCGCTTCTTCGCCGCCACGGCCAAACATGTTCGGGTCGCCGCCTTTCAGCCGCAGAACCCTGTGCCCCGCCTCGGCCTCGGCCACCATCAGCCGGTTGATTTCATCCTGCGCCGTGGAAGGCTGGCCGGCGCGTTTGCCGACAAAGATATGTCGGGCCTGGGGCGCGGCTTTCAGGACCTCTGGATCCACCAACGCGTCATAAATCACCACATCCGCCGCATCGAGCGCGGCCAGAACACCGAGTGTCAGGCAGGCAAAGCCACCGGGGCCAGCACCCGCAAGCCACACATGGCCCGGCTCGAAGGGCGTTGGTTCAAAGGGCAGGCGGTTGAGCGCCTCGAGCAAACTCATAATCCCGCCCGCCCGCGAAACCGGCGCTGGTAATCGGCGCTGTAGAGCGCGCTTTCGCGAAAATCCTCCGCGCCCAGCCCCGGCCCGACGAGAATGAGCGCCGTGCGCTCGATGGGATCTTTCGCCATCTCCGCTTCGATGGTGGAAAGCGTGCCGCGCAGAATGCGCTCATCCGCCCAGCTAGCGCGAGCGACGATTGCGACCGGGCAGTCGGGGCCGTAATGCGGGGTCAGCTCCGCCACCACACGGTCCAGCGCGTGAATGGCGAGATGGATCGCGAGCGTCGTACCCGTGGCCGCGAAATTGGCCAGTGTTTCCCCTGCTGGCATTTTCGAGGCGCGGCCGGAAATGCGGGTCAGAACAAGGCTCTGCGTCACTTCCGGAATGGTCAGCTCGCGTCCCAGCGCCGCCGCAGCCGCCGAGAAGGAAGGCACGCCCGGCGTCAGCGTGTAATCGATGCCGAGTGCGGCAAGACGGCGGAGCTGTTCGGCAACCGCGCTCCAGACGGAAAGATCGCCCGAATGCAGCCGGGCAATGTCCTCGCCCGCTTCATGGGCGCGGATATATTCCGCCTCGATCTCTTCCAGCGACATGGGCGCGGTGTTGACGATGCGCGCTCCCGGCGGGCAATGGGCGAGCAACTCCTCCGGCACCAGCGAACCGGCATAAAGGCAGACCGGGCAACGCGCGATCAGGTCGCGGCCGCGAACGGTGATGAGGTCGGCAGCGCCCGGTCCGGCGCCAATGAAATGAACGGTCATGATTGTCTTCCGGTGGTCGCGATGGCGCAGGTCACGCCGTCAAGTGTGAGCCTCGGCCCGAGAAGCCGGGCGGCTGGGCCGCAGACGGCCAGCGCCGCCGCCTCCGAGGCCGATGGCAGGCGAGTGGCGGAGAGCGCCTGTTCCGAGCGGGTCAGGCAGTGCGTCGCCGCCGCCTGCAGTGCAGCTTCGTCAGCAATGACAAGCGGCAGGCCGAGCGCCTTTGCAGCATCCGTCAGGCCGGGCTCGTCCCGTTTCCGGGGCACGGTCGCCAGCGCGTCGAGCCTGTCCCGTGCGATGTCATGCGTTGCCAGAGCGGCGTCGAGCGCGGCAAGAACCGCGTCACGCGTGACGCCCTTTCTGGCTCCAAACCCGGCGCAGATCATGGTTTCCTCCAGCGCCATTGAAGCACCGGCATGGCCGGGCGCAGCGCCGTCATGCCGCCAACGGGGGCCGCGCGCGCGATGGCGATCTCGATCAGTTCCCCGCCGTGCCGCCCATGGCAGTCGATCAGAAGCGCCTGCGTTTCGAGCGTCACCCCGTTTGCGACAAGGCGACCTCCGCTCCCAAGAGCAGCAATCGCCGCTTCCATCAGCCCCGGCACGGTCGCCCCGCCACCGATGAAAACCACATCGGGCGCGGCAAGGCCCGCGAGCGCGGCGGGAGCCTTTCCCTCAACCACAGTGAGCTGCGGCACGCCCATGCGCTCCGCATTGCGGGCAATGCGCGCCGCCCGCTCCCCGTCCGCCTCAATGGCGATGGCGCTGAGCGATGCGTGCTGCCGCAGCCATTCGATGGAAATGGAGCCTGAACCCGCTCCGATGTCCCAGAGCCGTTCACCGCGTTTCGGGGCAAGCGCGGAAAGCGTGATAGCCCGCACCTCCGCTTTGGTGATCTGCCCGTCATGCTCGAAAAGCCCGTCTTCAAGCCCGGTTCCAAGCGGCAGGATGCGCGCATCCTCATCCGCCGCCACCTCGATGGCGACCAGGTTCAGATCGTCAAAACCGTCTGCGGAAAGCGCGGAAGCCATGAAGCTGACCTGCTTTTCGCGCGCGCCCCCCAGCGCTTCCAGAACGTGAAAGCGAGAGGGGCCAAAACCCTCTCCCGTGATCAGCTCCGCAATCGCAGCCGGAGCCGCGCCATCGGATGTGAGCGCGAGAATGCGCGCGCCGGGATGAAGCAGCGGGCGGATCAGCGCAACGGGCCTGCCATGCAGCGAAACCGTCTCGACCGATTGCAGCGGCCAGCCAAGCCGGGCAGCAGCAAGCGCGAAGGAAGAAGGCGCAGAAAAGACGCGCATCTCATCCGCCGGAATGCGCCGCGTCAGCGTCGCACCCACACCGAAGTGAAACGGATCGCCTGAAGCGAGCACGCAGACCTTCTTGCCTCTCAACGCTTCGATCTCATCGAGCGCCTTGCCGAAGGGGGAGGGCCATGGACGCCTCTCGCCCACAATCTCCTCTGCCGCAAGTTCAAGATGCCGCGCACCCCCGAACACGATCTCCGCATCGGCAATCGCGCGGCGTGCTTCCCCGCCAAGTCCGGCCAATCCGTCCTCGCCGATCCCCACGATGGTAAGCCAGCGCCTTGAGGTTTCCGCTTGACTCAAAAATGCTCTAGAAGACGTCATGGCAAAGCAGACCCTTCTCATTCTCGGTGGAACAGGCGAAGCGCGGCGGCTCGCGGAGCGGCTCTGCGCGCGCAGCGCGCTGCGTGTCATCACCTCGCTTGCCGGGCGCACAAGCACACCGGAAGCCTTGCAGGGCGAGGTGCGTGTTGGCGGTTTCGGCGGGGCCGATGGGCTTGCGCGTTACCTCGAGGACGAAGGCATCGACCTGATGGTGGACGCCACGCATCCCTTCGCCGCGCGCATGGCGCGCAATGCGGCGGAAGCGGCCCACCTGACCGGCGTGCCGCTCATCACGCTCATGCGTCCCGCCTGGCAGCCGGTCGCCGACGACAACTGGCAGATCGCGTCCGGCATGGCCGAAGCGGCAACGCTGCTCGGCCCTGAGCCCCGTCGCGTCTTTCTGGCCATTGGCCGGCAGGAAGTTCAAATGTTTCGCGCGGCGGCGCAGCATCATTATCTGGTGCGCAGCGTGGAGCCGGTCGAACCGTCCCACCTGCCGGCGAATGCCGCATGCATTCTGGCGCGCGGTCCATTCTCCGAAAACGATGAAATCGCGCTGCTCGCCGATCATCGTATCGACATCGTGGTCGCCAAGAACAGCGGCGGCGCCGCGACCTATGGCAAGATCGCAGCCGCGCGCAGGCTCGGCCTGCCGGTGATCATGATCGACCGGCCAAAACCGACTGGCGCAGCCGTCGTGGCCGACATCGAAGATGCGATGGGCGCGATCGATGCTCATCTGGCGGCTCCCGTCGCCGAGCGCGGCGCATAGACCAGCGGCGGTTTGCCGGAGCGCTCGATCAGGCGTGTTTCTGGCGAACCGATGATGACGCAGGTGGCCATATCGGCCATCTCGCCACGCGCCTCATTGAGCGGAACAATCGCCATGCGCTCGTCGGGCCGGCCTGCGGCGCGGCCGAACACGACCGGCGTGGAGGCCGGCAGAATGCCATTCAACAGTTCAAAGGCGCGGCCAAGCTGCCAGGGCCGGGCGCGGCTGATCGGATTGTAGAGCGCGATCACGAAGCCCGCACCGGCAGCCGCAGCCAGCCGGGTTTCGATCAGGTCCCAGGGCTTCAGATTGTCCGAAAGCGATATGGCGCAGAAATCATGGCCGAGCGGCGCGCCCACGCGGGCCGCCACCGCAAGCATGGCCGTCAGCCCCGGCACGATCTCCAGATCGAGCGCGCGCCATTCCTGCGGCCCGTGCTCGATGGCCTCGCACACGGCCGCCGCCATGGCGAAAACACCTGCATCCCCGCCCGAAACCACGGCCACGTGCCTGCCTTCGGCGGCCATCGTGAGCGCCGCCTTCGCGCGGGCCAGCTCTTCCCGGTTGTCGGAGGCGTGACGGGTCTGGCCATCGTTCAGTTCGAGCCGGTCGAGATAGGGACCGTAGCCAAAGAAATCGCTTGCGGCCGCAATGGCCACGCGCGCCTCCGGCGTCGTCTGTGCCGGTTTTCCGGGGCCGGTGCCTATGACGACGAGACGCCCGCTCATGCCACGCCCTCCTGCGGCCTGGCCTGCCAGCCCGGTCCGAGCACGAGCGAGAAATAGGGCGCGGTGTCGTCGGCCTTGTCGGCGAGCGGCGTCATGCTTGTGTTGTCCATCGTGCCGCGTTCCACATAGACGGTGCCGCCAAGCCTGCCGGCGCGGGCCAGCGCCCGGCGGATTTTCGGCAGATTGCGCCCCACCTTCATGATGACGAAGGCTTCCGTATCGCTCACGCGGCGCGCCAGCTCGTCTTCGGCAAGCGTGCCGGGAAGAACCGTCATGATGTCGTCGCCCTGAACGATGGCGATGCCTGCCTGCGACCAGCAGCCGGACATGGCCGTGATGCCGGGGATCACCTCCGCCGGATAGTGCGCGGCAAGCCGCACATGCAGATGCATGTAGGAGCCGTAGAACAGCGGATCGCCCTCGCTCAGAACGGCAACCGTGCGCCCCGCATTCAGATGCGTTTCCACCGCGCGCGCCGAAGCTTCGTAAAAGCCGGTGATGGCCGCGATGTAGCGCGGGTCGGTCTTGTCGATCTCGGTCGTGACGGGATATTCGAGCGGCAGCTCCTCGATGCCTTCCGGTAAAAGCCCCTCGACCGTGCGGCGGGCATTGCCCCTGCGCCCACGCTTGGCGAAGTAGGCCACCACATCCGCCCGCTCCAGCGCTTTCAGCGCCTTGACGGTGATGAGTTCGGGATCGCCGGGTCCGGTGCCGACACCAATCAGGGTTCCGCTCACAGTCCGGCCCTCGCAAGTGCGTTGATGGCCGCCGCGGTCATGGCGCTGCCGCCCATGCGACCACGCACGATGGCGAAGGGAATGCCAAGCCCGCTCTCGGCCAGCGCTTCCTTGGATTCCATCGCTCCGACGAAACCGACCGGCATGCCGATGATGGCGGCAGGCTTCGGCGCACCGGCGCGCAGCATGTCGAGCAGGTAGAAGAGCGCGGTCGGCGCGTTGCCGATGGCCACCACCGCGCCCTCCATGTGCCCGCGCCACAGTTCCAGCGCGGCAGCGGAACGCGTGTTTCCGAGCTCCCGCGCAAGCTCCGGCGTGCGCGCATCGCGCAGGGTGCAGATCACATCGTTTTCGGCGGGCAGCCGCGTGCGCGTCACACCGCGCGCCACCATCTCCGCATCGCACAGGATCGGCGCACCGGCTTTCAGCGCCGCGCGGCCAGCCGCCACGAACCCTTCGGAAAAGACGAAATGTCTTGCGGCCTCCACAAGCCCGCAGGCATGGATCATGCGGATGGCCACATCGGCCTCTTCCGCGCTGAAGCGCGCGAGATCGGCCTCGGCGCGGATGATCGCGAACGACTTTTCATAGATTGCGTTGCCGTCGCGTATGTACTCGGTTTCTTGCATTCAGCCTGACTTTCGAAGAAGGGCGGCGCGCAGCGTTTCGCCACGCTCGATGAGGAAGGTGCGAAGGCGTTCGGAAGGCTTTGCGCCGACGCAGGAAAGGGTGCAGCCACCTTCAATCGCGATCAGGTTCACCGCAGCCCCGGCGGGCTGGGCGCATCCTTTTTCGCAGGCCGAAAGGTGAAGGCGGAACGGGCCATCGGGCAGACCCGCCGCAGCCGCCTCGGCGGCAAGCGCCTTGGCATCGAACCGCGCTGAAGCGCAGGCGGGCGCGCCGGCGCAGGCGGCTATGAAGAGGCGGGGATCATGCGCGTCCGTGACAAAGCCAAAGGCGTGAGCTGCCTGAAGCACCTCCTTGTGTCGGGCGTCGTTGAGACCGAGCAGCAACAGGCCGCTGCGTGGCGCGAGGCGAATGTCCCGTGCATCGCTGGCAACCTCGCAGAGCGCAATAAGGGCCTCCGCCGCGATCTGACCGAAGGGCAGGGCGATGCCCAGCGCACTTTCCCCGCCTTCTAGCGCGAACCGACCAACCGGCGCGCTATCAGCCCGTGCTGGATATTCCGCAGATGGATCAAGTCCCGTCCGGAGCGCATCCTTCTGCGCCTGCGTGAAATCGCGCGCCCGCCCGCCGGTCTGCGCCAGAAGATCGAGCACAGTGAGCGCTACAGCACCCACCGCCTGCTCATCGCCTGAGCCTAGCCAGTGCGCCGTCGCGCCATTGCCGCCAAGGCCGATTAGCCAGGAACCATCGCCCAGCGCCACGAGTTTGATGTCGGCGCTGATCGCATCGAGATGCAACGCTCCGCCTTCATCCACGGTAACCGACACCTTTGGGGCGAGCAGCGCAGCATAACCACGCTCTGCCACATGTGCATTGATGCGCTCCGCAAGCGGAGGAGGAGGGGCGAGCGGTGCGGTCTCCACCGCAAAGCCATCCACAGGACCAAGCTCCAGCGCGTTGATTTCCGTGGCAAACAGGGGGGCGCTCTCAGTAGTCAGTCC
The DNA here is from genome assembly GCF_056431025.1 of Nitratireductor lacus. Lineage (NCBI taxonomy): Bacteria > Pseudomonadati > Pseudomonadota > Alphaproteobacteria > Hyphomicrobiales > Phyllobacteriaceae > Nitratireductor > Nitratireductor lacus. Next base: position 96,309 of record NZ_JBWKMB010000009.1, on the reverse strand, counting down.
GCGTATCTGCAATTTGCCGCGCGCGGTCACTTCCAGAATACCGTTGCCATGACGGCGCGCGGCCCGCGCGATGCCTGCAAGTTTTTCAGGCGTCAGCGCGCCATGGGCCGGCGCAATCCGCGCAAGCAGCCCGTCGCCGGTCTTCATGGGGGCGGAGAGTGTGGGGCATGCGCCGCGCCGCATCGTCATGCCGTCGCCTCCGCAAGAAGTGCGGCCAGATCGGCATCGACAGAGTTGCGGCGCGGGTGCCAGAGGCCGCGCCTTCGCGCAGCGTGAAACCGTTCCGCCATGGCGCGGGCCGCCGCCGGGTTCTCTTCAAGCAGGAAATCGCGCACACGCTCATCGCCGAGATAGGCATCGAACACGGCATCGATCAGGCTGCCTGAAACCGCATCCGTGGTCTCGGCGAAGCCGATCAGCCGGTCCACCGTTTCCGTCAGTTCCGCCGCGCCACGCGGGCCATGGCGCAACTGCCCTTCGATGAAGCGCGGATTGACGGCGCGGGCACGCACGGTGCGGGCAATGGCCTGCGCCAGAGAGCGGGCACGCGGGCGCTCCGGATCGGTCGTGTCGAGCACCACCAGATCGGCCTTGCCGCCCAGCGCTTCCACCGCCGCCGCAAACCCGCCGATAAAGGCCACATCCGCCGAACCTTCGAGAATGTCGCGCCCGGCATCGTCGCCGGTGTGGAGAAGCATGTCGGCGTCCGCCACCTGCCGTGCAAACGCGCCGTCTTCGAGCCGGCCTTCGCCCTCCGCACCGCCGAAGGCATAGGCCCCGGCGGCGAGATAGGCTTGTCCCAGTTCGGCGCGCTCCTGCCAGTTTCCGCGCGCCAGCTTTTCTTCCGGCCCCGCGCCATAGGTGCCGGGAGCGGAGCCGAAAATACGCGCCGGAGCCTTGCCGACCTTCCGGGCGGCAGCGGCAAGCGGGTTTTCGCTGTCGTCCTCGTCACGCGCGGCCACGGCGGCGATGCCCGTGTCGAGCAGCGCGATCTGGGTGGGAAACATGTCGCGAAACAGACCCGAGATACGCCAGGTCACGTCGATGCGCGGACGGCCAAGGCTGGCCGGCGGCAGCACTTCGATGCCCGTTACACAGCCCGTCGCCTGATCCCATTGCGGGCGGCAGCCCATCAGCGCCAGCCCCTGTGCGATCTCCTCGCCGCCGGTGCGCAGGCTGGCGCTGCCCCAGAGATCGATCACCAGCGAGCGCGGCCAGTCGCCATGCTCCTGCAGATAGCCGCGCACGGCCTCGTCCGCCGCCATTTTGCCAAGCGCGGTTGCGGTTGGCGTGGGAAGCGTGCGCGGGTCGGCGGTGAAGATGTTGCGGCCGGTCGGCAAAACATCGGTGCGCCCCCGCGCCGGCGCGCCGGAGGGGCCGGGCGCGATGTGTCTGCCATCGAGTGCGGCCAGAAGCGCACGCTTTTCGCTTTCCGCGCAGGCGCGGCGTTCGGGCGCTTCATCCATGCCGCTGCCCCGGCCATAAATGTGCAGCCCGTCCTTGATGGCGAAATCTTTCAGATCGCAGAGCCAGGCGTCGATCTGCATCAGAGCCGCATCCGTGTCGCCCGTGTCCTCAACGCCGGCATCACAGGTCAGGCCGGTGCGCTCGGCGGTTTCCACGATCAGCCGCGCCAGCCGGTCGCGGCGGCGGCGGTCCAGACCGTCAGCCTGCGCATATTCATCCACCAGCCGTTCCAGCTCCTGCTGGTCCTGCGAAAGCCCTGCGCCCGCCAGCGGCGGCGTCAGATGCCCCAGCGTCACCGCGCCAATGCGGCGCTTGGCCTGCGCGGCTTCGCCCGGATTGCTGACGATGAAGGGATAGACCACCGGCAGCGCGCCAGCCACGATCTCCGGAAAACAGGTTTCCGTCAGCGCCACGGTCTTGCCCGGCAGCCATTCCAGCGTGCCATGCGCGCCCACATGGATCAGCGCATGGGCATCGAGCCCCTCCCGCATCCAGTGGCCGAAGGCGACGAGCGCATGGCGCGGCGCAAGGGTCGGGTCGTGATAGTCCACGCGTCGGTCCGCCGAGCGCCCCCGGTCCGGCGCAAGCGCCACGGTGACATTGCCGAACCGTGCCGCGCGAAACGGAAAGACGCCATCCTCCGCATCGTCTTCGGCCGGTCCCCATGTGGCGATCAGCTTCTCGCGCGCCTCTTCGGGCAGTGCATCGAAAGCGGCACGATAGTCTTCCAGCGAAAGCGCTTCCGAAACCTGTTCAAGCCGCTGCATCAGCGCCCTTGGCGTCTCCGGAACACCGTCAACCGCATAACCCGCTTCGCCAAGGTCGTGCAGCATGGCAAGCACGCTCGACGGCACGTCGAGACCCACCGCATAGCCGGTGCGCCCTGGCGCGCTTGGATAATCCGGGATCAGGATGACGATGCGGCGCTCGACCTTTGGTGTGCGGGCAAGTTTCAGATGCGCGGCAATCCTTGCCGCCACCTGCCTTATGCGCGCAGGTTCGGGCCGGTTGCGCTGAACGCCGAAGGAAAGCCCTTCATCCAGCGCCGCCTCATCCTTGAAGGAAATCGTGCCGGCCATCAGACGGCCATCGAGTTCCGGCAGCACCACATGCATGGCGAGGTCGGCGGGTGCCAGACCGCGCTGGCCTTCCTGCCACGCTTCGCGCCGCGTGGTGGCGGTGACCACCTGAAAAACCGGCACGCCAAACCGGTCGAACAGTGTTTTTTCGCCGGGTTCCGCACCGCTGGAAAAGGCCGTTGCGGTGATGAGCGCCTGCGGCTTCAACGTCTCCACGGCGTCGCGCACGAAACCGGCGGCAACCGGGTCGCGCAGGCTGGAAACAAAGATCGGGACGGCGCAAAGACCCTGTTCCTCAAGCGCCTCCACCAGCGCATCGATGGGCGCGACATCGCTGGCAAGCAGCATGGAGCGATAAAAGAGGATCGGAACGATTGCCCTGCCGGGCAGCGTGGCGAAAAAATCGGCCTCCACAATGCCATGGCCCGGCGCATAGAAGCCGGCCTTGGCCACCGGTTCGGCCTCCGGCGCTTCGGTATCCCGCCCCGCAAGGCGCGCCATCTGCATGGTCAGCGCGCGCATATTGTCCGGCCCGCCTTCGCGGAAGCAGGCGAGCAGCGCCGCGCGCGCTTCCGGCGAAACGGTGGAACGCTCGGCAAGGCGCGGGTCGTCCTGATGGCATTCGCCGGGCAGCAATGCCAGCGCAATGCCCTTTTGCCGGGCCAGCGCGGAAAGCCGGTCGCAGCCATAGCGCCACCACTCATAGCCGCCCAGAACCCGCACCAGAATGGTGCGGGCATGCGCTGCCGTGTTGTCGATCCACAGATCGACCGACATGGGGTGTCTGAGATCGCGCAGCGCGGCAAGGCGCAGCGAGGGCAGGGCCTCGCGCCCGGCCTGCCATGCAGAGGCGATCCCCGCCAGATCGCTGTCGGTGAACGACAGCGCCACCATATCCGCCGGCGATTGTTGCAGATCGACAGGCTCGATCAGATCGTCGAGAGAAGCGGTGGTGGTGGCGAGGATGTGCATCGGATCACGCCGAGAGAAGGCTTTCGATGCGCGCGCGGTCGATGCCCTTGAGGCCGATCACGACGAGCCGCGTTTCCGCGGCTTCGCCGGCCTTCCATGGGCGGTCGTAATGATGCGAAACGCGCGGGCCAACTGCCTGCACCTGCAGGCGCATGGGCTTGCCCTTCACATGGGCGAACCCCTTGAGGCGCAGAACCTCGCCGGTTCCCACCGCCGCGTTGACGCGCGCTTCCAGATCTTCAGGCCGCAGGACCGATGGCAGATCGACAACGAATGTATCGAAATCATCGTGCTCGTGGTCATGCGCATCGTCGTGATGCGTCTTGCGGTTCTCGATATCGTCCTCGACCGCGAGGCCGAGGCCCAGCAGCAGCGCCGGGTCCACCTTGCCGTGCGCGCTCGGCACGATCTGCACATTGCGCGCCAGATGGTCTTCGATCCGCGCGCGGGCGCGCTCGTTGCCTTCCGCGTCCAGAAGGTCGCTCTTGGACAATACGATCAGATCAGCGCAGGCCACCTGATCGTCGAACACCTCTTCGACCGGATCGTCATGGTCGAGCGAATCGTCCGCGGCGCGCTGCGCGGCGAGCGCATCCATGTCGTTCGCCACCTGACCGTCGGCCAGCGCCGGCCCGTCCACCACGGCGATGACGCCATCAACGGTGACGCGATTCTTGATGGCCGGCCACTGAAATGCCTGCACCAGCGGCTTGGGCAGGGCCAGACCCGAGGTCTCGATCAGGATGTGATCCACCTTCGGTTCGCGCGCGAGGATCTGGTCGAGTGCCGGAACGAAATCGTCGGCCACGGTGCAGCAGATGCAGCCATTGGCCAGTTCCAGAACGTTTTCCTCCGGACAGGTGTCGAGCCCGCAACCTTTCAGCACCTCGCCATCGACGCCCGCATCGCCGAATTCATTGACGATGATGGCAAGCCGCTTGCCCTTGGTGTTTTCCAGCACATTGCGGATGAGCGTTGTCTTGCCGGCACCGAGAAAGCCGGTCACGACGGTGCAGGGCACACGATTGAAGCTCGTGGTCATGGGATATCCTTCAGACGGAGTGTGGTGAATGCGGGGATGCGGGCGAGGGAGACGCAAGCCCTTTCAGGCCGCGTTTGGGCAAGGTTGCCATGAATGGCAGAGAGAAGGCGCGCGGTGGCGCAATCGGCAATCACAATGCACACTCCTTGCCCGGGACACCCGCCAGGCGGACAGGATTTCACTTTCAGACGGCAGGTTTCCTGGCTCACGGGTCGCCGCGCTCTCCAGCCTTCCCAGGGCGTTGCCCCAGTGGCGTGTCAGGTGCGCTCTCCGCTTACAGTTGCGGGGACAGCTGCGGCATTGGGCAAGGCCCGCACCGCATTCCCTCTTAGCCTCCTCCCTTGAGGGAAGAGGACCGTCTGCCTCGCATTTATGGCTCGCCCGGCACGTCTGTCAATGCGTGAAGAAAGCGTTTGCCGGAAGAGGCTGTTCCTGTATGGTCGGGCCGCTGTCGGTTCCGCTGAAGCGGACCAGAGGGAACATGGTGCGGCGCAAAATGCGCCAAGGCCATGGCTGCCCCCGCAACTGTAAGCGGTGAGCGTTTTCCTGATCGCCACTGAGGCATGACGCCTTGGGAAGGCTGGAAAACGCTTCGACCCGCAAGCCAGGAAACCTGCCGACAGCATGAAAGAAACACCGTATCCCTCGGGTGGAGGGGAAAGGACCGGACATGACCACGCGTATCGCACGCATTTTTTCCGTATTCGCTTTTGCATCGCTCTTCGCAACCAGCGCCGAGGCCCATCACGCCATGGACGGGCAGACGCCCACGACCCTCTATGAGGGACTGGTCTCGGGTCTGGCGCATCCCGTGATCGGGCTCGATCATCTGGCCTTCATCGTCGCCGCCGGCCTGTTGGCTGCCGTTGCCGGCATGAGCCTTTTTGCGCCGCTTCTGTTCGTCGCCGGTTCGCTGATCGGCGTCGGTCTGCACCTGATGCTACTTGATCTGCCGGCGGCGGAAATCATCATCGCGGCAAGCGTTCTTGCCGGCGGCTGGCTTCTGGCGCGCGGCCGGGCGGTGGAGAACCAAATCCTCGTCTTCGCCCTGTTCCTGGTGGTCGGCTTGTTCCATGGCTATGCCTTCGGCGAAGCCATCGTCGGCAGCGAAGAGACGCCGCTCATCGCCTATCTCGCCGGCCTTGCCGCAATCCAGAGCGTCATCGCGCTTGGCGTCTATTTTCTGGTCCGTTCGCGCGGCTGGGCCGTCGAGGCCATGCAGCCCCGGCTTGCCGGTGCCGCCATCCTTGGCGTCGGCGTGACCTTCCTTGCCGGGCATCTTGTCGGCTGAGCCGGCAAAATAGCGATGCGATCCCTTCATTTCGTTCTGGGCGGCGCGCGCTCCGGCAAGAGCCGCCATGCCGAGACGCTGATCGAGGCCGCACCCGCGCCCTGGCACTACATCGCCACGGCGCAGGCCTTCGATGACGAGATGCGCGAACGCATCGCCATGCACCGCGCGCGGCGCAAGGAGGCGGGGGCGGGGGCGTGGCAGACGCACGACGCCCCGCTCGACCTGCCGGGCGTACTTGAGAAATTGCCGGCCCGCGAAACGGTTCTGGTCGATTGCCTGACCCTGTGGCTCAGCAATCTCATGCTGAACGACCATGAGCTGCAGCCTGCCGCCGAGAGACTGGTTGCAGCTTTTGCCGCAAGAGAAGGAACCACGGTTCTCGTTTCCAATGAGGTCGGCTTCGGCATCGTGCCCGAAACCCCGCTCGGACGCCGTTTCCGCGATGAGGCGGGGTTCCTGAACCAGAAAGTCGCCGCCACTGCCGACAGCGTCACGCTGGTGGTTGCCGGCCTTCCCATGAAAGTGAAGTGACATGCGAGAGATCGACGCAAACGAAGCCGAGCGCCACAAGGCAAAGATGGCCAAACGCAAGGCGGTTCAGGATGCCGAGGTGCGCGACAAGACGGTCGAGAAGGGGCTTCTGATCGTCAATACGGGGCCGGGCAAGGGCAAATCCACCGCCGCCTTCGGTCTTGCGCTGCGCATGCTCGGCCATGGTCGCCGGGTGGGTGTCGTGCAGTTCATCAAGGGTGCCTGGCACTGCGGTGAGAAGGATGCCTTTGCCGCCTTTGGCGATCAGGTCTCCTGGCACACGATGGGTGAGGGCTTCACATGGGAAACGCAGGATCTCGAGCGCGATATCGCCGCCGCCGAGCGGGCATGGGAAAAGGCCGAGGAACTGATGGCCGACCCGACCATCGGTCTGGTCGTTCTCGACGAGCTGAACATCGCACTGCGCTACGACTATCTCGATCTTGAGCGTGTCGTGACCGCGCTGACCGACCGGCGCGACGACCTTCATGTGGTCGTGACCGGCCGCAACGCCAAGCCGCTATTGACCGAGGCCGCCGACCTCGTCACCGAAATGGGGCAGGTGAAGCATCATTTCGCCGCCGGCGTGAAAGCGCAGAAGGGTGTGGAGTTTTAGGGCGCCCTGCTTTGAGGCGGTGCGTGGTTCGCCCTTCGACAGGCTCAGGAAGCTCACCATGAGGATGGGTAGAGACCTGCAATCCTGTACATAAACATGGAGAACAGAGTTGCAGCGCTACCACCTCCCTCATGGTGAGCTTGTCGAACCACGCACGACGCCATTGCCACGAGATCAAAACAGTTGCCAAAGTCCAGCCGCCACCGCCACAAGCCCGATCAAGAGCGCGTCTGCAATCCGGTAGAGCGTGAGCGCGCGGCGGATATCGCCGGCATTGGCCGCGCGGCGGCCGCCATCGCCCATCACCGCGTCGTCCACCACCTCGCCGCCATAGCGGCGCGGGCCGGCAAGGGCGAGGTCCAGAGCGCCCGCCATGGCCGCTTCCGGCCAGCCCGCATTGGGAGAACGATGATGGCGCGCATCGCGGCGTACCGCCTGCCATGCCGCTCCAGCCGAGGCGTCGCGCATGAAGAACGCGGCGGCAATAAAGAGAAACGCCGTCAGGCGCGACGCGGGCAGGTTGATCAGATCGTCGAAACGCGCCGCCGCCCAGCCGAAATGAAGATGCCGCACGGTCTTGTGGCCGATCATGGAATCGGCCGTGTTCGCGGCCTTGTAGAGCGCGCCGCCCGCCAGCCCGCCAACCGCCAGCCAGAACACCGGCGCCACCACGCCGTCGGAGCAGTTTTCAGCAAGGCTTTCAATGGCCGCGCGCGAAACGCCGGCCTCATCGAGGCTTTCGGGATCGCGGCCAACGATCTGCGAAACCGCTCTTCGGCCTTCCGGAAGCCCGCCGACGTCGAGCCCCTCCGCCACCGCTTTCACATGGCTTGCGAGGCTCCGCTGGGCGATCAGCGAACTGCCGGCAAGCGCGGCGACCAGCAGCCCGGTCCAGCCGGAAAGGGCCGTCTGGATCGACCAGCCGGCCAGACCTGCGAGCATCAGAATGACGGCCAGCGCGAGCGCGCCATTCAGTCGGCGCGCACCGGGCGAAAGGGTTTCGACATTGCATCGCGCGTCCGCCAGCGCGATAAGACGGCCTATCCAGGTGACGGGATGACCGATCAGGCGAAAGAGCCGCTCGGGGTAACCGATGGCGAGCTCGACCAGCATAGATGAAAGGGCGATCAGAATGGACATCAGGCCTCGACTGGCTGACCGGGCGGCGGACAGGGTGACCGATCACGGCGGCAGTCTCGTTCGGGCTTCAGCGCTCTTTCCAGACGCGCCGACGCCCTTTCTCGACCTGTCCACCGGCATCAACCCGAACCCCTATCCTTTTTCGCCGCTACCTGCCAGCGCCGTCGAGCGCCTGCCCGAAGAAGCCGACATTGCCGCGCTCGCAAGCCACGCAGCCGATTATTACGGCGCACCGTCAGCCGCCCATGTCATCGCCGCGCCGGGAACGCAGCTTCTTCTGCCGCTGGTCGCCTCGCTTCTGGCGCCCGGCCCGGCCCGCATTCTCGGTCCCACCTATGCCGAACACGCGCGCGCCGCCGCACTCGCCGGGCATACGGTGGAGGAGGTGGAGCGTTTCGATGCGCTTCATGGCGCGCGGCTTGCCGTGGTGGTCAATCCAAACAATCCCGACGGACGGCTGCTTGGCCGAAGAGACCTTCTCGATCTTGCGGAAAACCTGCAACGCAATGACGGCGTTCTGGTGGTCGATGAGGCCTTCATGGATGTCGGCCCGCAGGCCGAGAGCCTCGCCGGCGATGTGGAAGCCGGCAATATCGTGGTGCTGCGCTCGTTCGGAAAGTTCTTCGGTCTCGCCGGCCTGCGGCTCGGCTTCGCGCTGGCATCGGAAGAGCTAGCGCAGAAACTTTCCGCATGGCTCGGCCCATGGGCGGTTGCAGGGCCGGCGCTTCATGCCGGGCTTGAGGCGCTCGCCGACCGCGACTGGCAAAGTGTCATGCGGCGCGATCTCGTCAAGGCGCGCATCAGGCTCGATGCCCTTTTCGACGACGCAGGACTGAAGATCGAGACCGGCACCGATCTCTTCCGCTTCCTGCGCCATCCCCGCGCGGCAGAGCTCTTCGATCATCTGGGCCGCAGCGGCATTCTCGTGCGGCGTTTCGCGGGGCGTCCCGATTGCCTGCGCATCGGCCTGCCGGGAGACGATCAGGCTTTCGAGCGCGTGCGCACCGCTCTGGGAAGCTGGCAAAGGAGCGGCGCGTAATGCTCTATGTCTGCCCCGCTTCGCATCTGGAACGCATGCTGAAAGCGACCGGCGCGCAGCACATGATCTCTTTGACATCGAGCGGTGAACCACCCGCTCTTGACCAGATCGATACGGTGCCGAAACGTCTTCACCTGGCCATGCACGACATCACGGACCAGCGCCCGGGGCTGATCGCCCCGGCCCTGGATCAGGTCGAGCAATTGCTCGATTTCGCCCGCGACTGGGACTGGCGCTCGCCGATGGTCGTGCATTGCCATGCGGGCATCAGCCGCTCCACAGCTGCCGCCTATGTCATCGCCAATGCCTTCGCACGCGAGATGGACGAATTCGCCCTGGCGCAGATGCTGCGCGAACGCGCGCCGAGCGCCACGCCCAACCGCCGTATCGTCGCGCTGGGCGACCGGCTGCTTGAGCGCGAAGGACGGATGATCCGCGCGATCCATGAGATCGGCCGTGGTGCAGAAGCCTTTGCGGGCGAACCGTTTCACTACCCCGCCCGCTGAATGCGAAACAGGCCCCCTGGATCGCCTTGCGTCCATCCAAGGCGCCTGTCCGTGTAACCGAGCTTTACTCCGCCGGTGTCGTGCTTGGCAGCGCAGGGGTCTCCCAGCCATGGTCGCTCAGATCGGCAATGGTTTCGCCGCTATCATGCCAGCCCTTCATCTCCGCCTCGCTCGCACGGGGCGAAAAAAGACCCGTATAGGCATAGGCGAGGCCGATCACCGGCGACAGCCAGCAGGCGAAGGCAAGCGGAATGTAGAGCAGGTTCTCCAGATGCCCATCGGAGACGCCGAGCGCCAGCGCGCTGATCACGAAGGCGCCGCCTGCGTTCCACGGAACCAGCGGCGAAATCAGCGTGCCGCCTTCTTCCACCGCGCGCGACAGATTGAGCGTGGAATAGCCCATGCCGCGATAGACCGGCGCATACATGCGCCCGGGCAGCGCGATGGAAAGATAGGGATCGCCTGCCACCAGATTGGTCGCCATGGACGTGCCCACGGCAGCCGTCTGGATGCCGGCAAAGCTCTTCACCTTCATCATGATCGCCTTGATGATGGTTTCAAGACAGCCGGTCTTTTCCAGCGCACCACCGAAGCCGAGCGCGATCAGCACCAGCGAGATCGTCCACATCATCGACTGGATGCCGCCGCGATTGAGCAGCGAGTCGATCTCGCTCACCCCCGTGTCGATCCTGTAGCCGCTATTGGCATAGGTGAAGACATCATGCAGCCCCACGCCCTGCGCGATCATCGCCGTCAGCCCGCCGGCCAGAACGCCGGCAAAGAGAGACGGGATCGGCGGCATGCGCTTCACGGCCAGCGCGATCACCAGAATGGCCGGCAGAAGCAGCCAGGGTGAAATCACGAAGTTTTCCCGCAGCGACGCGGTGATCGTCGTGATCTTCTCGAACGAAGCACCGCCGGACTCGATCAGACCATAGCCGGCAAAAAGATAAATGCCGAGCGCAATCAGCATCGAAGGAATGGTCGTCGGCATCATGTTCTTGATGTGCGAGAACACGTCGACGCCCGTCACGGCCGGTGCCAGATTGGTGGTGTCGGAGAGCGGCGAGACCTTGTCGCCGAAGAACGCACCCGAAACGACCGCGCCCGCGGTCCAGTAGACCGGAATGCCAAAGCCGGCACCGATGCCCATCAGCGCCAGGCCAACCGTTCCGACCGTGCCCCACGACGTGCCGAGCGAGAGCGACACGACGGCGCACAGAAGCATGGCCGCCGCAAGGAAAATCTCCGGCGAGAGAATGGTCAGTCCGTAATAGATCAGTGTTGGCACGGTGCCGCTTGCAATCCAGACGCCGATGATCATTCCGACGGTGATAAGCACCGATACGGACGGCAGCGATACGTGGATCACGTGAAACACGCCCTTTTCGATATCCTCCCAGTCGAAACCGAGCTTGATGCCGACCAGCCCGGTAAGGGCGAGACCTATGGCAAGGGGCACATGGGGTGTGAAATCATCGAAATAGAAAAGCTGGACGCCAAGCACGATGAGCGTGAGCAGCACCGGCGTCAGCGCGAGCGGTAAGCTCGGCAGAGCCTTTTGCGGGGACGACATGTCTCTCTCCCATTATTGTTCGTCGAGGGCGCGTTGACCGCGCTCTTGTTCATTTGACGATAACAGGAGTGAAAACCCGTTTGGTCTTAATTTGCCGCTATCAAGGTCTAATCGACCAAATATTCCATTTCTGATAGATCAGGTCACGGCTAAAACAGATTTCCGGAAGAGATTTTATCATTTGTAAGTTCACGCCTCGGCGAGAATGTCTGCGGCAATGCGGAAGGATTTCAGCCTTGCTTCATGATCGTGGATCTGCCCGGTGATGATAATTTCGTCCGGTTCATAGCGCGCCAGAAACATGCCTAAAGCCCCTCGCACGGTCTCCGGGCTGCCGGCCGCCGTGCAGGCAAGTGCCTGCGCCACACCGGCGGCAATGGCCGGCTCGAGGATTTCTTCAACATTCTCCACGGGACGGGGCAGGGGTCCCGGTCGCCCGGTGCGCAGATTGGCAAAGGCCTGCTGCATGGAAGACTTCAGATAAACGCCTTCGGCGTCCGTATCGGCGGCAAACACGTTGAGCGCCATCATGAAATGCGGCTTTTCCAAATGTTCGGAGGGCCGAAAGGTCTGGCGGTAGACCTCGATCGCCTGTTCCAGCGCGGCGGGCGCGAAGTGCGAGGCGAAGGCATAGGGCAGGCCAAGATGTGCGGCCAGCTGCGCGCCATAAAGGCTGGAGCCAAGAATCCAGACCGGCACAAGCGTGCCCCGTCCGGGGATGGCGCGCACTTGCCGGCCCGGTTCATCGTCTCCCAGATAGGCGATCAACTCCATGACATCGCGTGGGAAGCCCTCACCATCGTCGAGCCCCCGCCGCAGGGCGCGGGCCGTGGCCATGTCGGTGCCCGGCGCGCGGCCAAGACCTAGGTCGATGCGGTCGGGATAAAGCGTGGCCAGCGTGCCGAACTGCTCGGCGATGATCAGCGGCGCGTGGTTGGGCAACATCACACCGCCCGCGCCGACCCGGATCGTCTTCGTGGCGGCAGCGACCTGCCCGATCAGGACCGAGGTTGCCGCGCTGGCGATGCCCGCCATGTTGTGATGTTCGGCAAGCCAGAAACGGCGATAGCCCCAGCTCTCGGCATGGCGGGCAAGATCGAGCGTGTTGTGGAGTGCATCGGCAACGCTCGAACCGTCGGGGACGGGCGCCAGGTCGAGAACGGAAAAGGGGATCATGGGAGAACTCCGGGGAGGAAAATCACTCTCCGGCATATGGGGGCAATTTGCGCCGATCCAAGGGTGGCGTTTTCAATGGCCCCTGAAGTCATGGGCAGAGCGCTGGCATCCAGTCTTCAGATTGTTGCGATGCCCCATTGCATTGTCGCCGTGCGTGGTTCGACAAGCTCACCATGAGGAAAGCTGTGCCTGGCAATGAGCCTTGGACAGAGACGGTGCAACGCATCCATGCGCCAACCCAGTCCCTTATGGTGGGGAAGGACACTCTCCGGCATATGGGGGCAATTTGCGCTGATCCAAGGGTGGCGCTTTCAATGGCCCCTGACGTCATGGGCAGAGCGCTTTCATCCAGTCTTCAGATTGTTTCGATGCCCCATTGCATTATCGCCGTGCGTGGTTCGACAAGCTCACCATGAGGAAAGCTTTGCCCGGCAATGAGCCCTGGGCGGAGACAGTGCAACGCGTTCATTCGCCAATCCCGTCCCTCATGGTGAGCTTGTCGAACCACGCACGGCGGTCCAATTACCCCCGATGGCGCCTTCCTTTGCCAGCGCTTCAATCTCGTCAGCCTCGAAGCCGCTCGCTTCCAGAACCGCCCTCGTGTCCGCACCCAGCTCGGGCGCGGGATGGCGCAGGCGGCAGGGCGTGTCGCTCAGCTTCACCGGAAAGCCCAGCATGCGGATCGGCCCGTGGTTGGGCTGGTCCACCTCGATCACCATTTCCTGCGCCCGCGTCTGCGGGTCGTTCAGCGCCTCGGCCAGGTTCTGCACCTTGCCGCAGGGCACACCGGCGGCATTGAGCCGTGCAATCCATGCCTCCTGCGTGTCCCGACCGACTGCCTGATTGATCATCTCGTTGAGTTCGGGACGGCGGGCAAAGCGCTTGTCATTCGTGTCGTAGCGCGGATCCTTCATCATGTGACCGAGCTCCAGCACATCGAGAAACCGCTTCAGGATCACGTCATTGGAGGGTGCGACGGCAATCTCGCCGTCCCGCGCCCTGAAGAGGCCATAAGGGGCCACCAGCGGATGGTCATTGCCGGTGCGCGCAGGCAGCTCTCCGGTGGTGAAATATTCCGACGCCAGATAGGCCATCATGCTGATCGCGCCATTCATCATGGCGCTTTCCACATGCTGGCCCGTTCCATTGAGGTCACGCGCGCGCAGCGCGCTCACAACGCCGAATGCACAGTAGAGGCCGGCCACCAGATCGGTGATCGGCTGCGCGACGCGCATCGGCTCGGTGCCTTCCGCACCGTTCACGCCCATCAGCCCGCTCATGGCCTGAGCGATGAAATCGAAGGCGGGGCGGTCCACATAGGGGCCGGTCGAGCCATAGCCGTTTACATTGGCCGTCACCAGCCTCGGATTGAGCGCCTTCAGCCGCGCCTCGCCAAAACCCATCTTCGCCATCACGCCGGGGCGGAAATTGTCGATGAGGACGTCGGCATCCGCAATCAGCCGCTCCAGCACCGCGCGGCCGCGCTCGCTATAGAGATCGATGACGACCGACTTCTTGTTGCGGTTGAAGCTTGCATAATAGGCGGAGAACCCGTCGCGCAGCGTGCCCTGTTCGCGGATCGGGTCGCCCTTGGCGGGTTCCACCTTGATCACCTCCGCCCCCATGTCGCCCAGCATCATGGTGCAGAACGGACCAGAGAGAACCCGCGTGAGGTCGATGACACGAATGCCTTCGAGCGGCGCTTTTTTCTCGGTCATATTTTCAGCCATTGGCGGTTGCAACGCTGTCCATGCTGGCGGTCTTGAGACGCGGTCCCGCCTTCATCACCTGGCCGGGAAGCGTGCGCCCGATGATCGCTTCGGCTTCCTGCGCGACACCGATCAGTTTTTCGAGATCGACACCGGTTTCCACCCCGCATTCGCTCAGCATGTAGACGAGATCCTCGGTGCAGATATTGCCCGTCGCACGCGGCACGAAGGGGCAGCCGCCAAGGCCGCCAATGCTCGCCTCATAGCGGGTCACACCCTCCAGCAGCCCGGCATAGACACAGGCAAGCCCCACGCCGCGCGTGTTGTGGAAATGCAGCGCGATGTCGGCCTCCGGAACCGCCTCTCTCAGCGCGCGGCAGCGCTCCTGCACCACGGGCGGCGTGGCCATGCCGGTCGTGTCGCCCAGCGACAGCGTGGTGATGCCCATGTCGCGATAGGCGCGGGCGATCTCCACGACCGAGGAGACCGGCACTTCGCCCTCGAAAGGACAGCCAAAGGATGTGGCAATCGCCCCATAGACCGGAATCTTCGCATCGCCTGCAATGCGCACGATGTCGGCGAACCCCTCCAGAGACTGGGCGCGGGTGCGGTTCACATTCTTCAGATTGTGGCTCTCCGAGGCTGACATGAAAACGACCATGGCATCGACACCGGCCTCGGCCGCGCGATCGGCGCCTCGCGCATTGGGCACCAGCGCGGTCAGCACCGCGCCTTTCGAACGGTCGATGCCGGCCAGAACGTCTGCTGCATCCCGCATCTGCGGCACAGCGCGTGGCGAAACGAAGGACGTGACCTCCAGATGGCGGAGGCCGGCATCGATCAGCCCGTTGACGAGCGCGATTTTCCTGTCCGTCGGCACGAATTGCGGCTCCGATTGCAATCCGTCGCGCGGTCCCACTTCGACAACGCTGACGCGCTCGGGAAACCCTTTCACAAGGTGGCCGGCTGGTGCTGTCACGATTTTTCCTCCCACCTGATTGCATCGGTAGACCGGATTGGTATACCGTCTTGCGAAGAACGGTCAATGCCCGTTCCAAAAATGGCAGACCGGAGGGCAGGGAGGCTTTCCGGACCGCCGCACATGCAGGGAGGAGTGCCCGTCCATCATGGGTGAGGCTGCAAAAGACATGGCTGAACAGCCGCTCGGCGAGCGCGTGCTTTCGCGCATTCGCGGCGATGTGCTCTCGCTCAAGCTTGCGCCGGGCGAGGTCGTGTCCGAACGATCTCTGGAAACCGCCTATGGCGCCTCGCGCACCCCCATCCGGCAGGCGCTGGCGGAGCTGATCCGTGAAGGGCTCGTCGTGAAGGCCGAGCGGGGCTATGCCATCGCGCCCTTCGACCTGCAGCAGCTTGAGGAAATCTTCGAATACCGCGAGATCGTCGAGGACGCGGCAATCCGTCTTGCCTGCGAACGGGCAAAGCCGGAGGAGCTGGATGCGATCCTGCGCACGGTGGATGAGGGCTTGAGCGACTTCACGCCCGACGACTGGTTCGAGGCGGGGCTCGACGTGCATGTGCAGCTTGCGGCCCTTTCCGGCAATCGCTTCCTGCGCGATGCGGTGCAGGACGCGGTCAACCGCACGATCCGCGCCCGCTGGCTGGTGGCGAGCTCGCCGGAGGCGCGCGCCATCGCCCACCGCGAACACAATGAAATCATAGCGCTTGTCCGGCAGCGGAAAACCGAGGAGGCCGCCGACGCCATTCGCAGGCATGCGCGCGACGTGCGCGGGCAGATCCTGCAGGCGCTGGAGGATTCGCGCCGCCTTTTCGGCGCGCGCGGGTTTGTGGAAGGAGGCTGAGAGCGGACGCAAATCCGGTCTCGGACACTGGAATTTCGACTTCAATGAGGGAGGACTTGATGAAGAAACTTTCAAAGCTCTTTGGAGCGGCTGTCCTGTGGACGTCGCTGTCCGTGGCTGGCGCCACGGCTGCCGAGTGCATCGCACCTGCCGATCCCGGCGGCGGCTGGGATTTCACCTGCCGCACCATCGGCAAGATGCTCTTCGACCAGAAGCTGGTGGATGCACCGGTGCAGGTCACCAACATGCCGGGCGGTGTGGGCGCGGTTGCCTATGCCAAGGTCATGTCGTCGCGCGCCGACGATGCGGAGCTGATGGTGGCAACCTCCACCGTGGGCGTCACGCAGATCGCGCAGGGCAAGTATCCGGCAGACACGTCGGTGATGCGCTGGGTGGCCATGCTGGGCACCGATGTCGGCGTGATCGTGGTGCCGAAGGATTCGGACTTCAAGACGCTCGACGATCTGGTGGCCGCGCTCAAGGAAGACCCGAGCGCGCTTGCGGTTGCCGGCTCCTCCGGTGCGGGCGGCTGGGACCATATCCGCCTGCTCATGCTGGCGCAGGCCGCCGGCCTTTCGGGCGATGAGTACAAGCAGATCCGCTGGGTGCAGTTCGATGGCGGTAGCCCCGCCGTCACGCAGATGATCGGCGGGCAGGTTCAGGCGGTTTCCACCGATCTGGGCGAGATCGCCGGTTTCGTGGAATCGGGCGACATCCGCATTCTGGCAGCCCTTTCCGACGACCGCGTTCCCGCCTTCCCGGATTCGCCCACCGCAAAAGAGCAGGGCCTCGATGTGACCGGCTACAACTGGCGCGGTTTCTACACAGGCGGCGAGGTCTCTGACGAAGGCTACAATGCCTGGGTCGAGCGCCTGCAGAAGCTCTATGACACCGACGACTGGAAAGAGACCGCCAAGGGCAACGGCCTCGTGCCGGTGTGGCGCGGCGGCGCGGAGTTCGAGGCCTATGTGAAGGACCAGTCCGAACAGATGCGCAAGATTTCCCAGGAGATCGGAGTCATCAAGTGACAGACAGGATCGTCGGCCTTTTTCTTCTGGCCATTTCGATCTGGTACGGCGTGACCGCGGGAGACTATGAGGCGAGCTTCGGCGACCCTCTTGGCCCCGCGGCCTTTCCCATCATGCTGTCCGTGCCTGCGGCCATCCTCAGCCTGACGATGATCATCCGTCCGGATGAGGAGCCGGCCTGGGTTACGGGCAAGCCGCTTCTGTTGCAGGTGGGGGCGGTCTCGCTGCTGCTTGCCTATGCCGGCTTTTTGGAGGTGCTCGGCTTTCCGCTCGCCACCTTCATCGCTGTCGCGCTTTTGGGGCGCATCCTGCGCAGCTCATGGCCGAAATCCATTGTCTCGGCGGCGATCATGAGCGCGTTCCTGTTTCTTGCCTTCGACAAGCTGCTCGGTCTTCCGCTGCCGCTTCTCCCAGAATTCGTGAGCTGATTTCATGGATATGCTGTCCGCCCTTGCGCAGGGTTTTGCAGTCGCGATCACGCCGACCAATCTGGCTCTGGCGCTGTTCGGCTGCTTTGCGGGAACGCTGATCGGCGCGCTGCCGGGGCTTGGCCCCGTAAACGGCGTCGCCATCCTCATTCCGCTTGCCTTTTCGCTCGGGCTGGAGCCCACCTCGGCGCTCATCATGCTGTCATGCATCTATTATGGCTGCATGTATGGCGGGCGCATCTCCTCGATCATGCTCAACATTCCCGGCGACGAGCCGGCCATCATGACCACGCTCGACGGCTATCCCATGGCGCGCGCCGGCAAAGCGTCGGAGGCGTTGGCCATCTCCGCCGTCGCCTCCTTTGTCGGGGCAACCTTCGCCACGATCGGGCTCACGCTTTTTGCGCCGCTTCTGGCCAAGGCCGCCATCTATTTCGGCCCCGCCGACTATTTCGCGCTCTATGTCATGGCCTTCGCCACCATCGGCGGAATCACCTCGGTCAATCCGTTCAAGACGCTGCTTGCCGCCTTCATCGGGTTGATGATCGCCACGGTCGGCCTCGACCCCGCCACCGGCACGGCGCGCTACACGGCCGGTTCGTTCCATCTTTATGACGGGTTCGACCCCATCGTCGCCATTGTCGGCCTCTTCGCCATTTCCGAAGTGCTGGTCTATCTGGAGCGGGTGCATCAGGGCGAGACCAAGATGGTGCCGCTCGGCCGCGCCCTGCCGCGCTTCAGGGACATGATGGCCGGCGGCTGGGCCAATCTGCGCGGCTCGGTCATCGGTTTCATCTGCGGCATCCTGCCGGGCGCCGGCGCCTCGCTCGGCGCGTTCATGTCCTACATTGCGGAGCAACGCTGGAGCGCAAAGGACGGCAAATTCGGCGAAGGCGACCCGCGCGGCATCGCGGCCCCTGAAGCCGGCAACAACGCCGCGTCGGGCGGCGCGCTGATCCCCATGCTCACGCTCGGCGTGCCGGGCAGCGGCACCACGGCCGTCATGCTGGCGCTGCTCATCTCGCTCAACATCCAGCCCGGCCCACTGCTCTTCGACCGGCAGCCGGACCTGGTCTGGGGCCTGATCGCCGCGCTCTACATCGCCAACATCGCGCTGCTCATCATGAACATTCCGATGATCGGCCTGTTCACGCGCATGCTATCCATGCCGCAATGGGTGCTGATGCCCTTCGTCGTCATGGTCAGCTTTCTCGGTGTCTACTCGATCAGCCACTCCACCTTCGACCTCTTCGTCATGGTCGGTTTCGGCGTGATGGGCTACATCCTGCGCATGCTGGGCATTTCGCTGGTGCCGGTCATTCTGGGCCTGCTTCTGGGTGCGGACATGGAAAACAACCTGCGCCGCGCTCTCTCCATCTCGAACGGCGATTTCCAGATCCTGTTTTCCAGCCCCATCGCGCTGACACTCTACGCCATCACCGCCACCATGCTCGGCCTCGCCTTCCTGCTCGCCTTCCGCTCACGCAGACGAAACCGCGCTGCGACAGGCTGAAACCCCACCACCTCAACACTTCGTCATCCTCGGGCCTGCCCCGAGGATCCATGCCGGAACCGCACTTACCTGCACCAACAACGGCATGGATGCCCGGCTCAGGGCCGGGCATGACGAAAGTGGGAGGGATCACACACCGTTGACAGGTGTCACCCGAAGACGACCGTCTTGTGTCCGTTCATCATCACCCGGTTTTCCAGGTGCAGCTTGACGGCGCGGGCGAGAACCCGGCTCTCGATGTCGCGGCCCGTGGCAACGAAATCCTCTGCCGTCATGGCATGCGTCACGCGTTCGGTTTCCTGCTCGATGATCGGCCCCTCATCGAGGTCCGGCGTCACATAATGCGCCGTCGCGCCGATCAGCTTCACGCCGCGCTCATGCGCCTGATGATAGGGCTTTGCACCCTTGAAGCTCGGCAGGAACGAATGGTGGATGTTGATCACCTTGCCGTAGAGCCGGTTCGAAAGCTCGTTGGAAAGCACCTGCATGTAGCGCGCAAGGATGACGAGATCAGCCCCCGTCTCCTTGAACAGGTCGAGCAGCTTTGCCTCCTGCTCCTGCTTGTTGTCCTTCGTCACCTTCCAGCAGTGATAGGGGATGCCCTCCATCTCCGCTGTCGCGCGCGAATCCTCGTGGTTCGAGACGATGGCCACCACTTCGGCATCGAGCCAGCCGACGCGGATCTGGTAGAGCAGGTGCAGAAGCGCGTGATCGAACTTCGACACCATGATGATGATCTTCGGCCGCCGTGCCGTGTCGGCGATGGCCGTCTTCATGTCGAAGCGCGCAATGGCCGGCTCCAGCGCGCGCAACAGCCCGTCGCGCTCCACGCCCTTTGGCGCCGTCACGGCGATGCGCATGAAGAAGCGGTTGGTCTGCCGGTCCCAGAACTGGTTGGATTCGGCAATGTTCGCACCAAGACCGGCCAACTCCGTCGTCACCGCGGCAACGATGCCGGGGCGGTCTTCGCAGGTGAGATTGATGTGAAATGTCTTCTCGGTCATGGCGCGGCCTGAACTGATGGATTGCTGAGTGAACACCCCGAAGGGTGCCGGGGTTTATACGCCATCGGGCCCGGATTGAAACCGCGTTAATGTCACGGCGTGGCGAGCCGGTCAGCATTTCCCGCAAACTGGATTTTCACAGACCCGAAAGCCTGTATGCGGCTTTTCCGACGGGACCGCGTTGACGCTGTTGCGTCGCACGGACATGTTTCCGCCAACCGGCCGCAGAGCCGCCATCCCCGAGGAGACATCAATGACCGCGACAGCACCGTTCTTCGCGCTCAATCACATGAGCGCACCCAGCCACACGATTTCCGACTTCTTCGATCTCGCGGCTTCGCTCGGCATGAAGGGCGTGGAAATTCGCAACGACCTGCAGGACAATGCCATTCTGGATGGCACGCCTGCCGCAGCTTTGCGCCGGGAAGCGGAGGCGCGCGACCTGCGCATTCTCTCCATCAACGCGCTGCAGCGCTTCAACGAATGGAACGACATCCGCGAGGAGGAAGCACAATCGCTGATTGCCTATGCGCGCGATTGTGGTGCCGAGGCGCTGGTGCTCGTGCCGGTCAATGACGGAACGGGGCGGGTCGATGGCGAAAGGCAGGCCAATCTGCGGATTGCGCTAAAGGCATTGCGCCCACTTCTGGAAGACGCCGGAATTGTCGGCCTGGTGGAGCCGCTGGGGTTCGAGATCTGCTCATTGCGGCTGAAATCGGAAGCCGTCGAAGCCATCGCATCGCTCGATGCCGCCGGCACCTTCCGGCTCGTGCACGACACGTTCCACCACACGCTTGCCGGCGAGGATGAGCTGTTTGTCGCAGAGACCGGACTTGTTCACATTTCCGGCGTCGTCGATGAGGCGCTTGCGGTTCGGGACATGCGGGACGGGCACCGTGTGCTGGTCGACGAACGCGACCGGCTGGACAATGTCAGGCAGATATCAGCCCTTCTTTCCGGGGGCTTCCAGGGGCCATTGTCGTTCGAGCCATTTGCCGAAAGTGTGCACCGGACTGCCGACCTGAAGAGAGACCTTGAGGAAAGCATGACGCATATCCGCGAGAATGCTTTCCAGCCGCGCGCCTGAGGCGAAACGCAAAATGGAATTTCGCCTTGACGCGACCGCAGAAAATAGAATAAATATTACATATTGATCTCCTAACGGTTCCGGAATTCTATTTTATGGAGTGCCGGGCGGTTGAAAATTGAGGACTTCAGCCGTCCACCCCGATGGAGTTCATAAGTTCGCATTGCAGGATTCCGGCCAAAGCGGGTGCTGCCGGACACCCATCGTGTGTGGAGGAGCATTCAGATGAAAAAGCTTATGATGGGCGTTGCCGTTTCGGCACTGATGTCCACCTCGGCCATGGCTGAGACGGTCGGTGTCTCCATGGCTCTGTTCGACGACAATTTCCTGACCGTTCTGCGCAATGGCATGGTCGACTATGCCGACACGCTGGACGGTGTGGAACTGCAGGTCGAGGACGCGCAGAACGACGTCGGCAAACAGCTCAACCAGATCCAGAACTTCATCGCCTCGGGCGTCGACGCGGTCATTGTCAACCCGGTCGACACCGACGCCACCGTCGCAATGACCAAGGCGGCCGCCGATGCGGGCGTGCCGCTCGTCTTCGTGAACCGCGAGCCGGTCAATGTCGACGATCTGCCGGACAATCAGGCTTTCGTCGCCTCCGACGAGCGCGAGTCCGGCACGCTGGAGACACAGGAAATCTGCCGTCTGCTCAAGGAAAAGGGCAAGGGTGACGGCGCCAAGATCGTCGTCATGATGGGTGAGCTGTCCAACCAGGCAGCGCGCATGCGCACACAGGACGTTCACGACGTGATCGCTACCGACGATTGCTCCTTCATGGAGATCGTCGAGGAGCAGACGGCCAACTGGCAGCGCACCGAGGCAACCGACCTGATGACCAACTGGCTCTCCGCCGGCCTGGAGTTCGACGCGCTGGTCTCCAACAATGACGAAATGGCCATCGGCGCCATCCAGGCCATGAAAGCCGCCAACATCTCGATGGAAGACATGCTGGTGGGCGGTGTCGACGCCACCCAGGACGCGCTGGCCGCCATGGCCGCTGGCGATCTGGACGTGACCGTGTTCCAGGATGCGGCCGGCCAGGGCAAGGGCGCGCTCGATGCGGCCCTCAGACTCGCCAAGGGTGAAGACGTGGATCAGAAGGTGTATATTCCCTTCCAGCTCGTGACGCCGGACAATATGGATCAGTTCACGACCAAGAACTGATTTTGCGGACCTGACGGCGGCGGCCGCAGAGCCGCCGCCATCCCGCCGGCGCATGCCGGCTCTCCATGGCGGAAAAAACGATGGCAAACCAGGCACAAGCAGTTTCCGGCAGCGCCGCGGACATGCCCCAGAAGCGGCCGCGCTCTCACGAATTGAACGCGTTGCTCGGCCTTGTCGGCATCGCGCTCATTTTCGAAATACTCGGCTGGATCTTTCAGGGGCAGAGCTTTCTGTTCAACACCCAGCGCCTTTCCATCATGATCCTGCAGGTTTCGGTGGTTGGCATCATCGCCATCGGCGTGACGCAGGTCATCATCACCGGCGGCATCGATCTTTCGTCGGGCTCCGTGGTTGGCGCCACGGCGATGATCGCCATGAGCTTCGCGCAGGTGAGCACCTATCCCCGCGCAGTCTATCCGGAACTGACCGACCTTCCCGTCATCATCCCCATTCTGATCGGCCTTGCCTGCGGCATCGTCGCCGGCATGATCAACGGCCTGTTGATCGCCTTCACGAAAATACCGCCCTTCATTGCCACGCTCGGCATGATGGTGACGGCGCGCGGCATCGCCAAATGGTACACGAAGGGCCAGCCGGTCTCCTTCCCGACCGACAGTTTTGCGGCCCTCGGACAGGGCATGACCCCGGTCTTCATCTTCCTGGCGATCGCGGCTCTTTTCCACGTCGCGCTCAAATACACTGTCTATGGCAAGCACACCTATGCCATCGGCTCCAACGAGCAGGCAGCGCGCATGTCGGGCATCAATGTCGAGCGGCATCTGGTGCTGGTCTATACGATAGCGGGTCTTCTCGCCGGTCTTGCCGGCATGGTGATCGCCGCCCGTGGGCTGACCGCGCAGGCCGGTATGGGCGTCATGTACGAGCTCGACGCCATCGCCATGGCCGTTATCGGCGGCGTCTCGCTTTCCGGCGGGCGCGGCTCCATCGTCGGAACGCTGATCGGTGCCGTCATCTTCGGCGTCATCATCTCCGGCTTCACCTTCCTGCGGCTCGATGCCTACTATCAGGAAATGATCAAGGGCGTGATCATCGTCGCCGCCGTGGTGGCCGATGTGTACCGCCAGCGCATGCGGCCACGGTCGCGCTGAACCCCGGGAGGAACCCATGACAGGCGAAAATCGGGCAGGCGAAGAACGCAAGGTGATCCTCAGAACCGAGGGCCTGACCAAGCATTATGGCGGTGTGCACGCGCTCCAGGACGCGGACTTCGAACTGCTCGACGGCGAGCACGTGGCGATTGTCGGTGACAACGGTGCCGGCAAGTCGACCTTCGTGCGGCAGATCACCGGCGTCGAGCGCCCCACCGCCGGCAAGATACTGTTTGAAGGGCGAGAGATGGATTTTCAGAATCCCGTCGACGCGCGCGAGGCAGGCATTGAAGCGGTGTTCCAGAATCTGGCGCTTGCCGACGATCTGGACGTGCCTTCCAACATCTTTCTTGGCCGGGAGGAAACCTACTTCAATCTCGGTCCATTCAGCTTTCTGAACGAGAAGAAGATGTTCCAGCGCAGCCAGGAAGCGCTGGAAAAAACAGGGGTGAAAATTCCCAATCTGCACAATTCGATCGCCAACATGTCCGGCGGTCAGCGCCAGTGTGTCGCCATCAGCCGGGCGGCGAGCTTCGCCTCGAAGCTGATCCTCATGGACGAGCCCACGGCAGCCCTGGGCGTGCAGGAAACGACCCAGGTGGAAAACATCATCCGCGGCCTGAAGAAACGCGGCATTCCGCTGATCCTCGTCAGCCACAATCTCAGGCAGGTCTTCAACCTGGTCGACAAGATCTGGGTGTTCCGGCGCGGCCGCATCGCCGGCATGCTGGAGGCCGACAAGACGGACGGAAACGAAGTGGTCTCGCTTATCACCGGCGTGCAGTCCGGCGTCCACGAGAACGCCAGTTACATCTGAGACAAAGCCTTCAGGAACCCAGACAGAAAGACCCTCTATGACCGTGAACTTCGCGCTTCTTGGTGCCGGGCGCATCGGCAAGGTGCATGCAAAAGCGATTGCCGGCAATGCGGACGCCCGGCTTGTCGCCGTCGCTGATGCCTTTGCAGAGGCCGCACAGGCTATCGCCGATGCCTATGGGTGCGCGGTTCGCAGCATTGAAGACATTGAGGCCGACAGGCGCATCGATGCCGTTGTCATCTGCACGCCGACCGACACGCATGCGGATTTGATCGAGCGCTTTGCCCGCGCCGGCAAAGCCGTTTTCTGCGAAAAGCCCATCGACCTGAACCTTGCCCGCGTGAAGCAGTGCCTTGGTGTGGTGAAGGAAACCGGCGCCGTGCTGATGGTGGGTTTCAACCGCCGCTTCGACCCGCATTTCGCCGCCGTGCGCGCTGCCATCGACGAAGGCCGGATCGGCCCTGTCGAGATGGTGCAGATCACCTCGCGCGATCCCGGTCCGCCGCCCATCAGCTACATCAAGTCATCGGGCGGCATTCTGCGTGACATGACGATCCACGATTTCGACATGGCGCGCTTCCTGCTTGGCGAGGAGCCTGAAACGGTGTTCGCCACCGCCTCTGTTCTGGTCGATCCGGCCATTGGCGAGGCGGGCGATTTCGACAGCGTGTCCGTCATCCTCACCGCCGCGTCGGGGCGCCAGTGCAGCATCTCCAATTCGCGCCGCGCCACCTATGGCTATGACCAGCGGATCGAGGTGCTGGGTGCTAAGGGCGCAATCGCTGCGGAAAACCAGCGGCCCGTTTCCATCGAGATCGCCAATGCGCAGGGTTTTACCCGCCCGCCGCTGCACGATTTCTTCATGACCCGCTACACGGAGGCCTATGCCGCCGAGATTGCCAGCTTCATCGCCGCCATTGTCGAGGGCAAGCCGGCATCGCCTTCCGGCGAAGACGGATTGCGCGCGCTGGCACTGGCCGATGCAGCGCTCCTCTCGGTGAAGGAAGGCCGTGCGATAAAGCTCTCCGAAATCCTCTGATCTGATTTCAACCGGCCAGCCAGCGTTCGGACAAATAGGTTTTTGCCGCGCGCACGCTGGCCTCCAGCCCATCGCCCCGGGCAAGACCCGCAGCGATGGCGCTTGCCAGCATGCAGCCGGTGCCCCGCATCGTGCCGGGCAGACGTGGCCCCTCGAACCGCAGTGGCGGCTCTCCCGCCTCATACAGCGTATCCACGGCGAGAGGGCCATCAGCATGCCCACCTTTCACGAGCAGCGCTTTCACCCCACCGCGGAGCAATCGGCCCGCCTCAGTTTCGACCTCGCTATCGCCTGAAAGAAGCGCCAGTTCGGGTAGGTTGGGCGTGACGAGGCTGCAAAGCGTCATCAGGTTTTCGCGCATGAATGCGATGGCATCGTCGGCAAGCAGCGCCCGCCCGGAAGACGATGCGATCACCGGATCGAGCACCACCGGTATCGCGGCGTGTTCGCGCAGAACCGCCGCAACGCGCCCCACGGTCTCGCGGCTTCCAAGTATGCCTATCTTGATCGCCGCGACCGCGTTTGCCGAGAGGGCAGCCCGCATCTGTGCTTCCACCAGATCGGGGTCGCAGAGCTGGACGCGCTCCACCGCCGTGTGGGTCTGCACCGTTACCGCTGTGAGCGCGAGGCAGGTTTTCACGCCAAAGGCAGCAAGTGTCTCCACATCGCGCGCGATGCCGGCCCCGCCAGACGAGTCCGAACCGGCAATCACCAGCACATGCGCCATGCTCACCGCCATTGCGCGGTGGCTGCCAGCCATTCGCGCGTGCGCGCTTCCGGATCTGGATTCAGCGTGATGTCGGTCACCACGGCAGCACTATCCGCCCCGGCGGCAAACACGCCGGGAAGCCGTTCGGGATTCAGCCCGCCAATCGCCACCAGCGGCACATCGCCGACACGCTTGCGCCAGTCGGCCAGCCGGTCGAGCCCCTGCGGGTTCCATTTCATCTTTTTGAGGATCGTCGGATAGACCGGCCCGAGCGCCACATAGTCAGGCTTTTCCGCCAGGGCTGTGCGCAGTTCCGCCCCATCATGGGTGCTGATGCCGAGCTTCAGCCCCGCCGCGCGGATCGCCTCGAGATCGGCCCCGGCCAAATCTTCCTGGCCCAGATGGATGAAATCGCAGCCCGTTTCGATGGCCAGCCGCCAGTGGTCGTTGACGATGAGCTGGCAATCGTTTTCGGCACAGATGCGCCTTGCTTCGATGATTTCTCCACGAAGTGCTGCTTCATCCATCTCCTTGATACGCAACTGCACGAGCTTCACGCCGAGAGGAACGAGCCGGGCGATCCAGTGGGCACTGTCGACAATCAGATAAAAGGGATCGAGTTTCATTCAAACACCGCCTTGCCGATCACCGGCGTTGAAGGAACGGCCATGTCGCGCGGCTCCAGCGGACCGGCCAGAAAGGCTTGCCGCCCCGCATCGACAGCACCGGCAAAGGCTGCCGCCATGGCGATCGGGTCCCCGGCCTTTGCAACGGCCGTGTTCAAAAGAACGGCATCGAAACCCAGCTCCATCACCATGGCTCCATGCGATGGTCGTCCAAGCCCCGCATCCACGATAAGCGGCACATCGGGAAATTCTGCCCGCATGGCCCTGAGCCCATCCGCATTGACCGGTCCCCGCGCCGAGCCGATGGGCGCGCACCAGGGCATCAGCACCGCGCATCCCGCGTCGAGCAGCCTTTCGGCCACCACCAGATCGTCGGTCGTGTAGGGAAAAACCTTGAAGCCCTCATCGCTCAGAGTGCGTGCGGCCTCGACAAGGCCGAACACATCCGGCTGGAGCGTGTCGTGATGGCCGATCACCTCCAGCTTGATCCAGTCCGTGCCGAAAAGCTCCCGCGCCATCTGCGCCGTGGTGACAGCCTCCTTCACCGAATGGCAGCCCGCCGTGTTGGGCAGAACACGCACACCGAGCTCGCGGATCAGCTCCCAGAACCGGCCGCCATTGCGGTTGCCCGCCATCTCGCGGCGCAGCGACACGGTCACGATCTCGCAGCCGCTTTTTCGCACCGCATCCGCCATGATGGCGGGGGAGGGGTATTGCGCGGTTCCCAGAAGCAGCCGCGAGGACAGGGTTTCGCCATAGACTTCCAGCATGTCAGCCTCCCTGCATGGGCGAAAGGATCTCGATCCGGTCCCCGTCTTTGAGCGCACACCGGCTTCGTTCCGCTGCCGGAACAAGCTCTCCATTGCGCGCGGTGGCGAGAAAGTCGGGCGCGTAGTCCAGTTCATCGAGCAGGGCGGCCAGCGTTGCTGCTGTCACGTGCCGCGCTTCGCCATTAACCGTGAGCTTCATCGAACACCTCCACGCGTTCGTTCAGGATGAGAGCCGCCGCCTCGCGCGCCATGGCCGGCGAGAGCAGAAAACCGTGGCGGTAGAACCCGTTCACGCTGATGCCCTCCCGCGTGCGCTTCACGCGCGGCAGGTTGCCGGGATAGGCGGGCCGCACGCCGGCACCCGTCTCCACGATCTTCGCCTCGGCAAAGGCCGGATGCAGGCTGTAGGCCGCGTTGAGCAATTCCATCGTCGAGCGGGCGCTGATCGGCCCATCGTCATCGCTTTCGATCATCGTCGCGCCCACCATGAAATGGTGATCCGCCCGCGGCACGATATAGACCGGTATGCGCGGGTGAAGCAGGCGCACCGGGCGCGAAAGCCTGACCTCTTTCGTCCGCAGCAGAAGCATCTCGCCCCGCACGCCGCGCAGCTCCGGATCCGCCGCCGCCATGCCGGTGCAGTCGGCAATTCGGTCTGCTTCGACAGGCGTATCGTTACCGTAAGCGAAGCGTACGCCTGCCGTTTTCAGCCTGGTAATCAGCACCGTCAGCGCCCGGCGCGGATCGAGATGAGCCTCGCCGGGAAAGAAAAGCCCACGGCGGAACCGGCCTTCAAGATCGGGCTCCAGTTCAGCAACGGCCTCGCCCTCCAGCCATTCATGGCCGGTCGTGCGCACGGCAAAGCGGTCGAGCTCCGCCCGGTCCCGCGCCGGCGCAACCACCAGCGTTCCATTGCGCACGACATGGCCGGGAAGGGCGGCCTCCCACCAGTCCGCCGCGGTCTTTCCGAGCGTGAGCACCGGCTCTTCCGCGCTCTCGCGTTCGCACCACGGTGCGAGCATGCCGCCCGCCAGCCACGACGCGCTGCCCGCCGGGCCTGAGCGGACATCGCACACCGTCACCCGTACACCCGCCCGCACCAGCTCATGCGCCAGCGTGAGGCCGGCGACGCCGGCCCCACGAACAAGGACATGCATGGATCACTCCCCGGGCTCGACCGCCTTCTCCAGCGGCATGTAGAGTTCGCCGCCTTCGCGGAACTTCTCCGCCATCTTCGCCATGCCCTCCTTCTGGGCCTCGGCGCGGATGTCGTGGGAGATGCGCATGGAGCAGAATTTCGGCCCGCACATGGAGCAGAAATGCGCCACCTTGTGCGCCTCCTTGGGGAGCGTCTCGTCGTGGAAGTTGCGCGCAGTCTCGGGGTCGAGCGAGAGGTTGAACTGGTCCTCCCAGCGAAACTCGAAACGCGCGCGCGAAAGCGCATCGTCGCGGATCTTCGCTGCCGGATGCCCCTTGGCGAGGTCTGCCGCATGGGCCGCGATCTTGTAGGTGATGACGCCCGTCTTCACATCGTCGCGGTCGGGCAGGCCCAGATGCTCCTTCGGCGTGACATAGCAGAGCATGGCCGTGCCGAACCAGCCGATCATCGCCGCGCCAATGCCGCTCGTGATGTGGTCATAGCCCGGCGCAATGTCGGTCGTGAGCGGCCCAAGCGTGTAGAAGGGCGCCTCGCCGCAGACATCGAGCTGCTTGTCCATGTTCTCCTTGATCTTGTGCATGGGCACGTGGCCCGGGCCCTCGATCATCACCTGGCAGTCCTTCTTCCAGGCGATCTGCGTCAGCTCGCCCAGCGTCTCCAGCTCGGCAAACTGCGCGGCGTCATTGGCATCGGCGATGGAGCCGGGACGCAGGCCATCGCCCAGCGAGAAGGAGACGTCATAGGCGCGGCAGATGTCGCAGATTTCCTCAAAATGCTCGTAGAGGAAGCTCTCCCTGTGGTGATGCAGGCACCACTTGGCCATGATCGAGCCACCGCGCGAGACGATGCCCGTCACCCGATCGACCGTCAGCGGAATGTAATGCAGTCGCACTCCCGCATGGATGGTGAAATAGTCGACGCCCTGTTCGGCCTGCTCGATCAGCGTGTCGCGAAAGACCTCCCAGTTCAGATCCTCGGCAATGCCGTTCACCTTCTCCAGCGCCTGATAGATCGGCACCGTGCCAATCGGCACAGGCGAATTGCGGATGATCCATTCGCGGATGTTGTGGATGTTGCGACCGGTGGAAAGGTCCATCACCGTGTCGCCGCCCCAGCGCGTTGCCCACACCATCTTGTCCACCTCCTCGGCCATGGAGGAGGTGACGGCGGAATTGCCGATATTGGCGTTGATCTTCACGAGGAAATTGCGGCCGATGATCATCGGCTCGGCTTCCGGGTGGTTGATGTTGGCGGGAATGATCGCCCGGCCCTTCGCCACCTCGTCGCGCACGAATTCCGGCGTCACGAAATCGGGAATGGCCGCGCCAAAGCTCTCGCCATCGCGCACGAGCGTGGCCTTCGCCTGTTCGCGGCCAAGGTTCTCGCGGATAGCGATATATTCCATCTCCGGCGTGATGATGCCGGCCCGCGCATAGGCAAGCTGCGTGACGGCCTTGCCGTCCTTTGCCCGCAGCGGCTGGTGGCGCGTTGGAAACTCCGGCGTCAGCCGGTCGCCGGAAACGAAACCATTGTCCTCCGGCTTCACATGGCGGCCCTCATAGGCCTCCACATCGCCGCGCGCCTTCACCCAGGCCTCGCGGATGCGCGGCAGACCCTTTTCAATCTCGATCAGCGCGTCCGGATCGGAATAGGGACCGGAGGAATCATAAACGGTCACCGGCGGCTCGCCGGCGCTCGGGTGCACGGCGATCTCGCGCATGGGCACGCGAATGTCGGGGTGAAGCTTGCCGGGTTTGTAGATCTTGCGCGACGCCGGCAATGGGCCGGTGGTCACTTTCGGAGCGATAGCATCCATGGGTCAGAGCCTCCTCTGCTCAGTCAGCAATGGAGACCCAGTTCGTGCCGAGAGGAGGAAGAGCGCTGACGTTCCGCTATGGAAATGGATTTCGGCTCGAAGGAGCCAGCGACCCGCCAGGCATGCACCATCCCTACGCCAGTATGAACTGGATCAGGTTCATCGGGTCACTGCGCTGCATGGAAAACCATGCCCAGCAGAATCTCAGCCCCTTGGCGGGACCCCCCAGGTGAGGCCGTAAGGTGGGAGAAGTGAGGCGCTCTTGTCAAGCACCCATGTCAGATGCCGGGCAACAAGTTTGGGAAGGGGGCTTCGAGCCATGTCTCGAAGCCCTCTTCCTCTATCGAGAGGCCATACCCGTCATCCCGGCCGACCGCTGGGCTATCCGGGATGACGGGTATGATTTGTGGATGAGCCGCTGCCAGATCCTAGGCGCTTGCCTCAACGCGCGCCTTGGCGCCGGAAATGGTCGGCAGGCTTTCGCCGGCGTCGATGCGCTTCAGAAGTTCGACTTCACGCGCCTGCATCTGGATGGCGCGGTCTGCCACCATGTCCACCTCGTCGGGAGACAGGATCAGCACGCCGTTTTCATCGGCCAGCACCGCATCGCCCGGATTGACCACCACGCCGCCAACGCTGACGGGGATGTTCATTTCACCCGAAACGCCCAGCAGCTTGGTGGTGATGGGCGAGGGGCCCCGGCACCACATGGGGAAACCGTGACGCTCGAAATCGGCAACGTCTGTCGCCGGCCCGTCCACCACCGCACCGGCGGCCTTCTTGCGGGCCGCCGTGTGGGTGATGACGCCGCCCCAACAGGCGTGGCGTGTGTCGCCGGCACGATCGATGATCACGAAATCGCCGGGCCGGATATGGTCCATCGCGTAATGCAGGAGCGTGCTGTCGGCATGGGGCAGGCGCAGGGTCACCGCCGTTCCGGCGGCCCGCACCCTGGGCAGCATGGAGCGGATGCCCGTGTCGAGGAAGTTTGCGTGCAGAAAGTGGCCGACCGTGGCGGTCTCCACCTGCATCAGCTTGTCGATCTTGGCCTGTGCCAGCTGCTCCGGCATCGAGTTGACCTGGTACATATGCGTATTCCTTATGCGACGACGTGATGGTCTGCGACAGGCATGGAGCGGCGGATCTGCTCGGCATAGCCGGTGTCGATGGTCGCGCTTGCATGGCCGACGCGGTCCGAGCAGTTGGCGATGGTCACGCCCCATGGATCGATGATCAGCGAGTGGCCGAAACACAGCTTTTTGCCTTCGTCATGCCCGAAGATCTGGGCCGATGCGGCCACATAGGACTGGGTCTCGATGGCGCGGGCGCACAGAAGCTGTTCCCAATGGTCCTTGCCGGTCTGCAGCGTGAAAGCGGCGGGCAGCACGATCACCTCGGCGCCCTTGTCACGCAGCTTGCGGAACAGCTCCGGGAAGCGCAGATCGTAGCAGATGGCGCAACCGATTTTCACGCCTTCCAGCTCGTAGACGACCACGTCCTCGCCGCGCTTCATCGTGTCGGATTCCAGATAGCTCTGGCCGCCGGGAACCTTCACATCGAAGAGATGGATCTTGCGGTAGCGGGCAATCTCCTTGCCCTGCCGGTCGAACACGATGGTCGTGTTGTAGCACTTCTCGCCCGCAGCCTCGGCCATGGAGCCGGCGTGAATGTTCACCTTCAGCTCGGCGGCCAGGGCCGACATGGCGCGGTAGGCTTCGCCATCGGGAAAGGTTTCCGCATGGGCGCGGCGGCTTTCCACGGTCCCGCCCATATAGGTGAAGGTTTCGGGAAGCACGACGAGATCGGACTTGTCCTCGGCAACGGCCTTGCGGATCAAGGCTTCCGCATCGGCAATGTTCTTTGCCTTGTCGTCCTGCGAGTTCATTTGAATGACGGAGATTTTCATGAATTTCCCTTGCTTTGGAGTTTGATTGGGGCGGCCGTCAGGCCGGCCCCAGAACGAGATTGGGAAGGAAGAGCACCAGCTCGGGCACGAAGGTGATCACGAGCAGGGCAACGATCAGTGGGATGAGAAAGGGCAGGATCGCCACAGCCACTTTCTCGAACGGCACCTTGCCCACCTCAGCGACGATGTAGAGCGCGATGCCCATGGGCGGTGTGGCAATGCCGATCAGAAGCGCCAGGGTGATGATCAGGCCGAAATGAATGCGGTCGATGCCGAACTGGTCGATGATCGGCAGAAGCATTGGCACGAGGATCAGCTTTGCCGGCACACCTTCCACGAAACAGCCCACCAGAAGCAGGAAACCGAGCAGGAGAAACAGGAAGACCGTACGCGATTCGGTGAACAGAAGAATCTGATCAGCCAGTTGCTGCGGGATCTGCTCGATGGCCAGAAGCCAGCCCATCACATGCGAGAAACCGATGATGATCATGATGACGCTGGTGATGGTCATCGTCTCCGTCAGCGCCTGCCAGAGCATGCGGAAGGAGAAGGTGCGGTAAACGAAACCCAGCGCGATGGTGTAGACGCAGGCCAGAACGCCGGCTTCCGTCGCGGTCGTGAAACCGGTGAGGATGGCGACAAGGATGATGCCCGGTGCAACCAGCGCGGCGATACCGTCGATGGCGGAACGGCCGATCTGCGGCAGGCTCTTGCGTTCCTCGCGCGGAAAGTCCTGCTTCAGTGCGACGAGGTAGTTGAATGCCATCAGCGACAGACCGACGATGAGGCCGGGAATGATGCCTGCAAGGAAAAGCCGCGCCACCGAGGTGTTGGACAGAAACGCATAGACGACAAGGCTGATGGATGGTGGGATGATTGGCCCGACCACCGCACTTGCCGCCGTGAGGGCCGCCGCGAAGGGAGCGGGATAACCGCGCTCGCGCATCGCCTTGATCTCGATCGTGCCGAGGCCGGCGCAATCGGCCACGGCCGCACCGGAGACACCGGCGAAGAGCAGCGACGAGACGACGTTCACCTGTGCGAGGCCGGCCCGCATATGGCCGACAAGCGCGGAGGCGAAGTTGAAGATGCGGTCGGTCATGCCGACGCCATTCATCAGATTGCCCGCCATGATGAAGAAGGGGATGGCAAGCAGGGACGGGTTGTCGACGCCGTCGAGAACCTGAAGCGGAATGATGTAGAGCGTGTCGGAGAAGCCCGCATAGATGAGGGCGGAGAGCACCGCCAGGCCGATGGCCATGGTGATCGGCACACGCAGAAGGATGAGGGCGACGAAGCCCGCGAAAAGTAGCAAGGTCATGGTTCTACCCGGATCCTAGATGTCGCCCGCAGGGTGATGCTCAGGCTCCGCATGCCCTCTGAGGGCATGCACGAAGTCGCTGAAGAAGTGCAGGGCAATCAACCCGCAGGACACGAAGAAGGGGACACTCAGCCAATAGCGCTGAATGCCAACCATCTCGATATTGCCCACCTGCCGCTGGATCAGCTCCGGTGCTTCGCGCAAGATGATGAGCAAGAGCGCGATAACGGCGATGTCCACCAGCATCCGCCCGGCGCGGCGCACCGGGGGCGGAGTGGCGTTCAGCAGAAAATCGACGGTGATGTCCTTATTTTGCCTGTAGACGACGAAAAAGCCCAGAAAACTCATCCACACGAAGCAGACGATGCTGATGGGGAAGGCCCAGACCACCCCCTGACCGAGAAATGCGCGTGACGCGACATTGAGTGCGGTCACGAGGAGCATGGCGAACAATGCCGCATTCGCTCCCACAAGAAACAGCCGGTCGATAACGGCCAGGATTCGATCCAGGACGGGCATGAAACCTCCCCCATCAATGTGAGTTCAAAGGATGCCTATTCGGCGCGCGACGAACGAACCGCGTCAAGGAACCCGTCGGGGAGTTCGCCCTTTTCCTCCATCTCCTGATAGAAGCTCTGCATGCGCTCAACGAAATCCGAAGTGTCCGGTTCCGTATAGGCGACATCCTTGGCCTTCATGGCTTCAAGATCGCTGTTCGCCGCAGCAATCATGCGCTTTTCCGACTCTTCGGCCATTTCGGCAAAGGCATCGAGAACCTGTGCACGCAGTTCATCGGATAGGGCGTTCCAGCGCTTCGCGTTCGTCATGAAGGCCATGCCCTGCGGGTATTCGTCATGACGGATCACGTGTGGCGCAACCTCGTAGAACTTCATCGGCTCGACCAGCGCGATCGGGCTGTTCACCGCATCGACGATGCCGCGGCTGATGGATTCATAGACTTCCGTCCAGGCAAGCGTGCGAACCTCTGCGCCCAGATGGCGCCAGGCGGCAGCGGCCAGCTCGTCGGGATGCATGCGCAGCCGCGTGCCCTGCATTTCTTCCAGGTT
This sequence comes from Nitratireductor lacus, assembly GCF_056431025.1. Taxonomy (NCBI): domain Bacteria; kingdom Pseudomonadati; phylum Pseudomonadota; class Alphaproteobacteria; order Hyphomicrobiales; family Phyllobacteriaceae; genus Nitratireductor; species Nitratireductor lacus. The sequence continues at coordinate 61,773 of NZ_JBWKMB010000009.1, read as the reverse complement.
CGTCCACGGCTTGTCGGTCACCATCACGCGATAGGGGCCACGCAGGAAGGCGGTCGGAGAACCGATCAGCGCGATGCCGGCTTCGTCTTCGATCTGCTTGAACCAGCCCTTGACCAGATCGGTCTGCATGAAGCGGACCCAGTGCTCGCGGTCGTCAAAAAGGAAGGGGGCCGAGGTGAACTTGATATCCGGCACCCATTTCTGGAGATAGCTCGTGCCTTCCGGATAGACATTCACGGTGCCGATCTGAAGCTGTTCGAGGACCGTGTCGTCGGAGCCGAGCTGCTCGTTCGGAAACACCTTGATCTCAACTTCACCGCCGGTCTTCTCGACCACTTTGTCGGCAAAGAATTGGAACAGTTCGCCCTCGATGCTGTCCGGCGGCATCTTGTGCGCCATGCGCCAGGTCTCGGCATGGGCCGAAACCGTGGCGGCGGCGCCGATCGCTGTCATCACGCCTGCGGCCAGAACATTGCGTAGAATACGGTTCATTATCCTTCCCCATCGTTTTTGTCTGGTTATGGGAACAGGATCGGAGAGCCGTCTTAAAAAGTCCAAATGAAAAATATGGCTTCCGGTGATAATTTTTTTCAATCAGGGTTGATCAGATAGTCATCAGGAAAGCGGCTCGAATAGGCAATCGCCTGCTGCCGGGCCATTTCCACGAATTCGTCCCTCAGGGTCTTGCGGGGCGAGGCTTCGGTGATCGCGAAAAACTCAAGCGGTGGAAATTCCACATCCACCGCGATTTCGTGCAGCGTGCCGCTTGCCAGTTCCTTCATCACCACCGCGCGCGGCATCGGCGCGATGCCAAGCCCTTCCTCGGCCATCTGCACAATGGTTGCAATGGAATTGGACGAGTGCACATTGACCCGCACCTTGGAGTGCATTTTCAGATAGCGCTCCAGTGTCTTGTAGGGGATCGAGTTCTTGGGAAAGCTGAGAATCGGCATGTCGAGCAGCGTACCCACCGCCGCCCTGCGAATGGGGAAGGCGGTTGGGCTTGCGACCCAGGCGACCGGAAACGAGCCGAGTGGCACGAAGTCGAGTTTGGGATCGTTCCCATCCCGCATTGCCAGTCCCACATCCACCGCGTGATCGCGCAGGGACTGGATGACTTCGGCCGAGGTCGAGGAGAGCATCTCAATGTTCACGCCGGGATATTTCTCCCGAAAACACTCCATCAACTGCACGAACCAGGAGCGCAGGATCGTGTCGGTCACACCAACGCGCAGCGAGCCGGTCATCTTTCTGCTCTTGTTGACCAGCCATTTCATTTCATTGGTGAGTTCGACCACCATCTCCGCATGCGAAAGAAGGACCCGGCCTTCGCTCGTCAACTGCACCCCACGCTTCGAGCGTTCGAAAAGCCTGGTGCCCAGCTCATTTTCGAGTGCGTTGATGCGTGAGGAAATGACTGGCTGGGTGGTGTGCAGAAGATCGGCAACCTTGCGAAAATTACGCACTTTCGCCAGGTGAATGAAGGTTTCCAGAAATCTCAACTGCACGGAAGGCACCTCAAAAAACAACGGCCCGCCACCCTTCCGGGCAACAGGCCGCATGCTAGTTGATGCTTTGCTCCCGCGCCATAGCGCCGAAGTTCACGCCGGTTCGGAAATCTTCGCTGCCAGCTTTTCCAGAAACGCAAGACAGAGAGAAAGCTGTTCGACCTCGACGAATTCATCCGGCTTGTGCGCCTGCCGGATGGAGCCTGGACCGACGATCACGGAAGGGATGCCGCCAATGGTCTCAAACACGCCTCCCTCTGAACCGTAAGAGACCTTTCCCGACCACTCGGGCATGATGTCGCGGAAGAAGGCGAAGCCCTCGCTCGCCGTGTTGTCGCCCATCGCGGGATAGGCGAAGATTTCTTCCCATTCGATACCGGTTTCGGCGCATTTTTCCTGCATTTTGGGCAGAATTTCCGAATTTGCGCGCGTTTTCAGAAATTCCAGCTCGGCCCGTGCGTCGTGAGTGGGTAAGCTACGGATTTCAAAGGTGAAACTGCAAAGATCCGGCGTCACATTGGTGGCGACGCCGCCGGAAATCATGGTTGCCAGCATGGTGGAGTGCGGCACGGTGAAATCATGGTCGAAGGGGCCGTTTTCGGCGATCTCTTCGGCACGCTCGGCGATCATCGCAATGATGCGCGCGGCATTGTCGATGGCGTTGACGTGATCGGGCGCGAAGGAGGAATGACCTGACGTTCCATGCACATGGCAGCGCATGGCGATCTTGCCTTTCTGGCCGGTCACCAGCGTCATGTCGGTCGGCTCGCCGATGATCGCAAGCATGGGCGGAACCTCGCGTTTCGCCAGCCATTCGGCGATGGCCGGCGCGCCAAGGCAGCCCACTTCCTCATCATGCGAGAAGCACAGCCAGACGGGGCGCTCCAGCTTCGCGGCGACAAGCTGCGGCACCATCGCCATGACGCAGGCGGCAAAGCCCTTCATGTCGCAGCTTCCGCGGCCATAGAGCTTTCCGTCGCGCTCGGTCAGATCAAAGGGCGGAGAGGTCCAGCCCTTTTCCAGAGCGGGCACCACATCCGTGTGCCCGGAAAGCACGACACCCGGCACGTCGGCCGGGCCGATACGGGCGATCAGGTTTGCCTTCTCGCCTGTCTCGTCCAGCAAAATGACCGGCTCGATGCCGTATTCCCGCAGGAACGCCGCCATGTGGTCGATGAGCGGCCGGTTCGTGTAGCGGCTCGTCGTATCGAAGGCGACCAGATCCTTCAGGTGGCTCTTGGCATTCTCAAGCAGTGACATGGTGGACTTTTCGGCCTCAGGCATTCTTTGCTGCACGATTCTCTCGGAATTTTTGCCACTCCCGGCGGATCGTCAGGCCGACGAAGAACACGATGAGACCTGCGAAAATCCAGGAAATGGCGGACTGGAAAAAGACGGACGGATCGCCGCGCGAAATGGCCAGCGCGCGGCGCAGATTGTCCTCGAACATCGGCCCCAGAATGAAGGCGATCAGGAACGGCGCCGGGGGGATGTTCAGGAGCAGCATGATGAAGCCGACAACGCCCATGACGAGCAGGACGGTGACATCGAACATGCTGCTGGAGATCGAGTAGATGCCGTAGATGCACAGCATCAGAACGACCGGCGTCAAAAGCACCTGCGGAATGGAGGAGATGTGCGAGAAGAAGCGCACCGTGAGCTTGCCCGCGCCGAACAGGAGAACCGAAGAGAACATCATGCCGATGAACAGCATGTAGACCTCGTTCAGATTGTTCTGGAACAAAAGCGGGCCGGGGGTGAGCCCCTGGATCATGAAAGCGCCGAGCATGACGCCGGTGATGACGTCGCCGGGAACGCCGAGCGCCAGCAGGGGAATCATGGTCGCGCCGCAGCAACCATTGTTGGCGGATTCGGACGCGGCGATGCCTTCCAGCTCGCCCTTTCCGAAATTCTCGCCGTTGGGCGAGGAGCGACGCGCCTCGCCATAGGAGAAGAAGGCGGCCGCTGACGGGCCAATGCCGGGAATGGCGCCCAGAACCACGCCGATGAAGCTGCCGCGAATGATGGATTTCAGCGAGCCGCGGAACTCCGCCAGTGTCAGGCGGTTATCGCCGAGTTTCATGGCCTCGCCATGGTTTTCGTCGCGGAACATGATGAGACGCAAAAGCTCGGGCAGGGCGAACAGGCCGATCAGCACCGGTGCAACCGAAAGGCCGCTCTTCATGTCCTCGGTCATGGCGAAGCGGAACGATCCGTACATGTCCTCGCCAACCGTGGCGAGCAACAGGCCGAAACAGGCCGACACGACGCCGAGCAAAAGCGAACCGCCGGAAATGGAGGCAACCATGGTGAGGGCAAAGGCCATCAGCATGAAATATTCAGGCGGGCCGACACGCAGCGCCAGAAGCGCCAGAGGGGCTGCCAGAAAGATGAGCGAGATGTTGGACAGGAAGTCGCCGATGCAGGACGAGATGAGCGCCATGTTGAGCGCCTTGCCGGCCTTGCCCTTCTGGGCGAGCGGCCAGCCATCGAGCACCGTGCAGGCGGCGGATGCAGTGCCCGGCGTCTTGATCAGGATTGCCGAGATCGACGCGCCGTAGGTGCTGCCCTTGTAGAGCGCGACAAGCAGCAGAATGCTGGTGACGGGCGGCAGATAGAAGGTGAAGGGCAGGGCAAGTGTGACCGCCATCGTGCCGGTCATGCCCGGAATGGCGCCGATGATCACGCCGGCCAGAATGCCCGCGCCCATGGCGAGCACATTGGCGAGCGTGGCGACGGATTCGAATGCGAAAAGAAGATCGTTCCACATGTGTTGAGCGGTCCCGGTGGCGGTCGGTCAGTTGAGGGTGGGGACGAGGCCCCAGCTTCCCGGCGGAAAGGGCGTGTGCGTCACATTGCCGAAGAAGAGCTGCAGGCCGAACGGCAGAAGAACGGCAAGAGCCAGAACGGCAACCCACCGCCCGGATGCGCCGGCAAGCAGGAAACAGGCAAGCGCCAGAAGCATGGAAGAGGCGAGAAAACCCAGCAATGGCACCAGAGTGACAAAGAGAGCGAATGCGGCGAGTGCCAGCGCAAGCCGTATCAATCGATTGCGCCATTCAACCGTCGAAGCCGGCTCTCTATCCGGTTCGTCGCTCGGCTCGTTTCCGCCGCCGAGCGTGGCGATCACCATCGCCAACAGGCCAAGCGCGAGCCCAAGAATGGAGACGGTGCGCGGCCACATGTCCGGCGGCGGCGCAAAGCCTGGAATGAAGGACGGACGCGGCACATGGATCGGGATGAGTGCGAAAAGCACAGTGCCGAAGAACAGGGCAATCAACAGCCCCCGGAGCATGGCCTTGTTCAACATGCCGCGTCCTCCATTGTTATGCCGACTTACTTAATATAGCCGAACTCTCGGGCGAGCCCGTTGAAGAGCTCGTACTGCGACTTGGCATAGGCTGCCATATCTTCCTTGCCGGCGGTGGAGATGGAGCCACGACGCTCGGCAAGCTCCAGCCATTTCTCGTCCTCGGCAACCTTTGCCAGCGTTTCCTGCCAGCGGGTCACGATGTCTTCCGGCAGATCCTTCGGGCCGTAGAGCGCGCTCCAGCCGGTGATCTGACCAGCCTTTTCAAAGCCAAGCTCGGCAGCGGTTGGCACGTCGGGCAGCGTTTCCATGCGCGACGGTGCATAGACCATGAGGGCGCGCATCTTGCCGGACTCGATGTGCGGCATCAGCGAACCGGCCGCGATGGCGAGGAAATCCACATGGCCACCGAGAAGCGCAGTCGCCAGCGCGCCGCCGCCCTTGTAGGGGACGAGGGTTGCAGCCGTCAGCGGGTCGAGTTCATTGTCTGCGAGAAGCGCCTGGACGGTAAAGCCGTCAATTGCGGTGGCGCCGGAGGCGCCATAGGTGAGAGCGCCGGGGTTGGCTTTCAGTCCCTCGACCAGCTCTTCAGCGGTCTTATAGGGAGAGTTTTCCGCCACCGCGAGGATCATCGGCGTGGCTTCCAGCGAGCCGAGGAAGGTGTAATCGTCCCAGCCGACCGGCGAGCTTTCCTGCACGGCGGGATACAACGCCATGCCGACACGGGCGAGCAGCAGCGTGTAGCCATCGGGCGTGCTTTCGGAAACGAAGCGCGCGCCATTCATGCCGCCATTGCCCGGCTTGTTGACGACAACGACCGGCTGGTCTCCGAGATGCTCGCGGGACGTTTCGGCCAGCGCGCGGGCTGCCAGATCGGAAGCACCACCAGCGCCATAAGGGGCAACGATGGTCACGGCCTTTTCCGGATAATCGGCATGGGCAGTGCCGGCAGCAAGGGCGACAACCGCTGCCGCCAGAACGGTTTTCATCAGAGATTTCATGCAAATCCTCCCAGGGAGAGTGAATCCATTCGCTCGAAGTGCTCGAGCGCCGTGAGGTTTTTGCACAGTATGCTTTCTTCTGCAAATAATGCCTGTTAGTATTACAATTATGAATACTGACTATTGAGGATACGCAGATGAACCTGAAGCAGCTTGAAGCTTTCGATGCGTTCATGAGCCATGGCTCGGCGACACGGGCGGCGGCCGCGCTCAAGATCAGCCAGCCGATGGTGAGCCGCCTGCTCGGGCAACTGGAAGAAACGATCGGCTTTCCGCTGTTTGTCCGCAAACGCAACCAGCTGATGCCAACGCATGAGGCGATCCTTTTTCACGCCAATGTCTCACGCTCGCTGACCACATTTCAGGAGCTCGAACGCGAGGCGCGCGCCATCGCCAACCGTCAGGTGGGCCGCATTGTGGTGGCGGCCCAGCCGATCTATGTGGATACGTTTCTCCTCGACGTGGTGGCGCGCTTCAAGGAGACGCACCCCGACGTGGCGGTGAAGATTGTCGATACGGGTCTGGAAGAGCTGCTGCGCATGTTCAACGAGGGGAGCTGCGATCTCGGCGTCGGCATCACGCTCGATGCGAGCCCCTATGGCGCACGCCTGATCCCGCTCGGCGCCTGTGAAGCGCGCTGCCTGATCCCGCGCGGGCATCGGCTGGCGGGCCGCGACGTTGTGCGCCTGGAGGACCTGAAGCGGGAGGTTTTCGTAGAGCTTGCCATTGGCAGCCCGCTGCGCACGCGCGTCGACTATATGATGCAGACGGCGGGCGCCCAGCGCCGGATCGCAGCCGAAGCGCGCACGCTGCGCGCGGTGCACGGTCTCGTGCGGCGCGGCGTGGGCATCGCAATCGTCGATCCGTTCAGCATTCTCCTGCCTTCAGGCGATGATGTGATTGAACGGCCGCTGGAGCCTTCCATTCCCTGGGAAATGGCCATTTTCCATCATGAAGACCGGCCGCTAAGCCGGATCGAGAACGCATTCATCGAAACGATCAGGGCTGAGATCGGCGAATTGCGAGAAGAGGGCGTTCTTTCGTGAAGAGCATGAGTTCCATAATGCATATTACGCGATCTTATACTGTGGCCGCCTTTTCAGTGATACGACCATTCGACCGGTTGGTTGACCGGTGCAGTGCGCGGGCCGGCCGGACAGCACCGGCCAATCAGCCACGCGCGCGACCGCGCCGGGGGGCATGGCCTGTCGTCGAGCGAACGATCAAATGCGTCTCCAGAACATAGGAAGCATCGCGCACCGCCTGCGACCCGAGCACCTCCATCAGCAGAGACACAGCCAGCTTTCCAGCTTCTATGGAGCGGCTGGAAACGGTTGTGAGGCTTGGCACCGTCAACGGTCCCAGCGCATCGTCGCAGCCGACCACCGAGAATTCGCCGGGCACGCTGACGCCCCGCTCGCCAAGGCCGGCCAGAATGCCCTGCGCCGTCACGTCGTCAAAGGCAATCGCCGCCGTCGCGCCCTTTGCGAGGATGGCATCGACCGCCTGCAAACCGGCCTCGAAACTTGGAACGCTGGCGGAGACGAAGCTCAGCTCAAGGCCAAGCTTCTTTGAGGCCCGGCGCACGGCGGCGCGACGCTGCTTGTTGGACCAGGAGGTGGACGGGCCGCTGACATAGACGATGTTGCGGTGCCCGAAATCCGCCAGATGCTGGGTCGCCTCGGCAATGCCCGTACCGCTGTCGATCAGCACTTTCGGGATGCCCTTCACATCGCGGTTGATCAGAACCAGAGGGCGCAGCAGCGCATGGGCCGCGATGCGCTCGTCCGAAAGTCGGGGCGATGCCAGGATGATGCCCTCGACCTGCCCGGCAAAACGACCGAGAAGCTGGTCCTCCTTTTCCGGGTCTTCATCGGAATTTCCGAGAAACACGCAGAAATCGGAGCGATCCGCCTCGACCTGGGCGGCGCGGATCATGGGCGGGAAAAACGGGTTTGCGACATCCGGCACGATCAGCGCCACATTGCCATAGCGCCCGGTGCTGAGCGCACGGGCCGTGTGATTTGGCACGTAACCGAGTTTGCCGGCGGCCGCCTTGATCCGCTCGACCGTCTCCGGGCTCAGCATGTCGGGCCGCGTGTAGGCGCGGGACACGCTTGAGCGAGCCACCCCGGCCTCCTTCGCCACCTGACTGATCGTCACGCCGCCTTTGCGTTCCGCTGCCACCGCCTGCCCTCGAACCTTGTGCTTTCCTGGCGACAAGATGCACCGCCGCGAGGCCTCAGGCAACCGGTTGACATGCAACCGGTTGCACAGCATAGTGCGCGCATTCACGTTCTACTCTGCCGCAAGGTCCTGCCATTCGCTGGCGCACTCTTGGGAGACATGATTTGCAGCACAGCCAAGCCGCGCTCCAGCCCACCCCGCTTGTTGACCGGAAGATCGACAGGCTCACCGTAAAAACCTTTGCAGACCGCGACGCGATGGGTGCAGCCGCTGCCGCCGACATCGCCAAAGCGCTGCGCGAAAGACTGGCCAGCCAGAAGAATGTGCGGGTCATTTTCGCATCCGCGCCGAGCCAGTCCTCGATGATCGAGCAGCTTCGCGCCATGCCCGACATCGACTGGTCGCGCGTGACCGCCTTTCACATGGATGAGTTCATCGGCCTTGCGCCGGATGCGCCCCAGCGCTTCGCGCACTGGCTGAACCGGCATATTTTCGATGCGCTGCCGCTGGCTGCCGCACACCGGATCGACCCCGGCGCAGACCCGGAGAGAGAAGCGCAACGCTACACCGCGCTGCTTAACGAAGCGCCCATCGACTTTGTGTGCCTCGGCATCGGCGTCAACGGCCATATCGCGTTCAACGATCCGCCCATCGCCGATTTTGACGATCCGCTGGACGTCAAACTCGTGGAGCTCGACGCGGTCTGCCGCCAGCAGCAATATGATGATGGCGGCTTTGAGAGCCTTGATGCAGTGCCGCGCACCGCGCTGACGCTCACCATTCCAAGGCTGTTGCGCGCCGACCGCATGTTCTGCATCGTGCCCGGCGCTCACAAGCGCGACGCCGTGCACGGAACGCTGCACGGAGAGCGGACAACCGCTTGCCCGGCAAGCATTCTGCGCGAACATGAGAACTGCACACTCTACCTGGACAAAGAGGCCGACCCCGATGCCTGAGATCAACGCCGACGCGATCTGCGCAGACTATCTCGCAACGAGCCACGCGCTCATGCAGCGCATTCTCGATGAAGAGCGTAACACGCTGGACAAGGCCGCCGAACGCCTCGCCTCCCAGATCGAGGCGGACCGGCTTGTGCACATTTTCGGCCCCGGCGGGCACTCCAATCTCGCCAGCCAGGAGGTGTTTTTCCGGGCCGGCGGCCTGATGCATATGAGCGCGATTCTTGATGAAGGCACGCTGCTTTCCAATGGCGCATTGCGCTCCATGGCGATCGAACGCACGCCGGGCTATGGCCGCGTTGTCATTGCCGATGCCCGCCTTGGCCAAGGCGACGTGCTGATCCTCGCAAACGCCTACGGCATCAACGCAGCCCTGATCGATGCTGCGCTGGAGGCGAAGTCTCGCGGGGCGTTTCTCATCGGCGTCAGCTCGCGCGAACACGCAGAAAGCACGAGCCCGGACCACCCGGCGCGCCACCCGGAAAAGAAGAACCTGCACGATGTGGTCGACATCGCCATCGACACGAAAGTGCCGATCGGCGATGCGGTGGTCAGCCTGCCGGGCATGACGGAAAACATCTCCGCCATCTCCACATTTGCCAATGCGTTCGCGCTCAACTGCCTGGTGATCCGCACCGTTGCCAAACTGCTCGACCGGGGCGTCGAACCGCCGGTCTGGCGCAGCGGAAATGCACCGGGTGGCGATGAGGCAAACGCCCGCTTCCTGGCGCGCTTCCGCGACCGGGTTCGCGCGCTGTGAGCACGGAAGAGACCATAGCCGGGCGCGATCCCGTTACCGGAGGCGGCATCGCCATCACGATCCGCGACGGGCGGATCGCAGCCATTGCCGAGACGGGCGCGCAGGATGAAGCCTATCTCACGCCCGGTCTGGTCGACCTGCAGGTCAACGGCTATGCAGGCCTCGACCTGAATGACGGCGCACTGACGCCGAAGCGCGTTTGCGAACTCACCCGCATCATGGCCGGGCTCGGCGTGACCACGTATCTTCCAACGCTCGTGACAGGCTCGCGCGAGCGGCTGCTCGATGGGCTTGATGCCATCGCTACGGCGCGGCGCGAAGATCCTCTCTGCGCGCGCATGATCCCCGGCGTTCACATGGAAGGCCCGAGCATCGCGCCCGAGGACGGGCCGCGCGGCGCGCATCCGGCGGAGCATGTGCGGCCACCATCGCTTGATGAATTCAATGCGTGGCAAAAGGCGAGCGGCGGCCTTGTCCGCCTCGTGACCCTTGCGCCCGAATATGAAGAGGCCCCAGCCTATATTCGCGCCATCACGGCGCAGGGCGTTCATGTCGCCATTGGGCATTCCTCTGCCACGCCCGAGCAGGTGCATGCCGCCGCCGAGGCCGGCGCGCGGCTCTCGACGCATCTGGGCAATGGTGCAGCCGCGCTCATGCCCCGCCATCCCAACCTTATCTGGGCGCAGCTCGCCGATGATCGGCTGACGGCCACGCTCATCGCCGATGGCCATCACCTGCCGGACGACACGTTCAAGACCATGCTGCGCGCCAAGGGGCTGGAACGCGCCTTGCTCGTTTCCGACAGCGTGGCGCTGGCCGGCATGGTGCCCGGCATCTACCGGCAGCCGATTGGCGGCGATGTCGAGGTGCGCGCCGATGGACGCGTGGGCATTGCCGGAACACCCTATCTGGCCGGAGCCGGCCTGCCATTGATTGCAAACATTCCCATCGCGATGCGCATGGCCGGGCTTTCGTTGGCGCAGTCGCTCAGGCTCGCCACGGCCAATCCGGGTGCGTTTGTCGATGGGCGGGGCGTGATGAAGCTGGATGCGCCGGCCGATCTCATCCGGTTTTCAATTGACGGGAAAACCGGCTCCTTTGAGCTGAAGACCACGCTTGTTCACGGCGAAGAGGTGTTCTCCGCATGATCCGCGCAGGCGTCGCCACGGTAGACATCACCCCGCCGGCAGGCTTGCCGCTTTCCGGCTTTGCCGCCCGCACCCTGCCGGCAACGGGTGCGCACGATACGCTGACAGTGCGTGCGCTGGCTGTCAACGATACGGCGATGGTGGTTGCCGATGTGATCGGCCTGCACGGAGACATGAGCGCACGCATCCGCCGCCGCTGCGCCCTCCCCGAGACCAATGTCATCATCAGCGCCCTTCACAATCATGGCGGCCCCGTTTCCATGGCCGGACGCCTGACGATTGAGACCGACGAGGCCTATCTGCAGAGGCTGGAGGATGCCTGTGTCGAAGCCATCGATCAGGCGGTCGCCGCGCAAAGGCCTGCAACGCTCTCGGTCGGGCTCGGATCCGACCCGGACATTGCCCGCAATCGCCGCCACCCGGACGGCCCGGTGGATCGCGCTCTGCCGCTTCTGCGTGTGCGCGACGAGAATGGCGACATGATCGCCTTGATGACGGGCTATGCCTGCCATCCCGTCGTGCTGGGCGCAGACAACCGGCTGTGGACCGCCGACTATCCGCACTATGTGCGCCGCGCGCTGGAAACCGCGCATCCCGGAGCCACCGCCCTGTTCGTTACCGGATGTGTGGGCGACGCGAACACGGGGCACAGCGCCCATGCCTCGATCAGCCTTGCCGCAAACCCGGACCGCAGCTTTGCCGCCGCCGAGCGGATTGGCGAGGCGATTGCAAAGGCAGCGCTGGAAGCACCAGAACAGGCGCTCGGCGGGGATGTGACGGCGCTGGAAGCTGAGGTTGCCCTGCCATTCAAGCGCCGTGAGACGGAGACGCCGGCGGAACTGGCAGCGCGGTGGCGCGCTGAGCGTGCAGTAGCGGAACCCGCGCAGGCAGCGCTGCTCGACGCCTGGATTCACTGGGCCGAGACCATTGCGCTTGAGCCGGCCAACGCTCTGTCGGGCCGTGTCTCCCTGCTCGATTGGGGCGGATTGCCAATCTTTGGCCTGCCCGGAGAGATCTTTGCGGCGACCGCGCTTAGCCTGCGGTCTGCATGCGGCGAGCGCCCGGCCTTCATCGCCGGGTTCGCGGAAGACAATCCCGGCTATATCCCGCCGTCAGAGGAATTTGCTTTCGGCGGATATGAGGTGGACGAGGCGCACCGCTATTACGGCCAGCCGGCAAGTTTCGCACCCGGTTGCGCAGAAGCACTCGCCGCGGCTGGCGTTGCGCTTCTCGAGAAAACGAAGTCTGGCAGGAATTAGAGGGAGACAGGGCCGGGCCTTCGCGAAATGCGGGGCGGCCATGCTGATGCAAAAGGAAGTCGGCTTGACGCGCAACCGGTTGCATGGCAGTTTTTCATTGGGAACGAAATTGCAGTCTGCTCACGTCGAAAGGGAGAACAAAAGATGAGAGCGTACAGGTCCAGCAACACAAAATCCGGCAGCTCGAGCTTCACGGCTCGGGTGGCGGCGCTGTCACTGGGGGTGGCGATTGCCGCGATCTCCGGTTCCGCATTTGCCCAGACCATCAATGTCTGGAGCGGCTACCCTGAAATGGCGCCGTTCTACGAGCACGTGGCGGAAGGGCTGAAGGAAAAATATCCTGACCTCACAGTCAACGTTGAAGCGATTGCCCTGCGCGAACATGAGAAGCGCATTGCGCTCGGCCTCACCTCCGGCTCTGCCGGCGTGACCGTGATCGAGCTCGCGGGCTCCACGGCCAGCCGCTACATCGAAAACGACCTGCTGCCGGCGGCACCGGAAGCCGTGGCGAACTTCGTCACCAACAGCGATAATTTCGGCGACTTCTTCGTCGATGCCGCCTCCAAGAACGGCACCGTTTATGGCGTTCCGCTTTTCCGCGGACAGGGCGCGCTTTTCTACAATGTCGACATGTTCGAGGAAGCCGGCCTCAAAGAGCCGCCGCAGACCATGGAGGCCTATACGGATTACGCCGAGAAACTGACCCAGCGCGACGCTGACGGCAAGGCGACCGTTTCAGGCTGGAGCCTGCGCCTTTCGGGCGGCGGCCAGGGCATTGCCGAGAAGTTCTGGATCAACCTGTTCCAGTATGGCGGCTCGGTCATCGAGGAAGTGAGCGACGGCAAGTGGAAGGCGAACTACGCCAACGAGGCCGGCCGCAAGGCACTCAAGCAGTATCTCGAGAACGTGCATGTGCTGAAGACTGTGACGCCTGAAATGCCGGCAGACGCCGAGGCTTTCGAGCGCGGCCAGACGGCGATGTTCATCCGCGAATCCTGGGTGATCGCCGACATCGCGGCCAAGGCTCCGGACCTGAACTATGCGACCGCGCCGCTGCCGGTCGGCTCCATCGCCCTGCCGGCCAACCTCTATGTGAACTCCGTCGAGGGTGAGGACGCAGAGGCCGCATGGGCCTATGTGCAGGCCGCCAACGAACCGGAGAACCTGGTCTGGCTTCTGGACAATGTCGGCTGGCTGCCCAACCGTTCTGGCGTCGACTATAGTGTCGTCACGGAAAAGGTTCCCGCCTATGGCGCATTCGTCGACTATCCGGACGGCTACAAGTTCTTCACCCTGCCGGCCATCGGTCCGATCGAGGAGGTGCTGACGCGTCTCGCCGCCCAGCTTACCAACGCCTATGGCGATGCCTCGCTTGCCGAAGATGACGCCGCGATCGATGCGATGCTCGCAAAGGCTGCCGAAGAGACCAACAACATCCTGAAGCGCGAAGGCCTTCTCGCCGACTAGGCGCTTCAACGATACCATCATCCCGGAAACGGCGTCCGCGCCGTTTCCGGTCTGTGACTTCAGGCGGACGGGAACAAAATGCTGCAACAAAAGCGATGGCGCTTTGCCATTCTGGCGATCCTACCGACGCTGGCGATCTTTGCCTGGGTGCGCATGTACCCGATCGTCGAGACACTGCGGCTGAGCCTGCATCAGTGGAACATCCTGTCGAAGAACAAACCGTTCATCGGCCTGGCGAATTTCCGCGAGCTGTTTCAGGACCAGCTCTTCCTGAACGCCCTGACAAACACGTCGATCATCGCTTTCGGCGTGGTCATTCTTACGGTGCCCACCGCCATGGTGATCGCCGGGCTTATCCACCACCGCACGCATTCGCGCTTCTCCGGGTTCTACGAGACATCGGTCTTCATCCCGCATGTCGTCTCGCTGGTGCCGGCGGCGATGGCCTGGAAATGGATTTTCGACGCCAAGCTCGGCCCGCTTAACGCTTTGCTGGAATTCTTCGGCATTCCGGCGCAGGCATGGCTTTTCGACCCCGTTCTTTCGGTGATCTGCATTATCGTTCTGTGTTCCTGGCAGGCGCTCGGTTATGCCGTTCTGATCTATCTTGTCGGCTTCAAGAACCTTCCGGTCTCTCTCTTCGAGGCTGCCAAGCTTGATGGCGCGTCCGGCGTGCAGCGTTTCTGGCATGTCTCGGTGCCGATGCTGAAGCCGATTACGCTCTATGTTTCAGTTGTCACGCTGATCTCGGGCTTCAATGTCTATGCGCAGGCCTTCGTGCTTGCATCGGATTCGCAGGGCGCACCCGGCAGACAGGTTCGGGTTCTGGTGCTCGACATGCTTGAAAACAGTTTTCGCAATTATCGCGTCGGCTATGCCGCGTCCGAAGCCGTGGTGCTTCTGGCCATCGTCCTCGTGCTGACACTCATCCAGTTTGGTCTTCTTCGGGAAAAGGGGCGGAAATGACACAGACAATTGCCGCTTCCACACCACGCCCGAAAGCCGGCGGGCGCATGAAGACCCGGGGCAAGCTCATCGACTTCGCCATCGATGTGTTCCTGTTCTGCTTCTCGATTCTGATGATCCTGCCGCTGGTGTTTCTGGTGTCGAACGCCTTCAAGACGCCTGAGGAGATCGTCGCCTGGCCGCCACGCATCATCCCCACCGATCCGACGCTGGAGAACTTCCGCTCGGTGCTGGCGGACACGCCCTTGCCGATGTGGATCTTCAACAGCGTCGCCTTCTCCACCCTTTCCATGGTGGCGATTGTCATGACCTCGGCAATCGCCGGCTATGTCCTGGCCAAGTTTCCGTTTCGCTCGCTCAACATCATCTTCATCCTGATCCTCGCCACGGCCATCGTGCCGTTCGAGGTCTATATGATCCCGCTCTATTTCCAGGCCCAGGCGCTGGGTGTGCTCAATTCCCTCTGGGGCCTGCTGCTTGGCTATCTGGTCATGAGTTTCGGCATCTTCCTGATCCGCCAGAACGTGATGCATTCCATTCCAGACGAACTGCTCGAGGCCGCGCGCATCGACGGGGCGGGAGAGTTCTGGATCTTCTGGAAGATCGTCCTGCCGCTCTTGCGCGGCGCGCTCGGAGCGCTCGCCGTTCTCGCCTTCTTCCAGGCATGGACCTCCTTCGCCTGGCCGATGATCGTGACGACGACGCGCGACAGCTACACGATCGAGGTTGGCCTCGCCCTCTTCCAGACCGGCTTCACCGTCGATCTTGGCCGGCTGAGTGCAGCATCTGCGGCCGTGCTCGTGCCCTCCATCACCCTGTTCGTGATCCTGCGTCGCAACTTCGTGCAGGGCGTCGCCAGCACGGGGATGAAGGAATGATCGCTGAGAACGCCTTCTTTCCTGAGGCAGCCGACCGCTATGCATCGGCAAATGCCGGTACGCTCCGATGGATGCTGGATCGCCCCCGGCTTGGGGCGGGCTTCCTGAACACCAAGGTCAACAGCCTGACGCTTGCCGATTATGGCGACGCCGACGGTCTGCGCGGGCCCGACTACACCTATGGGTGGATTCAGGGGCGTGGTCTCGAAGCGCTGGTCAGCCATGCGGCTTTCTTCGAGACGCGCGATGCGGCGCTGTCTCGGCGGCTCGATGAGGCCGGGCGCTCGCTCTTCGCGCGCATCAAGGAGCTTCAGGCGCGCGATGGCCATGTCTATTTTCGCTATGATGCCGGGCTTCGCCCTGTTCGTGCGGATGGCGATGGCGCGGTGACCGCTCAGGAACCGGCAGGAGACGTGTTCACCTATTCCGACGCATTCGCCGCCAAGGGACTGGTGGCTGCGGCAGCCCGCTATGCGCCTGAAGAACTGCCCGGGTATCTGCGCTATCTCGCCGATGTGATTGCCGCAATCGAGGATGGCCGCTTCCAGATGAGCGAGGAGAAGCCTCTGGGGGGCGAAGCGCTCGCCAGCGAACCGGACGATTTCGGGCCGCGCATGATCTTGCTCGGCGCTGCCGGCATGCTGGAACGCTGTGGCCTTTCAGATCACGCCGCCTATGCGCAGCGTTTCATCGATCATGTCATCGAGAACCATCTGGACGAGAAAACCGGATTGCTGCGCAATGTGCCCGGCGGCGATGACTGCAATGTCGGACACGGCATCGAGTTTGCAGGCTTTGCGCTGGACCACGCACCCGTTCGCACGAACCCTGCGCTGGTCGCCACGCTGGAGCACATCCTGATCGCTTCCTTTCGGGCAAGCTTTGCCGAATGCGGGCTGCATCTCACCGTCTCGGTTTCGTCCGGCGAAAAGCTCAGCCCCTACCGGCCATGGTGGTCGCTGCCGGAAACCATCCGCACCGCCGCGCTCTGCCATCAGCTGACCGGCAGCGCCGACAGTCTCGCCATCTGGCAGCAGGCGGACAGCGCATTCTTTGAATATTACTGGCGCGGTGCGCCGGCCATTGCCTACCAGACCCGCACGGCGGATGGCCCCACCGACTATGTGCCCGCCACGCCAGATCTGGACCCCGGATATCACACCGGTCTGAGCCTTCTTGCCGCAATCCGCGTTGCGGAGGCTCTTTCAACGTCACACCCCGCTTACGCCTCGAGGTAACCATGGCTTCAGTCGACATCCAGGATGTCCGCAAATTCTACGGACAGCTCGAAACCATCAAGGGCGTAACCGTCGACGTGCCGGATGGCGCGTTCGTGGTTCTGGTCGGACCTTCCGGCTGCGGCAAGTCCACCCTGCTGCGGATGATTGCCGGGCTTGAGGATATTTCCGGCGGCACGATCAGCATCGGCGGGCGCGTCATCAATGATGTGGAGCCCAAGCACCGCGACATCGCGATGGTGTTCCAGAACTACGCACTCTATCCGCACATGACGATTGCCGAGAACATGGGCTTTTCGCTCAGGCTCGCCAAACGCCCGAAAGACGAGATCGACCAGCACGTGCGTGAAGCCGCCGGCATTCTCGGCCTCGCCGATTATCTCGACCGTTATCCGCGCCAGCTCTCCGGCGGTCAGCGCCAGCGCGTCGCCATGGGCCGCGCCATCGTGCGCAATCCGCAGGTCTTCCTGTTCGACGAGCCGCTTTCCAATCTCGACGCCAAGCTGCGCGTGCAAATGCGCGCCGAGCTGAAGGAGATTCACGCGCGGCTGAAGACCACCACCGTCTATGTCACGCATGACCAGATCGAGGCCATGACCATGGCCGACCGGATCGTCGTCATGCGCGACGGCATCGTGGAGCAGGTCGGCGCGCCGCTGGACCTTTACGACCGCCCGAACAACACCTTTGTGGCAAGCTTCATCGGCTCGCCTTCGATGAACCTTCTGCCGGGTGTCATTGCCGATGGCGGCAAGAGCGTTCGCGTCGAAGCCGGAGCGGAACTGCCGTTCGAAGGCGCACCGCCGGCAATAGGCAAGATGGTCTATGGCATCCGGCCGGAGCATCTCCACCTGGCGGACGATGGCGAAGGTTTTGAGGCCGTTGCAACCAATGTCGAGCCGACGGGCTCTGAAACGCTGGTTCAGGTTCGCGTGGGAGAGCAGATCGTCTCGGCGCAGCTTCGTGATCGCGTCAACATCCGCGCGGGCGACACAGTGCGCCTTGGCGTTCAGGCGGCCAAGGCGCACCTCTTCGATGCAGAGACAAGCCAGAGGCTCGGCTAGACCGTGACGGCGCACCGTCTCAATCGCACCCGCCTTTCACAACTGCCCGAAACCGTCGGGCGCCCGGGATATGATCCGGCGGGTTTGAGCGCGGGCATCGTGCATATCGGCGTCGGCGCGTTTCATCGCGCCCATCAGGCCGCTTATGTGGATGCCTGTCTTGCGGAGGGAGACACGAATTGGGGCATCATCGGCGTCTCCCTCCGCAGTCCGACCATGCGCGATGCGCTGGCCCCGCAGGACTGGCTCTACACACTCGCCGAGAAAGACGGTTCCGGCGAAACGCTGAAAGTGATCGGGTCCGTGATGAAGGTGCTGGTTGCACCGGAAGACCCACAGGCTGTCCTTACCGCGATGAGCGATCCGCAAACGCGCATCGTGACGCTGACCGTGACCGAGAAAGCCTATCCGCAAAAGCCGGATGGCGGCCTCGACACGCAGGACCGGACAGTTGCGGCGGACCTCGCCAATCCCGACCGGCCGACCGGCATACTGGGTTTTCTGACAGAAGCCCTCGCCCGAAGAAGGGCTGACGACATCCCGCCCTTCACTGTCCTTTCATGCGATAACCTGCCAGCGAACGGGGAAACGCTGCGCCGCCTCGTGATCGAGTTTGCGACCATGCGCGATCCCGAGTTGGGCCGCTACATCGAGCAAAATGTCGCCTTCCCTTCGAGCATGGTGGACCGCATCGTTCCGGCAACCACCGGTGACGACCGCCAAAGGGTTGCGCAGGCACTCGGCGTTGAAGATGCATGGCCCGTGGTGACAGAGCCATTCATGCAATGGGTGGTGGAAGACAATTTCCCGATGGGCAGGCCCGCCTGGGAACGCCATGGCGTCGAGATGGTGGCCGATGTCGCCCCTTTCGAAGAGATGAAGCTTCGGCTTTTGAACGGTGCGCATTCGGCCATCGCCTATGCAGGACAGCTACTCGGGCGCGAAACCGTGGCGGACGCGTTTGCCGATCCGGTTATCCATGATTTCGTAAAAGGGCTATGGCGGGAATCCGCTCAGACTCTCTCGGGAGAGGCCGGCCTGAAGCCGGACGAATACATGGCCCGGCTTGCAGACCGTTTCGCCAACCCGGCGCTGCGCCATCGCACGGCGCAGATTGCCAATGACGGTTCGCAGAAACTGCCGCAGCGCTTCATCAATCCGCTGCTGGAACGGCTGCACGCAAGCGAAGACGCACCGCATCTCGCAGCCGGTGTTGCACTCTGGATTACAGCGCTCGCAGACAGGAGCGAGCCGCCGGCCTTCACCGATCCGCTGGATGAGGCGCTGAAAGCGGCCATCGCAAAGACGACCAGTCCCGCTGACACCGTCGCTGCTGTTCTTCAGGCTGCCCGTTTCGACAGGGTCGACCGATACCTGCCTGCCGTCCTCGAAGCCTGTCAGCGCATCGCGGATCATGGCGTTTCGGCGACCCTTGCCCATTACGCTCGAGGAGACATCACCCAATGAAAGAGACCTGGCGCTGGTTCGGTCCGGACGATCCGGTGACGCTCGCCCATGTGCGGCAGGCAGGTGCGACGGGCATCGTCACCGCCCTGCATCATCTCAATGACGGTCGCGCCTGGCCGCAGGACGAGATCGACAAGCGCAGGCACGAAATCGAACAGGCCGGCCTTGAATGGTCGGTCGTTGAAAGCGTCATAGTGCATGAGCATGTGAAAACGCGCAGCGGCGACTTTCGCGCGCTGATCGACAATTACAAGACCTCGATCCGCAATGTCGCCCGCGCCGGGGTGCGCACCATCTGCTACAATTTCATGGCCATCACCGACTGGACGCGGACGGATCTCGACTATCCGATGCCCCATGGCGGGACGGCGCTGCGCTTCGATGCAGTCGAATTCTGTGTCTACGATGTCTTCATCCTCGCGCGTCCGGGCGCCGAGGCGGACCACCCGGCCGAGCGGGTGGAGGCTGCGCGCGAGCGCCTGAGGACGATGAGCGAAAGCGATCTGGCGCGGCTGGAGCGAAATCTCATCGAATGGGTGCCGGCCCGCGAATTCGTCTATGACCGCGAGAGCTTCCGGCGCATGCTGGATACTTATCGCGACATCTCTGCCGATGGTCTGCGCGAAAATCTGGCAGAGTTCCACCGGGAAATCATGCCGGTGGCGGAGGAGGAAGGTGTGGTGATGGCGATCCATCCCGACGACCCTCCGTTCCCGCTGTTTGGCCTGCCGCGCATCGTTTCCACGCATGGCGACCTGAAGGCGCTGCTCGAGGCTGTCCCCTCAGAGGCAAACGGCCTGACCTTCTGCACCGGCTCGCTGGGGGCGAACCCGGCAAACGACCTTCCGGCCATGGCGAAGGCTCTCGGACCGCACATTCACTTCGCGCATCTGCGCAACGTGAAACGGGAGCCGTGCGGCTCTTTCCATGAAGCAGAGCATCTGGAAGGCGACACGGACATGATTGCCGTGGTGGCCGCCCTGATGGATGAAGAGAGGCGACGTGGCGGGCAGATCCCCATGCGCCCCGACCATGGGCATGCGATACTGGACGATCTCGGCAAACGGGTGAACCCCGGCTATTCGGGTATCGGCAGGCTGAAAGGGCTGGCCGAACTGCGCGGCGTGATGCGGACACTCGAATATTTGCGAACGTGACACCGGATGGCTTTTGGCGGTTTCCGGCGCCGGGGCCTGCTAAAGGTTTTCACTGACAGAAACGCCCGCATCCGCGTTGAAACGGATGCGGGCGGTCTCAGGAACCGAGACCTGACGAAGAGGTCCTAGCGCCTCCAGCGCACAAAATAGCGCTCGAGCAGTGTCACGAAGCCGAACACCGAGAGCCCCATCAGGCTGAGCAGAAGGATCTGTGCGAAAACACGGCCGACGCGCAGCTGACTTGCCGCGACACGGACCAGCTCGCCCAGCCCTTCGCCACCACCCATATACTCGCCGACGACAACACCGATCACGCTCCACACCGCCGCCAGTTTGAGGCCGGCGAAGATATAGGGCGTTGCATAGGGCATCTGCAGCTTGATGAGCGTCTGCCAGCGGTTTGCCTCGAGAGACTTGAACAGCATGGACATGTTGCTGTCGGTCGCCGCCAGTCCCGCCGCCGTGTTGATCGTCACCGGGAAGAACGAGATGAAGGCGGCCATCATGATCTTCGATTCAATGCCGAAGCCGAACCACGCCACGAACAGCGGCGCGAAGGCGACCTTCGGCATGGTGTTGATCGCCACCACATAAGGCATGATCGCCTTGCGGCCGAACGTGGTCGCGCCGATGATCATCCCGAGCGTAAGACCGATCGCCGAAGCCAGCAGAAAGCCGAAGACAACCTCGACCAGCGTGATCCATGTGGCATGGGCCACATAACCGCCGGTGAACAGGTTGTTGAGCGTGAAGATGAGATCCTGCAGAACCTGATAGGGCCCCGGCAGAACAAGCTGCGAGATGCCGCTATAGGTGACGGCCAGATGCCACACCGTGACAACGGCCGCGCCGAACAGCAAGACGAGCAGCCATTGCGGCGTGCGCTCGATCAGCGTCTTGCGTTCATTCTCGGCAAGCGCGATCAGCACCTCTGGATCGACGGTTTCCTTGTCAGTCATGGCTGGCCCCCTCTCCGCTTCCGAACAGCAGGTCGTGAATTTCGCGGACATATTCGTTGAAGCGGTTGCCGGTGATCATGTCGGGCGTACGCGGACGCGGCAGATCGATGTCGATGCGCCTGACGATCCGGCCCGGTCGCGGCGACATCACGAACACGGAATCCGCCAGGAAGATCGCTTCCTGGATGGAGTGGGTGACGATTATGGCCGTGGCCTCGCGCGAACGACAGATCCGCTCGAACTCGACATTCATCTGCTCGCGGGTGAATTCATCGAGAGCGCCGAACGGTTCGTCCAGGAGCAGGATTTCCGGCTGGGTCACCAGCATTCGGCAAATGGCCGCGCGCTGCGCCATGCCGCCGGAAAGCTCCGATGGCACCGCATTGGCGAACTCGGCAAGCCCCGCCATCTCGAGAAGCTGCGTCGCGCGTTCGCGCGCAGCATTTGCCGCTTTTCGACCCTCGCGGATTTCGATGGGAAGCAGCACGTTTTCCATCACGCTGCGCCAGGGCAGAAGCGTGGGCTGCTGGAACATGATGCCGATATGCTCGTTCGGTCCGGTCAAAGCCTCGCCTCTGAGCGTGATTTCTCCGCCCGTCGGCGGGATCAGGCCGGCAATCATCTTCAGAACAGTCGACTTGCCACACCCACTCGCGCCGACGAGAGAGGCCATTTGGCCCCTCTCCAGCTCAAACGACACATCCTTGGCGGCATGGATGATGTCAGCCTGGCCTGATCGTGCGCGGCGGTAATGCTTGTTTACATTATCAAGACGAAGGATCGCGTCCCCGTCCGACCGCACATCATGCATCACTTGGCCTCCAGGTTTTCGACGAACTCGTTGGTGTAGACGACCGACAGATCCTCGATCGCCTTATCGAGCTCTCCCGTGTCGAGCAGGCTCTTGTGCCATGCATTCCAGCCGCTCTCCGGCAGGTAGCCGAGCGTGTTATTGCCGATGGGCGCGTATTGCTGGT
Organism: Nitratireductor lacus; assembly: GCF_056431025.1. Taxonomy (NCBI): domain Bacteria; kingdom Pseudomonadati; phylum Pseudomonadota; class Alphaproteobacteria; order Hyphomicrobiales; family Phyllobacteriaceae; genus Nitratireductor; species Nitratireductor lacus. Next base: position 39,468 of record NZ_JBWKMB010000009.1, on the reverse strand, counting down.
TCACCGTGTCGAGGAGCGCGCGTGCATATTCACGACGTTCCACTTCCTGAGGGTTGTAGGTTTCGCCGTCTTCCAGAACGCCTTCCGGGTTCTCCATGCCCCATTTGGTTGCCTTGTGGATCGCCTTGGCGAAACCGGCCACCATCTCCGGGTTATCACGGTAGATCTCCCCACGAACAGCCAGACCGTTGCCGAACAGGTCAAGCCCCTCGGGCGTGAGGTCGACCACGTCGACGCCACGGTCCTTCAGCACCGCGATACCGGTGAAGGATGCCGCAAAAGCGTGGATCGTGTCGCGATCGAACGCCGTCACGGCCATGCCTTCCTGGCCGATGGTCACGAACTTGTACTCGTCCGGCCCGACACCCACGGATGCAAGCGCGCTGCGGGCGAACGAAACCTCGGCGCCGTCGGCCGTGGACACGCCGATCTGCTTGCCACGCAGGCCTTCTGCACTCTCGATGCCGTCATTGCGGTCACCGGCAAGCACGAACAGGCCGCGCGAGAACAGATTGTAGAAGAATTTTACGTCAGCGCCGCGCGCAACGGCATTGAGCACCGGGCCGGGTCCAGGCGCGCCAAATTCGGCGCGGCCGGCTTCCATGGCCTGAAGAACGGCGCCCGACCCATCCAGGCTCTTGATCGTGACGTCGAGGCCTTCTTCCTTGAAGAACCCGCGCTGCTGCGCGACGATCATCGGATACCAGGCCATCGCGGAAGAGCCCGGCAGAACCACCGTGACCTTCTTCAGCTCCTGGGCCATCGCGACCCCGCCGGTGATTGCCAGCGCGGCAGCCGCCACGCCCATGTGGCGCATCCAGCGCGATGCCTTCTGTGCCATTGTCTTGCAGTCGTTAAACATTCGGTCCTCCCTGTTTTGCCTACGACCAGTCAGATGCCGGGAGCACGGCTCCACGGCACTCGCCAAAGCCAATTGCCCGGAAACCCTCCCGTTCGCATCGGCCTTCGAGTACGATTTCATCCCCGTCCTGCAGAAAACTGCGGCTCTCTCCATTGCCCAGATCCAGCGGCTCCGCACCGCGACGCGTCAGCTCAAGCAGACAACCCTGCGAGCCCGGCGTTTCGCCGGAGATCGTGCCACTGGCGATCAAATCGCCCGGCATCATCGGGCAGCCGTTGGACATGTGGTGCGTGATCATCTGCGCAAAGGTCCAGTAGAGCCCCGCCGCATTGGCGCGCGTCACGGTGAGTGGCGCATCGCCACGCTCGCGCATTGCCACGCTTTCAAGACGCACCGTGAGTTCGATGTTAAGGGCACCGCCCGCGGCCTCGTCCTGATCGGCGAGGTAGTTGAGCAGCGCCGGATCGTCCGCCAGCCTCTTGCGCGCCGCCGCCCGGAAAGGAGCCAGCGCATCCATCGTCACCACCCAGGGCGAGATGGTCGTCGCAAAGCTTTTGGAGAGAAACGGACCGAGCGGCTGGTATTCCCAGGCCTGAATGTCACGCGCACTCCAGTCATTGACGAGGCACACGCCAAACAGCCGTTCGCGCGCTTCCGGCAGACGGTGGACGCCGCTGTCATTTTTGCCGCCGCCGATGAACGCGCCCAGCTCCAGCTCGTAATCGAGCATGCGGCTCGGCGCGAACACGATGTCGCCATCCACGCGGATCTGGCCATTGGGACGACGCACCTCCGCACCCGACACATCGATGGAGGACGCGCGCCCGTGATAGCCGACGGGCAGGCTCTTGAAGTTCGGAAGCAGCGGATTGTCCGGCCGGAACAGCTTGCCAACATTGGTGGCGTGCTCGACCGAACAGTAGAAATCAGTGTAGTCGCCGATCCGCGCCGGCACGCGCATCTCAAGGCTTTTGATCGGCAGGAGGAAACCCTCGATGCGCGACTGCATGTCGGAGCCGGCGCGCAGGGCGCGGTGCAGCCACAGGCGCAGCGCGCGCCACTCTGACGGCGAACGCGCCATCAGCGCATTCAGATCGTCCCGGCACAGAATGCCGCGCGCATCTGCACCTAAGATTTCATCGAGAAGCCCCGCTGCGGCACAGGCCGACAGATTGAGCGCCTGGTCGCCAATCGCGACGACGATCACCGGTTCCGCGTCATTCCCTGCCGTGGCGACGCCATAGGGCAGGTTCTGCAGGCCGAACGCAGAGCTCTCCGGATTGGCGCTGGAAATCCAGCTTTCCGCGTTGGGATCATGCGTTTCGTCGAGCATCCAGATTGTCATTGATTGTTGCGCCGGTGAATAGTTACAAAGTTTGCATACAAAAAAGCATCCAAATTCGAATACGTCAAGGGATGCAAATATTGGTTTGAAGGTTTAGCGGTTTGTGGAATATTCATTCCGCACCGGCTGGTTGAGGAGCAGTTTGAGCCGTATGAGCAAGTCTCGGGAGCAGCATCACATGAACGGAGCCTGGATCATCGATGGGCCTCTGCCGCGCGACCGCATGGCGCCTGCAGGCCAGACATCGCCTTCCTGGTTGCGTGAGCTGGAGGAGCGCGTCATTGCCGGCGATGATTTCTGGCGGATCGCCGGGGAGCTGCGCCATGACAAGGCGCAACAGACTGACCCTGTGAAAACCGGTGCGCAGGCCGTTCCCTTTGTCGAGATCGTCTATGAAATGCTCCGGATCGCAATTCGTACCGGTGCCCTGGCCACAGGTACGCCGCTGATCGAAGCCGAGATCGGGGATGCGCTTGCTGTCAGCCGCACGCCTGTGCGCGAGGCGATGCAGCGGCTTTCGGCCGATGGTCTTCTTTCCCGTCGCAAGCGTGGATGGGAAGTTCGAAAACTGGATCTCGTCCAGATACGCGAATCCTATGAAGTGCGCATGGCGCTGGAAGGTTTCGCCACGGCGCAGGCGGCCATTCGCGCAAGTGCAGAAGAGATCGCGTCAATCGCGGCTGCCACAAAGGCCCGCTCGGAGCTCGATTTCAACAATATCTCGGATCGCCTGACATCGAATCGGGAACTGCACGGGCTGATCTTCGCTGCTTCCGGCAATGAACGCCTGGTGAGCTCGATCAGAAAAAACATGCAATACTATTTCGCGCACCGTTTTGCACAGTTCGTGTCCCGAGAAGAGGCTGCACTTTTTCAGCAGCAGCACGAGCTGATCGCCGATGCGATTGCCGCTCGAGATCCGGCGGAAGCCGAGCTGGTTGCCCGCCAGCACGTCAAGTCGACCTATCTCGCATTCGAGAAATTCTACAAGCTTCTTTAGGCGGCCGATCCGGACAGGAAAGGCATGCGTCAGGGATCGCAAAGCCCGAGGCCTGTAGCCTTCGCCAGACAATTTGACACGCCCCTTGTGTGGAATGTATTCGCCAAAGGGGTTGTGTGATGAGCCACCATGTTGTGTGATGCATTGCCATGCGGGCAGCGGTGGGTCCGGAAGCTGGACCTGACGACCGGAAACATTGCCCCTTCATCGCATTCCACAAAAATGTTGAGGATGCGGGTAGCCAATAGCCTCAGGTTGTATTATGCAATCCAGCGTAGTGCATTTCAACTTTAACGTAGCATAGATATTGCAAGCTTCTTCGTGGTGGGGAACGGGTGGACATTCTCGCTTTTGACGATCCGAAACGCCGGCATATCGAAAAGACCGTCAGAAGACCCCGGCTTCCTACCATGTCGGCGGAAGAATTCAGCGCGTGGCTGAAGCATGTCGACTTCAGCGAACGGCATGCGGCCAGAATATTGCAGATATCCAGAACGACAATCGCCAAATACCGCCAGGAAGGCGCTCCGGCGCATATCGGTTTTGCGTGCTCGGCGATCGCGCTTGGAATGCCCATGTGGAAACCGCATACGGACTAGAGTATCGGACCGAAAAGTGGGATCCGGTTTTCGGGTTATTCCGATGCTCCATCAACAGTTTAGATCGTCCTTTGTGCGTCCGGATGGACGCGCGGCGATCTAGTCTGCGGCACCGCGCGCGAAAGAACAGACGCCATTGCTGCCTGCCCGATAGACCGTTGTTGCACTGTATTCAACGCGACAGACCGAATTGAATCTCGATGCGCTGATAGCCCGCGCCGGGACCGCGCCAATCATGATAGACCTCGCGGCTTTCGCCGGAAAACTCATGCCGTGACATCTGTATCTCGTGCACCAGCGGTGCATAGCCCTGGGTGAACAGAGTTCGCAACGAGCCCAGGTGGGTGCGTGCCGCAACCATGATCGGCTCCAGGTGAAGCAGGGCGATTTTGCCCCGGTAAAGGTCGGGCTTCACCACCGGCCTGCATATGCGCCAGTCGAACAGGGTCTTGCTGTCTCGCGGAAGGTTCCAGGAAATGAATGTCCAGGGGCCCGAAGCCGTGAGCCCTTCCTTCTCGATCGAAGTCTCGATCTCGGCGGCACAATGGGCGGCTGCATTCCTGATATCTGGAATCTTTAGCCGCTGCTGCAGGCTCAAAACCCACATGTCGGGCGTTTCCTTGATGTCCATCGCGTTCTCCTTGTACGCGAGGGTTAGGCCGGGATGAGTTTCGCCACAAGACAATTTGCAGGATGGATTTCCAATTTACCGCTCCATGGAAAGAAGAATGAGAATTTCATTCCCATTTATGAATGTGCGACATCACGTCAGTTGAGGCGGGTCATTGGAATGATAAAAGAGGTATATAAAATGCCAGTTTAGGAGGGTTCCATGAGCGACACCTATATCGCCCGGCCAAAGCCTCGACCGGAGGAGGCTTTGAAAGACCCCGCCGTGAACAGGGACTTCATCGGCCGGCTGGTGCGGGAGTTCTATCGACGGGTGCGCAGCGATGCGCGGCTTGGGCCGATCTTTGCCGGCGAGATAAAAGACAACTGGGAACCGCATCTTGAGAAGATGACCGATTTCTGGTGTGCCGTGATCCTCAAGGATGGCAGCTATCATGGTCGGCCGGTGCCCGCGCATCTGAGGCTCAAGACGGTGGTGGAAGCGGATTTCGATATCTGGCTCGGTCTTTTCCGGCAGACCGTCGGAGATCTTTGCACGCCGGCGGTTGCTGCCGTGTTCATCGAACGGGCGGAGCGCATTGCAAAGAGCCTGAAACTCGCAATGTTCTTCCGCCTGCCCGCCGCGCTTGGCCCCGATGCCGCACGAGCCCGGACCAGAGACGATGCGTAACACCGAAGGGGAGAAGGCCAACCCCTATGCGCTTGCAGTTTATGGACTGATAGCGCTTCTCTGGCTGGGCATGGTCTGCGGAGTCTCTTTTCTTGCGACCCCGGTGAAGTTTCAGGCACAGGCCCTGTCGCTGCCCGTGGCGCTGGAAGTGGGCAATGTCACCTTCGCGGCGTTCTCCAGGGTCGAGTGGGGATTTGCGGTCCTGCTGATGATGGTGACGGTCTTCGCCTACAGGCGGCGCATTCTTGTGGCTGTGACGGGCATTGCGGTGGCAATCGTCCTGGCGCAGACATTCTGGCTTCTGCCCGTGCTGGATGCGCGGGTCGCTGCCGTGATTGCCGGCGATCCACTGCCGGCCTCGATGCATCATTTCCTCTATGCGGGAGGTGAGGCGGTGAAGGCACTTCTGCTTGCCGGAGCAGGCCTTTTTGCGCTTGCCACGCTCGCGCGACCCGAAAGGTAACGCGATGCGCATGACGCTCCACACGGACTATGCACTTCGGATGCTGATTTATCTGGCGACAAAGCAGGGTGCTCCATGCACCGTGAGCGATGTCGCCGAGACCTATGGCCTCTCGCGCAATCACCTTTTGAAAGTGGCGCGCCGGCTGGGGCAACTGGGCGCTGTGACAACGCTCCGTGGCCGCGCGGGCGGGATCGCGCTGGCGCGCGCGCCCGAGGAAATCGGGCTGGGTACGATCATTCGGGGGATGGAAGATAGCCTCGCCCTGGTGGAATGCATGGGGGCTGGAGAAAGCGCCTGCGTCCTGACCCCGGCCTGCCGGCTGAAAGGCGTCGTGAATGAAGCTCCCGACGCCTATCTTGCCGTGTTCGACCGCTATTCCCTGGCCGATCTTGTAGCCAATCGGCAGACCCTCGCCGGCCTTCTCGGGCTCGGGGCAGAAGCCCCGATGGCAATCACACCCGGATGAAGCCCGCCCCTGCCCGCCCCTGGGCCCGTAGTTCCAGGCGAGATTCCAGGTTTCCTGGAATTATTTCGCGGCAAGTTTTTCCGGAAGCGCCTCGAAGAGCGTGGCGAAATGTTTTTTGGCCTTGCCGGGGTGCTTCACCCCTGCGGCGGCCTCTCCGTTCGCGGGTTCGCCCACGGCGATCAGCGCGATCATGCCCATGCCATAGTGCGGGGTGCATTTGACGCCGTAGACGCCTTCTTCCGTGAGTGTCACGGAGAAGTCCTTGCTCACCTTGCTGCGAAACGCGGCTGCCCCCTCGGGGAGCATACCCTTGATGGTCTCGGCATTGTGCCCGGGATCGACAGACACGAATTTGATGGTGTCGCCGGGCTGGGCGCGGACAAAATCCGGCTCGAAGACCATCACCCCCTTCTCGCCCTTGTTGAGCATCCTGATCTCAAACTCGGCTGCAAGGCCAGGCGCTACAGTGATGCCAAGAACAAGGCCTGCCGCCAGAAAGGCGGCGGTTTTGATCGCAGTCATGAACGGTCTCCGTTTCTGACAATTCCAGGCGGGAGACAGTTTCCACGCTTCCTGGAGTTGCTTTTTGGTTCGACGGCTCCTTCTAGCCGCCGTTATGGAGACACGCTTTGCGATGGGTCAAAGAGGCGTTGCGTTTTCCCGATCGAAGATGTCTTCGGCGATGGGCCAGATCGGGCGCGCGAGCTTCCTGTAGCCGGCCGTCTTCGGGTTGTTCGGGTAGCAGCCTTCCACCGCCGCATAGACGATCTCTTCTGCGATGGGGGCGAAGCCCGCATGGAAATGATTGGTCGACTTGACGAGAAGCACCTGCTTTTCGAGCGGATCGACGCCGAGATTGGAGAAGATGTCGGGCTCGAAGGTCTGGGTGCGGTTGGTGTTGAGCACGATGTCGATCTCGGTGCCGACAAGCCGCACCACCGCGGCAGGGCCGAGTGTGACGCGGCTGGTGCCGAATGTCTGCCAGCCTTCCTCAGCCAGCTTTCGGATCTCGAACGACCCGTCGAACGGTGTGCCGCTGGCGGCGTTTGCCTTTCCGCCCAAGCGCATGTCGAGAATGGTGCCCTCGCCCGCGCCATGCGCAAAGCCGACCGCCTGCGGGTCCCAGATGGTGGCAACGCCTGCGCAGGTGATGCCGCTTTGAACGAGCGCATGCAGGAGAACGGTGTTGTCGCCCGCCGTGCCGCCGCCGGGATTGTCCCACATGTCGGCGATGACGACCGGCTTGCCGTCTGCCCCGCCGGCCTTCGCCCTGGCGATGGCATCTGCGGCGGAGAGGCTCTTCATGGCGGTCATGCCGCGCATGCCGCGCACATCCTGACCGAGCTTTTCGGCGAGCGCTGCGCCTTTCTCCGGTGCATTGTCGGTGACGACCATGACCTGGGTCCCGAGCTCGGGCACATCACCCGCCATGAAGCCGTGGATGAGCGAGACGGAGAGGATGCCCTCCCTGCCCTGCAGTGCCTTCATACGGTCCACGAAGGAGCGCATGGGCTCGCGGCTTGTCGGGAAGACGTCGATCATGCGGCAGTCGAAGGTGGAGATCACCGGGCGGATTTCACCGCGCGTGGCACGCAGGGCGAGATCCACCACGTGCTCGGCACGTTCGAGAAAATCCGTGTGGGGGAATTCTAGAAAAGCGGCGAGAATGTTCGCCGCCGCCACGCGCTTCGCCGTCAGATGACTGTGCGGGTCGAGCTCGGCGGCGACGATCACATCCGGGCCGACGATCTCGCGCACACGGGCGAGAAGATCGCCTTCGCAATCGTCGAGCCCGCGCGCGACCATTGCGCCGTGCAGGCCGAGCACCACACAGTCCACCGGCATGGCGGCCCGCAGCTGATCCAGAATCTCATCGCGCAGCGCCTCATAGACATCGAGCCGGACATAGCCGCCCGGTTCCGCCCAGGTGGCGGTCCCCTCGATCAGGGTGAAACCCTCTTCCCGCGCCCGCCGCCGCAAAACCGGGATGGGCGCCGAACAGAGCGTCGGAGTCTCGGGGTGTTCCCCCGGCCCGGCATAAAACGCCATCTCGAAATCCCCGCGATCGGTCGGGATCGGCGAGAAAGTGTTGGTTTCGGTGGCGAGCGAGGCGGTAAAGACACGCATGCGATGAGGTTCCGGATTTTTGGATCAGAGCGGCTTGTAGGCGACGGCCTCGACTTCGATCTTGATGTCGATCATCAGCCGCGATTCAACCGTGGTGCGCGCCGGCGGGTTCTTGGCAAAGTACTTGCCGTACACCGCATTGAACGGTCCGAAATCGCGCGCATCCTCCAGCCAGACGGTTGTCTTGACCACATCGTCGAGCGTGCAGCCGGCGAGCGCCAGAGCAGCCTTGACGTTTTCCATCACCTGCCCGGTCTGCTCGGTGATGCCACCCTTGACGACGACGCCATCCGCGCCCACCGGAACCTGGCCGGAGATGTAGACGAAATCGCCGGCGCGCACGGCGGGGGAAAGCGGCACATGGGAGGTGCCGAAGCACTGCTTGGTCATGAATATACTCCGTTCCTGGAATTGCTTTATTTCACCGCACCGATGGCCAGGCCGCGCACCAGATAGCGCTGTAGCCAGGCAAAGATGACGGCGACGGGGATCGTGGCGACAAAGGTGGCCGCCATGACGTGATGCCACTCGACCGTGTAGCGACCGGCGACGAGCGAGAAAATCTGGATCGGCAGCGTGTAGCTTTCCTGACGCCGCAGCATGGTGAGCGCGATGACGAACTCGTTCCACGCATTGATGAAGGAGAAGATGGCGGTCACCGTCATCGCAGGAAGGGCAAGCGGCAGGAACACCATCACCAGCGCCTTTGCCGGGCTCGCGCCCTCTATCCACGCGGCTTCTTCCAGATCTTTCGGGATGGTGGAAAAATAGCTCTGCAGCATCCACACGGTGAAAGCGACATTGAACGCGCCATAGACGAAGACGATGGAGTTCACATTGTCGAGCAGGCCGAGCCACACCACCAGCCGGAACAGGCCGATGACAAGCACGATGGGCGAGAGCATCTGCGTGACGAGCAGGAACTGGCGGAAAAAGCCCTGCCCCCTGAACCGGAAACGGCTCATGGCGTAAGCTGCGGGAATGGAGACCGCGAGCGCCAGAACGGTCGACAGCACCGAGACATAGATCGAATTCCAGAGCGCGGTGCCGAAATTGGTGACGGCCCACATGTCGATGAAATTGCGCCATGCCGCCTCACGCGGCCACCAGGTTGGCGACAGCACCTCGTTGGCCGGCTTGATGGCGGTGATGAACATCACGGCAAACGGAAACAGGATCAGCACGATGAGCGGTGAAAGCAGTGCCCAGTAGAGAAGCGATTTCTTCAGCTTGGGGTTCATGTCCGCTCCCTGCGCATGGCCAGCGCAACATAGAGGATGGTGAAGGCCAGAAGCAGCGCGAACATCATCACCGACAGGGCGGACGCCTCTCCCAGTTTGCCGAAGCGGAAACCGAGCTTGTAGAGATAGGTGACAAGAATGTCGGTGGAGTTGGCCGGCCCGCCCTGCGTGGTGGCCCAGATGATCGGGAACGAATTGAACACATAGATCATGTTGAGCACGATCGAGATGTTCAAAAACGGCTTCATCAGCGGCAGGGTGATCTCGCGAAAGGTCTGCCAGCGCGAGGCGCCTTCAAGCTTGGCCGCCTCATAAAGATCGTCGGGGATGGATGAGAGACCGCCGAGAAAGATGGTCGTCGTGAACGGGATCGTGACCAGAATGCCGATCATGATCTGCACCGGGAAGGCGGTCGAAGCGCGGGCGAGCCACTGGATGTTCTGATCGATCAGACCGATGTTCTGCAGGCCCGAATTGAGCATGCCGCTCTCGCCATTCAGCGCCCAGCGCCAGACGATGGCTGTCATGGTGAGCGACACGGCCCAGGGCAGCATGACGATGACGCGTGCAAGCGAGCGGCCATAAAAATCCTCGTTGAGGATCATGGCCACGGGCACGGAAACGATCAGCGTGCCGAACACGATGCCGCCGGTCCAGATGAAGGTGCGCCAGAGCGCGCCCAGAAAATCCGGGTCGGTGAAGACGGCGACATAGTTTTCGACGCCGTTGAGCCCGCGCAACTGGCCGAAGCGGTTGACGTCGTTGAGTGAAATCGTACCGAGCTGGTAAAGCGGCCACAGGATGATGAACGCGGCGAGAAGAAACCCCGGCAGGATCAGCAGATAGGGATTTGTCAGGGGCGAGCGGATCATGGTCCCGTCACGGTTGTCCGGCGCCTTGCCGGGTGGACGTCAGGAGAAGCATGCGCGGTCTGCGACCGCGCATGCCTGTTTCACGGGATCTTCGGCCTACTGACCAAGAATGCCGTTGATCTCTCCAGCGGCGGCATCGAGCGTTGCCTTGGGCTCGCCATTGCCGAGATAGATCGTCTGCACCGCATCCGACGTGGTGGCGGCGATCTCCTCCCAGCCGGCAATGACCGGGGCAAAGCGGGCGTCCGGCAGAAGCGCTGTGAATGCCTTCAGGTCGGCATTGTCAGCAAAGGCCGGCTGGGCCGCGACCTCCGGATTGACCGGCAGGAAGCCTTCACCTGAGGTGAATTTTGCGCGCCACTCGGTGGTGAAGAGCTGGTCGAGGAACTTCCAGGCCAGATCCTTGTTCTGCGAATTCTCGAACATGATGATGGAATCGGTCACGCCATAGGTGCCGCGATCACCTTCGGGACCGGCCGGAATGGCGGCCACGCCGTAATCGAGGTCTGGCGCTTCTTCCTTGATCTGGTTCGAGAGGAACGGCGCGGTGATCATCATGCCGACCTTGCCCTGCTTGAACAGGTTCTGCACATCCTCGCGGTTATAGGAGGTGACACCGGGCTGCGTCGCGCCGGAATCGATCAGCGATTTGTACATCTCTGCTGCCTTGTAGCCGGCATCGGTATCGAGGCCGGATGTGCCGTCCTCTTCGACGAGCTGCCCGCCATAGGCCCAGAAGGCATAGTAGAAATAGACGTCGGTCTCGATCTCCTTGCCCTGAAGGCCGAAGCCGGCAATGTCGTCACCCAGCGCACCGATCTTCTTGGCGGCTTCGGCAAGCTCGTCCCAGGTGTCGGGAACCTCGGTGATGCCAGCCTGCTCGAACAGCGCCTTGTTGTAGTACATGGCGCGGGCCGATGCGGCGATGGGCAGACCATAGGTCTTTCCCTGCATCACGGAAGGCTCAAGGAAGACCGGGAAGAACCGGTCCCTGAAGTCCTGCGTCATGTAATCGTCCAGCGGCGCGGCGATGCCCTGATCGACAAAGTCGATCAGCCAGCGTGTGCCGATGATCGACAGATCGGCATTGGCGCCGCCGGAAATGTCGGTGGTCAGTTTCTGCAGAAGCACATCCCACGGCACCACCTCGATCTGGATATCGGAGCCGGGATTGGCCTCTTCGAATGCCTTGGCGGCTTCCTCGAAATAGGGGCCGGTCTTGGAGCTGTATTCAGCCACGGTCACGCGCACGGTCTCTGCCTGCGCCCACCCAGCCATGGATAGAAGCGCGGCACCGGCGACGGTGGCTTTCAATGCGGTCCTGTTCATTCCTGTCTCCCTGTTCCTCTCTCGGGTTCCTGATGCGCGCCCGGTGAAGGGCACCTGCGCCTTAACTGTTCTTGCGGATTGCCACACGGCGCGAGCAGCGATCTTTTGTGTAATTTTTTTACAGAAATTGGAAATAAGCAAGTGAAATCACACATTCATGTTGCTAAATTACGATTTATCGGCAAATCTTTGGCTGCCGGCCTGTGTTTCAGGCAGCGTCAGATTGCCCGGAAAGAACGAAGAGACCCCACGAAAGCGGGCAAACCCAGGGGAAGAACGGGAGCGCAATGATCGATCTCAATGGTCACAGGATTGTCGTGACGGGTGCGGCCGGTGGCATCGGCCGGGCCATGGTGGACGTCCTTTCGGGGTTTGGCGCCTTTGTGGTCGCATGCGATCTGGAAGAAGCCGACCTGTCTTTTGACGGTGTTGGAGAGGCCCAGCGCTTCGATCTGCTGGACGATGGTGCGGTCGAAGCGGCGGTGAAGCGTATCTGCGACGGGGGCGTTCCGGATGCCGTGATCTCCAACGCAGGCTGGACGCGTGCCGAAACGCTGGACGATGTGACGCCCAAGGCGCTCTCGCACGAGCTGGATCTCAACCTGCGCAGCGCTGCAAGGCTTTCGCAGGCGTTTCTGCCTGCCATGCGCGACCGGGAGAATGGTGCGGCTTTTGTGTTCATTTCCTCCATCAATGCGCTTTCGCACTATGGCAACCCTGCCTATGCGGCGGCCAAGGCCGGGCTGATCGCCTGGATGCGCGCGATCGCCACGGAGGAAGGCCGGCACGGCATCCGTGCCAATGCGATCACGCCGGGCTCGGTGCGCACCATGGCCTGGGATCACCGCATCGAACGCGACCCGGGCATATTGGCAAAGGTGCGGCAGCTTTATCCGCTGGGGCGCATGGTCGAGCCTGCCGAAGTGGCGCGCGCAGCGGCCTTTCTCGCCTCGCCGCTTGCAAGCGGCATCACTGGCACGGTGCTTCCCGTGGATGCGGGGATTTCCGCCGGGAACCTGCCCTTTCTTGAACAGATAGCCGGCTGAGGAGATCCTTCATGGCAGAGCTGAAACTGAAGGACATTTCCAAGCGCTACGGTTCGCTGACCGTGATCGAGAAACTCTCGCTGGCGATTGACGATGGCGAGTTCGTGGTTCTGGTCGGGCCGTCCGGCTGTGGCAAGTCCACACTGTTGCGGATGATTGCGGGACTGGAGCCCATCACCGGCGGCGACCTCGTCATTGGCGGCGCCCGGGCCAACGACATTCCGCCCCAGAAACGCGACACCTCCATGGTGTTCCAGTCCTACGCGCTCTTTCCGCATATGAGCGTTCGGGAAAACATCAGCTTTGGGCCGCGCGTGCGCGGCGAGCCGAAAGACGAGACGGAACGGCGCATCGAGAAGGCGGCCGAAATCCTCAATCTCGGTGCCTATCTCGACCGCAAGCCGGGCCAGCTTTCCGGCGGCCAGCGCCAGCGTGTCGCCATGGGCCGGGCCATCGTGCGCGATCCGAAAGTGTTTCTCTTCGACGAGCCGCTGTCGAACCTCGACGCGAAACTGCGCATCCAGATGCGCACCGAAATCAAGGCGCTGCACCAGAAGCTCGGCACCACCATCGTCTATGTGACACATGACCAGATCGAGGCCATGACCATGGCCGACCGGATCGTGGTCATGAATGGCGGCAACATCGAGCAGGTGGGCACACCGCTGGAACTCTACGACCGGCCCGCCAACACTTTCGTTGCCGGCTTCATCGGCTCTCCGGCGATGAGCTTTCTGCAAGCCGAAACAGGTGTGGTGGGCGGCACACCCGTGGCGGTGCTGCAGGATGGCACCAGCCTCCCCATCGCGCAGGGGTTCGGCCATGAGACCGTGACAGTTGGCATCCGCCCCGAATCCTATCAAAGGGACCCGGAAGGACCGCTGAAACTCCATGTCGAAGTCGTGGAGCCGACCGGTCCGGAGATCCATGTGTTCGGCACCATTGCCGGAGAGGACGTGCGCGTGGTGCTGCGTGACAGGGAATTGCCGAAACCGGGAGAAACGCTGGCGCTTTCCGTGCCGACAGAGCATGTGCATCTGTTTGACCGCAATGGCGGACAGCGATTAGAGGCGCAGTGATCATGGATAAGCGCGTGCCCGACGACAGCGAACGCACGGTCGATATCATCGCCCGGTTGCAGGATCGCCTTGAGCGCGGGCGCGGCGCGGAAATCCGCCTGGTGGAGAGCATTCTGGCCGATCCGCAATTTGCCGCCCATGCGCCGATTGCGCAGATCGCCGAACGGGCAGGCGTGAGCGAGCCGACCATCACGCGGCTGGCGCGAGCGCTCGGGTTTCCCGGCACACGGGAGATGCGCTTTCATCTGGCGCAGGCGCTGGCCATCGGCGGCGCCTACCTGCGCGAGCCGAGCGCACCGGTGGAGGAGCTGCCGCTGTCGGGCCAGGTGGTGGCCAAGGTTGCCTCGGGCGCGCATGCCGCCCTCGAACTCATGTCGATGGCCCTTGCGGACATTGATCTTGAGCCCATGGCGAAAGAGATCAGCCGCGCGAGCCAGATCCTTGTCTATGGCACGGGCGGCAGCTCTTCCTTCGCTGCGGTGGAATTGCAGAACCGGCTCTTCCGCCTTGGGCTGCACGTGACCGCACACACCGACCCGCAACTTCAGCGCATGAGCGCCTCGGTGCTGGAGCCAAAAGCGGTGGTGATCGGCTTTTCGGTTTCCGGACAGGCCGCCTCGGTGATGGATGCGGTGACGATTGCCCGCCAATATGGCGCGCGCGCCTTTGTGGTGACCACGCCCAACTCGCCGCTGGCGGCGGCGGGCGACGACATTCTGCCGCTCACCTTCAAGGAAGACGGCAATCTCTACAAACCCTCCTCCATGCGCTATGCGCTGCTCTCTGCGGTGGACATGATCGCCATGGCGACCGCGCTCACGCTCGGCAAGAAGGTGCTGGAGCCGCTCAGGCGGGTGCGCCACAGCCTGGCCAGCCAGAACATCAAGAACCCCAATCTGCCCATCGGAGACTGATGCCTTGCGCATTCTCGACCTTGAAACGCCCGCCGTGGCGATCGACCTTGCGAAGGTCCGGGCCAACCTCGCCCGCGCGCAGGCCCATGCAGACGCCCACGGGCTGAAGCTGCGCCCGCACATCAAGACCCACAAACTGCCCCTGTTCGCGAAAATGCAGTGCGAAATTGGGGCGACCGGCATCACCTGTCAGAAGGTGGGCGAAGCCGAAGTGATGGCCGATGCGGGGCTTACCGATATCTTCATTCCCTACAACATTCTGGGTGCTGCCAGGCTCGACCGGCTTCTGGCCCTGCACAAACGTGTGAAGCTATCCGTGACGGCGGACAGCGCAGTGACGATTGCCGGCTATGCCGGGCATTTCACCGATCCCCGCCATCCCCTCCCCGTGCTCGTGGAATGCGATACGGGCATGGGCCGTTGCGGTGTGCAGACGACAGAAGAGGTCGTTACGCTGGCGAAACAGATCGATGCAGCACCGGGGTTGCGCTTCGAAGGGCTGATGACCTACCCGCCGCGTGGCGAGCCTGAAGCGGTGGAACGCTGGCTGGCGGATGCCATCGCCGCGCTCGGGGAGAGCGGGCTGGCGGTCAACACGGTTTCCAATGGCGGATCGCCCGACTTCTATCGGGCCGAGCAGGTGACCAGCGCGACCGAGCACCGGCCCGGCACCTATATCTATTCCGATCGCATGCAGGTGGCTTTCGGTCATGGCACGCTGGCAGACTGCGCGCTGACGGTGCTTGTCACCGTGGTAAGCCGCCCGACGGAAAACCGCGCGATCATCGATGCCGGCTCCAAGGCGCTCGCGGCCGATACGGCGCCTGTTCCAGGCCATGGGCACATCGTGGAGTATCCCGATGCGGTGATCGCTTCGCTCAGCGAGGAGCACGGCATTGTCGACCTGTCGAACTGTGCGACGAAGCCTGAGATCGGCGAGAAACTGCGCATCATTCCCAATCATGTCTGCCCGGTGTCGAACCTTTACGACGCGGTGAACCTCGTCGAGGGCGACAGGGTCACCGAAACACTTGCCGTTGCCGCGCGCGGCCGCCTGACCTGAGACGAGTTACTGCGAGGAAGACACATATGACCTATGACAAGAACCCCTTCCCTGAAGGCGACGCCGACCGTCACTATCTCTGGGAGATGCTGGTGCGGCGCGACATCGACGCGTTTCTGGCGCAGGATTGGTCGATGGTGGAAGGGGATTTTGCCGACGACCGTTTTTTCGGTATGCATGCGCATTTTCTAAGCGATGCGGATTCCTGGCGGCTGCAGTTTCCCGATGTGAAAACCTATCGCGACGAATGGCTGCGACAGGGCAAGGAAACGGCGGCCACCGAGTTTGCCGAGCCGCTGCGGGAGGCGCTTTTCCGCGTGACGAACATGCGCGACATCGACATCGATGGCGACCGCGCCGTTCTGCACAAGAAATTCAATGGCAGTGTCGCGAAGGCCGATGGCAGCGTCGACCGGCTGAACTGGCAGACGCTCTATTTCTGCGCCAGGATCGACGGGCGCTGGAAGATCACCGGCTTCGTCGGCTACATGCCCCATCCGCTGGGCGGCTGAGGCTCAAACGCGTTTGCCCGTCTCCGCATCGAAGAGGTGGGTCATGTTCTCCTGAACGGTGAGCGGCAGTGTGTCGCCGGGCGCGACCCTGGCGCTGCCGGGAAGCCGGGCGATCAGCTCCCCGCCGGCACCATTGGCGCCTGACAGTGTGCCATGGGCCAGCGTGTCGGCCCCCAGCGTTTCCACTGCCGTGACGGAGAGGCTGAGCGTTGCCTTGTCAGGCGTGGCAACCTGCAGATGCTCGGGACGCACGCCGAAGAGAAGCGGGCGGCCCGTCTCTGCCGGCTGGGTGTCGAGCGCCAACCTGCCACCTCTTTCCAGCACGAAATCCGAGCCCGAAACGCTTCCCTTCAGAATGTTCATCGCCGGAGAGCCGATGAAGCCCGCAACAAACCGTGTCGCCGGGCGTTCATAGACAGCCATCGGCGTGTCGATCTGCTCGGCCACGCCGGCATTCATCACCACGAGACGATCGGCGAGCGTCATCGCCTCCACCTGATCATGGGTCACGTAAAGCGCGGTGGTGCCGACCGAGCGCTGCATCTGCTTGATCTCAAGCCGCATCTGAACGCGCAGCTTCGCATCGAGATTGGACAGTGGCTCGTCGAACAGGAAGACGGCAGGATTGCGCACGAGCGCGCGGCCCATGGCGACACGCTGGCGCTGGCCACCAGAAAGCGCGCGCGGCTTGCGGTCGAGATAGGGTTCGAGCTGCAGCATGGTGGCTGCCTGATCGACCCGCTGGCGGATTTCGTCCTTCGTCTTGCCGGCGATTTTCAGCCCGTAGGCCATGTTGTCGAAGACGGACATATGCGGATAGAGCGCATAGTTCTGGAACACCATCGCGATGTCGCGCTCGCGCGGCTCCAGATCGTTGACCACCCGCCCGCCGATTTCCATCGTGCCGGCGGTGATGCGCTCAAGCCCGGCCACCATGCGCAGAAGCGTGGACTTGCCGCAGCCGGACGGGCCGACAATGACAATGAATTCGCCATCGGCCACATCCAGACTGACGCCATGGATGACCTCGGTCTTGCCGTAGGATTTGCGAACGTCGCGTATGGAAATCGTCGCCATGCCGATTTCGGTCCTTCTATTTCTCTGTCTCGACAAGGCCTTTGACGAAAAGGCGCTGCATGAAGATCACGACCGCCACCGGCGGCAGAACGGCCAGCGTCGCTGCCGCCATGGTCACGGGCCAGTTGCCGTAATCATCGGCGGTCGGCATCATCTGTTTCAGACCCATCACGATGGTGTTCATTTCCGGCCTGGTGGTGATGAGAAGCGGCCAGAGGAACTGGTTCCACCCGTAAATGAACAGGATCACGAAAAGGGCCGCGATGTTGGTCACCGAGAGCGGCAGGAGAATGTCCTTGAAGAAGCGCAGCGGCCCCGCACCGTCAACCCGCGCAGCCTCCACAAGCTCATCCGGTACGGTCATGAAGAACTGGCGGAAGAGGAATGTGGCGGTGGCCGAGGCGATGAGCGGCAGTATCAGGCCGGTGTAGGAATTGAGCATGCCAAGCGAAGCCACGACCTCATAGGTCGGTACGATGCGCACTTCCACCGGCAGCATCAGCGTCATGAAGATCGCCCAGAAGGCAAGCATGCGAAACGGAAAGCGGAAATAGACGATCGCATAGGCCGACAGGATCGAAATGGCGATCTTGCCGATGGCGATGCCCATGGCCATGACAAGGGAATTGAACAGCATGCGCCCCACCGGCGCGGTGATGCCGGAAGTAAGCGCTTCACTGTAATTTTCGATGAAGTGCGGCCCCGGCACCAGTGGCATGGGCGGGCGGATGATCTCGAAATGCGTCAGTGTCGAGCCGACGAAGGTGAGGTAGATCGGGAAGCAGACGATGGCGATGCCGATGATCAGCACCGCATGCATCAGGATTGTGCCTAACCCCTGTTTTTCAACCATGCTCCGCCCTCCTCAATAGTGCACGCGCCGCTCGATGAAGCGGAACTGGATGACGGTCAGAATGCCCACGACAACCATCAGGATAACCGACTGGGCGGCGGAGGAACCGAGATCCTGCCCGACGAAACCGTCGGAATAGACCTTGTAGACGAGGATGGTGGTGGACTGGCCAGGCCCGCCGGACGTCATCGTGTGGATGATGCCGAAGGTCTCGAAGAAGGCGTAGACGATGTTGACCACCAGCAGGAAGAAAGTGGTGGGCGACAGAAGCGGGAAGATGATGGTGCGGAAACGATGCCATTTGCCCGCGCCATCAATCGCCGCCGCCTCGATCAGGCTTTTGGGGATCGCCTGCAGACCGGCCAGGAAGAACAGGAAATTGTAGCTGATCTGCTTCCATGCGGCGGCGAGAATGACCAACGTCATCGCCTGCCCCCCATTGAGAACGGGGTTCCAGTCAATGCCAATCGCCTTCATGTAAAAGGCGATCACGCCGATGGAGGGCTGGAACATGAAGAGCCACATCACACCGGCCACGGCGGGCGCCACGGCATAGGGCCATATGAGCAGCGTCTTGTAAGCCCCTGCCCCCTTGATCACCTGGTCGGCCATCACGGCAAAAAGAAGCGCGACCGACATGGAAACCAGCGTCACGAAGAAGGTGAAAACGGCCGTGGTGACGAAGGACTGGAGATAATACCGGTCGTTGAAAAGATATTCGAAATTCGAGAACCAGACGAAGCGCGCGCCAAGCCCGAACGGATCAGGCAGAAGCAGCGACTGGTAAAGGGCCTGACCGGCCGGCCAGAAGAAAAAAACGATCGTCACTGCAAGCTGCGGCGCGAGCAGCAGATAGGGCAGCAAACGGTTATCGAAGGTGACGCGCTTTTCCATGGGCGAACCAAGAATGCCGGGGCCGGCAAGATTTCTGCCGGCCCCGCAGGTTTCACAGACTTATCGCGTCGACTGCTCGAAGCGGCGCAGCAGCTCGTTGCCGCGGTTCACGGCTTCGTCGAGCGCTGTCTTGGCGTCCTTCTGGCCCTGCCAGACGGCTTCCAGTTCCTCGTCGATGATGGCGCGGATCTGGTCGAAATTGCCAAGGCGGATACCCTTGGAGTTTTCCGTCGGAGCCTTGCCGGTCATCTGCAGGATAGCGACGTCGGTGCCAGGGTTCTCGTTGTAGAAGCCCTGCTCCTTGGTCAGCTCATAGGCAGCCGTGGTGATCGGCAGATAGCCGGTGTCCTGGTGCCACTGAGCCTGCACTTCAGCGCTGGACAGGTAATTCAGAAATGCAGCAACGCCGGCATATTCCTCGGCCTCATGGCCCGACATGACCCACAGCGAAGCGCCACCGATGATGGTGTTGTAGGGCGCGCCTTCCGCATCCGGCCAGTAAGGCAGGTTGGTCACGGTGAAGGGGAAGTCGGCCTCGGCCTTCACGCCGGCGTAACCGGCCGACGATTCGGTGAACATGGCGCATTCGCCCGAGCGGAAACGCGCACCGCCCTCATTGCGGCGGCCCGAATAGCTGAAGAGGCCATCCTTCGCCCACGCACCCATCTTGTCGATGTGCTTGACCTGCAGGTCGCCATTGAAGGCAAGCTCGGTGTTGGTGCCGGCAAACCCGTTGGCTTCGGTGGCGAAGGGCACATTGTGGTAGGCGCTCAGATTCTCGAGATGAACCCATGACTGCCAGGCCGTCGTCAGCGGGCATTCCGAGCCGGCTTCCTTGAGCTTGACGAGGATTTCCTCAACCTCCGGCCAGGTGGCAGGCTTCGCCTCGGGATCGAGACCGGCTTCCTGGAGCGCGTTCTTGTTGATGTAGAGAACAGGCGTCGAAGAGTTGTAGGGCAGCGAGAGCATTTCGCCGTCGGTGTTGGTGTAGTAGCCGGCAACCGGAGCAAGGTAGGCGCTTGGATCGAACGCGGCCTCAGCCTCGGCCATCACTTCATAGACCGGCTTGATCGCGCCTTTGGCTGCCATCATCGTGGCCGTGCCGACCTCGAACACCTGCAGAATGTGCGGCTGCTCGCCGGCGCGGAAGGCGGCGATGCCGGCATTCAAGGCTTCCGAATAATTGCCTTTGAGCGTGGCAACGACTTCATAATCATCCTGACTGGCGTTGAAATCGGAGACCTGCTTTTCCAGAAGTTCACCAAGACGACCGGTAAAGGCATGCCAGAACTGGACCTGGGTCTGCGCCTGTGCGACGCCGATCATTGCCGGAAGCGCCACAGTCAACGCTGTGGCTGCGGAAAGCATTGCGCGAAGTTTCATGTTTCATCTCCCTGTAGCGTCGAACGCCGGTTTAGGACCGGTCTCTATTGGTCGGCTATTGTTACGGTTGGATGACAGCATCTGCAGAATGCATTGTCCATACCTTTTCCGTTATGGAAATTTCATGCCGGGGTCATGTTTTGACGCGGTTGGCCTTGTTCACGGCGGTCCTATACAAGAGCAGGGATCGAATCGGTTCAGGGCTTGAGGGACAATGGCAATCATAGCGCGTCTGGCAGCGGGTGCGATTACGCTGTTCGCACGCTTCATCACCGCGGTGCGGGCCGACTGGGAAGGCATCGAGCCCGTCCCGCGGCAGCGGGTGTATTTTGCCAACCATGTCAGCCACGGCGACTTTATCCTGCTTTGGACAGTTCTGCCCGTCCGCATGCGCCGGCAAACCCGCCCGGTGGCCGGCGCAGACTACTGGCTGAAATCCCCCACGCGCCGTTTCATCGGCCGAGACGTATTCAATGCAGTGCTGATCGACAGGAACCGCGACACGCGCGCAAGCGATCCCATAGGGCAGATGGCCGATGCGCTCGATGGAGGCGCTTCCCTCATCATCTTTCCCGAAGGCACACGCAATGAGACCGATGCCGCTCTTCTTCCTTTCAAGAGCGGAATCTTTCATCTCGCAAAAGCGCGGCCCGATGTGGATTTCGTGCCGGTGTGGATCGACAATCTGAACCGCGTCATGCCCAAGGGAGAGTTCGTTCCCGTGCCGCTTATCTGCACGGTTACCTTCGGTGCGCCGTTGCGTGTCGGCAAAGACGAAGCCAAGGACGCTTTCCTCACCCGCGCGCGCAACGCGCTCTTATCCCTGTCCGGCGTCAAACAAGGGAACGCGTGATGACCGAGCACCAGATCGATCTTCTGAAACTGCTCGGCGGACTTGCCGCCGTTCTCATTGCCGCCTCGCTTGTGGGACATCTCCTCCAGCGCAGGCTTTCACCCGACGGGTCCAATGCCGTCGTCGAAAACCTCAACGACCGGGTGAACGCCTGGTGGGTGATGATCATCCTGATGGGCGGTGCGCTGCTTTTCGGCCGGATGGGTGCGATCCTTCTCTTCGGCTTCGCCTCCTTCGCTGCCTTGCGCGAATTCGTGACGCTGACCGACACGCGGCGCGGCGATCACTGGGCGCTCGCTTCCGCCTTCTTCCTCGTGCTGCCGCTTCAATACTATCTCGTCTATATCGACTGGTATGGGCTCTATTCGATCCTCGTGCCGGTCTACGCATTTCTCCTGATGCCCATCGTCTCGGCACTGCGTGGCGACACGGATCATTTCCTTGTGCGGGTCGCGGAAGTGCAATGGGCGCTGATGATCTGCGTCTTCTGCGTTTCCCATGTGCCGGCACTGCTCACGCTGCAGATCCCCGGCTATGAAGGGCGCAACCTGCTCCTGATCGCCTTCCTGGTGGTCGTCGTGCAGTCGAGCGACGTGCTGCAATATGTCTGGGGCAAGCTCATCGGACGCACCAAAATCGCGCCGAAGCTCTCTCCATCGAAGACGGTAGAGGGGTTTGTCGGCGGTGCGCTGAGCGCCACACTCGTCGGTGCGGCCCTCTTCTGGATGACGCCGTTCACGCCGGTTCAGGCGGGACTGCTGTCCTTTGTCATCGTGCTCATGGGCTTTTTCGGCGGGCTCGTCATGTCGGCCATCAAGCGTGACCGTGGCGTGAAGGACTGGGGACACCTGATCGCCGGCCATGGCGGCTTCATCGACCGGCTGGATTCGGTGATCTTCTCGGCCCCCATCTTCTTCCACCTCGTGCGCTACTGGTGGTCTCTGACATGAAATCGGCGCTGGCCCGGCTGGCGAAAAGCAGCGCCGTGCACATGGGTTTTGCGTTTCTCGCCATGGGCGCGTGGGCGGTGTTCGCCAACCGGGGCCATGCAACGCCTGGCCCATTGCTGGCGGGCGTCGTTCAGGGAAGCCTCTCCGCCTGCATAACCCTTTTCCTCAAGCGGTTCATCGAAACGCTGGTGGCGCGCCATGAGGGGCTTTCCGGCCTCGTTCTGCCTCCGCTCTACGCAGGCCTCACCTCGCTGACCCTTCTCTACGCCATTCACAGCCTTGCCGGGACGCCCGAAATTCTGGCAACGATCACCGTACCGTTGACGGTCGCAACATCCTATGCGGCCCTCTATACCTACACCCTATGGAGTGCCCGACCGTGAGCGAGACCGAAAACCGCCGCCCATTGGCCAGCCGCGACACCGGCTGGGCCCACACCGTGACACGCTGGCTGGCCGCAACCTCCATCACGCCCAACCAGATCTCCATGGCGAGTATGGGTTTTGCAGCGCTCGCCGGCCTCGCCTTCTGGCAGACGGGCGAGACCGATGGTGCGGCGCGGCTTGTACTCCTTTTTCTGGGCGGCCTTTTTGTGCAATGCCGCCTCCTGTGCAACCTTTTCGATGGAATGGTGGCCGTGGAGGCGGGCAAGGGTTCGCCGGACGGAGCCTTCTGGAACGAATTCCCCGACCGTGTGGCCGATATCGCGATCCTCGTCGGCGTGGGTTATGGCGTGGGCCTACCGGCGCTCGGCTGGGCCGCCGCCGGCTTCGCCGTTCTCACCGCCTATGTGCGTGAGCTTGGACGCTCCTGTGGCCGAGAGGCAGACTTTTCCGGCCCCATGGCCAAGCCGCATCGCATGGCTGCAATCACGGCCGCTGCGGCACTTTCGCTGTTCGAACCGTTGTGGAGCGGGCACGGCGTGGTGCTGACAGTGGCGCTCTGGATCGTTGCCCTTGGCGCGGCACTGACCGCCCTGCGACGGTCGGTGCGGCTGGTCAAGGCGCTCAGGAGCTAGAGCTGGGCGTTTATGAGGCCAGTCCCGGCAACACGGCTTTCACGCCAGCGACGATCATCTCGACCGCGATGGCGAGCAGGATCATGCCCATGAGCCGCGTGGTGATGACGCGCATGGTCTCGCTCAACACGCGTCCGATCCCGGATGCGAAGAAGAGGACGACGAACAGGATCGCAAGGATGACGGCAACCACGGCGCCAATGGCCAGGGTCGCCTCAAACCCGCCGGCGTGTCCCGTGTAGATGATCAGCGTTGCGATGGTGCCGGGGCCGACGATCATCGGAAAGGTGATCGGATAGAATGCGAGCCCCGACAGATCACCCATGTGATCCTTTTCCCGGTCGGTGCCATGGTGGGAAGAAAAGCCGCTCCCGTTCAGCATCGACCAGGCAATGTGGGCGAGAACGACACCGCCGGCCACACGAAACTCGTCCACCGTTATGCCGAAGAAGCTGATGATCGCCTGCCCCGCGAACAGGATAACCGCGCACATGATGGCGGAGAAAATGGCAATCCTGAACGCCAGAACCCGCTGCTGCTGCACCGTGAAGCCCGCCGTCAGGGCCAGAAAGATCGGCAGGTTCACGAATGGGTTCATGATGGCGAAAAATGCGCCGAACGCCTTGGTCAGTTCCGTATAGTCCATGCCCCTCCCCAGACCTCGTTCGCACGCCATTGCCGCGAATGGCGGGTGCGACTCAGCACACTGCGGGGCAGTATGGCATCAACCTTTCGCGGGAGCGACGCCCGGAGCACCTGATTTGTAATCAGCCGGCTTTTGCATCCCGCTGGAATATCCAGTCATGATCCGGGTGGTTCGCGAAGCGCCATTTGCGCAAGGGACCGGCCATCACGTTGAGATAATACATCTCATAGCCATAGGGCGCGCCACAGGGATGGTGCCCCTTCGGCACCAGAACCACATCGTGGTCGCTGACGGCCATGGTCTCGTCCAGTTCGCCATCCTCGGTGAATACCCGCTGGAAGCCGAAGCCCTGAGCCGGGTTGAGCCGGTGGTAATAGGTTTCTTCCAGATAGGTCATGTTCGGGAAATCGTCCTCGTCATGACGGTGCGGCGGATAGGACGACCAGTTGCCCTGCGGGGTATAGACTTCGGTGACGAGCAGGCTGTCGGCCACGTCGCGGCCTTCCATGGCGATGTTGTGAATGAAGCGCGTGTTGGCGCCCCTGCCGCGCTCTTCAAGATTGATGCCGGCGGGGCCGATCACCTGCGCCTCATGACCGCCCCTGCCGGGCGCGGTGCAGACAGCGAGCGTGCAGTCCGTCGTGGCTTTGACCTGCCATTCAGCGCCATTGGGGATGTAGACCGCGTGGGGCGGCAGACGCTCGAAGACATTCATGCGCTCGCCCAGTTCGCCGAAATCCCTGCCTGCGCCGGAAATCTCCGCCTTGCCCTCGACCAGAACGAGAATTGACTCGCGGTCCCCGGTCGCCTCGGAGGCCGTTTCACCTGCCTTCAGACGGTAGAGACCGAAGCCGACATAGCCCCAGCCCGCCGATTCCGGTGTGATGTCATGCACCTTGCCGGTGGTGCCTGCGGGTTTGACCAGAAGATCGGACACGGTGCTTACCTCATTCGTTTTCGGTGTCGCCGGGTGTGAAAGTGTAGAGCAGCGACCAGGCCGCATAGACACCCGCGGCGGTGAACAGAATGCCCCAGAACGGCGCGCCGGAGACAAACTCGAACAGCCCCCAGCCAAGACAGACCGCCACCACGGCCACCCGCCGCCAGAGAGGCCGGAAGAAGGGGTGGCGGGGGTCGAGAAAATTCATGCGGCATCATCCCGGACAAGACCGGCTGCATGCGCTGCCTGCCTGAGCGCCTTCAGCCCCATGGACTGATATGTCACCGGATCGGCCTTGAGCGGGTCCTGTTCTGCTTCGATGACAAGCCAGCCATCATAACCCTTCCGGGCAAGCACGCTCAGGACAGGCTCGAACGCTATGCCGCCCTCCGGATCGCCTGGAACAGTGAAGACACCGCGCCGCACACCGGCAAGGAAGGAGAGTTTCTCCTTCTCCACTTCGCTGCGAACTGCCGGGCGGACATTCTTGGCATGGAAATGGGACACCCGGTCGCCATAGGTCTCGGCAAGTTCCACCGGGTCGGACCCGCCAAACCAGGCATGGCCGGTATCGAGCAGGAGACGCGTTGCCGGACCTGTGCCATCCATCAGGCGACCGATCTCCTCGCGGTTTTCGACCACGGTTCCCATATGGTGATGATAGACCAGTGCAATGCCCTGCCCCGCACAATATTCGGCAATCGCCTCCACACCGGCACAGAAGGCCGGCCAGCGCTCATCCTCAAGGCGGGGACGGTCTGCGAGCGCCACGGCGTCATCGCCATGAACGGCGTTCGACGTCTCGCAGACGATGCACACTTTGCAGCCATTCGCTTTCAGCATGTCGAGATGCGGCTGGATCGCCTTCTTCTCGGTCTCGATGTCGTTGACCAGCAGATTGAGCGAATGCCAGCCGGAAACGAAGACGAGGCCGTGCCCGGCCAGAACCGCTTTCAGCGTCTCGCCATCCGAGGGCATTTTGTGCCCCTTTTCGATGCCGTCGAAGCCGATGGACCCCGCCTCGGCCAGACACTGTTCGAGGGAAATATGCGCGCCGAGGGTCTGGTCGTCATCGTTTGACCAGGCGATGGGATTGGTGCCGAAGCGGATCATTCAGGTTCTTTCTTTCAACGCATTTTCATAGGCTTTGCGGGCAGCATTGACCTCGTTCCGGTCCGAGACCTCGGGCACGGCGACATCCCACCAGTAGCCGCCGGCTTCAGTGGTGGGATAGGGGTCCGTATCGATCACGACGACAAAGGGCCCTTTCGCGGCACGCGCCTCGGCAAGGGCCGTCTCGAGCTCCGCTATGGACCCGGCCTTGCGCGCATCAGCCCCCATGGAAGCGGCATGAGCGACGAAGTCGATATGCGACGGATTCACATGGTGTGTATGGTCGAGCAGATTGTTGAACTCGGCTCCGCCGGTGCCCATCTGCAGCCGGTTGATGCAGCCGAAGCCGCGATTGTCGGTGATGACAACGGTGATCTTGACGCCCATCGAAACGGCAGTGGCGAGTTCCGAATTCATCATCATGTAGGAGCCATCGCCCAGCATAACGATCACATCGCGCTCAGGATCTGCCATCTTGATGCCCAGCCCGCCGGCGATCTCATAGCCCATGCAGGAATAGCCATATTCCATGTGATAGGAGCCGGGTCGCCCGGCCTTCCACAGCTTGTGCAGCTCACCGGGCATGGTGCCGGCCGCGCACATGACCACCGTGTTCTCTCGCGCCGCGCGCTGCACCGCGCCGATCACCTGCATGTCGGTGGACAGCGCGTTTTCGTCCACCGCAGGTGCTTCCGTCACCGCATCGGCGGCCCTGAACCAGTCTTCCTTCAGTACCGGCGACGGTGCCTCCGCTTTCCAGCTGCCAAGGCCTGCAGACAGGAGCTTCAGACCCACATCTGCATCGGCGATCAGCGCCTGCGCATCGTGCTTGGTTCCGTCATGGGGCTGGACGTTGAGTGCGAGGATGCGGCGTTTTTTCCTGAACAGCGCCCAGGAGCCGGTGGTGAAATCCTGAAACCGCGTGCCGACACCGAAAACAAGATCCGCCTCTTCGCAGATTGCATTGGCGCTGGCCGAACCCGTGACCCCGACCGGGCCGAGATTGAGTGGATGGTCCCACGGAAGCGCTGATTTGCCCGCCTGCGTTTCCACGACCGGGATGGCGTGTTTTTCCGCGAAGGCTTTCAGCGTAGCACACGCATCGGCATAGTGAACGCCACCGCCCGCAACGATAACCGGTCGGCTTGCCGCGCGAATGGCTTCGATGGCATCAGCCAGTTCATTCTCGTCGGGCTGCGGCCTGCGGCGACGCCAGATGCGTTCGTCGAAAAAGCTCTCTGGCCAGTCATAGGCCTCGGCCTGCACGTCCTGGCAGAAGGCCAGCGTGACCGGGCCGCAATCGGCCGGATCGGTCATGACGCGGAAGGCGCGCGGCAACGCGGTCAGAAGCTGCTCAGGCCGGGTGATACGGTCGAAATAGCGCGAAACAGGCCTGAAACAGTCATTGGCGCTCACCGTGCCATCGCCAAAATCTTCCACCTGCTGCAACACCGGATCGGGACCCCGATTGGCGAAGACATCGCCCGGCATCAGAAGCACGGGCAGACGGTTCACATGGGCGAGCGCCGCCGCCGTCACCATGTTCGTCGCACCAGGACCGATGGACGAGGTGACGGCCATGGCACGCCGCCGGCCAAGCTGCTTCGCATAGGCAATGGCCGCATGGGCCATGGACTGCTCATTGTGCCCGCGATAGGTGGTGAGCGTGTCGCGCGCCGCATGGAGCGCCTCGCCTATGCCGGCCACATTGCCGTGGCCGAAAATGGCCCACATGCCGGCTATGAAGGTCTCGCCATCCTCGTTCTTCTGGGCGGCGATATAGCGGATCGCCGCCTGTGCGGCCGTCAGCCTGACTGTCTTCATGCCGCCTCTCCCTTTCTTGCCCGCGCGCGCGCCCGATCCCAGACAGCGCAGAGGTTTGCATAATTCTCCGTCATTTCCGCGATGGCCGTCCGGTCATCGATCGCGCCGGAGAGCCAGCGCCGCGCCGCATCCGCAAAGATCGTGCGCCCGACGGCAAAACCCTTGACCAGATCGAAGGAAGCGGCAACCGCAAAACTGTCTTCAAGTTCCTTTGCCGGCGCATCAAGTCCAAGCACGACAATACCGCGTGTGTATGGGTCGTTGCGTCTGATTGCATCGCAGGCGTTCTGCCAAGCCGCGCGCGATGTCATCGGTTCCAGCTTCCACCAGTCGGGGAAAACGCCGATCTCGTAAAAGCGTTCAATGACCCTGGCCGCCGTGTCATCGTCGCAGGCCGCGACCTTGGACGGTATGATCTCGAGCAGCATCTCCAGCCGGTTGCGGCGGCTTGCGGCGAAAAGGCGCCTGACAGTGGCCTCCTGCTCTTCCCGCATCTCCGGCTCATCATCCGGGTGGTAGAAGCACAGAACCTTGACGACGTTTTCCAGAGGCCACTCGCCAAGGCCGCCGTAATCCGGCCCTATGGCAGGCTCCAGCGTGAGCGGGCGCGAGCCAGGCCATTCGACCGGACGGCCGATCCACAGCCCTGAACCGGAGGCGGCGTAGAGCGCATCCCGGCCAAGCCTGCCATCGCACAGAATTCCGTATCCATGACGACCGTCGGCCACCGCCTTCGCCGCCGCAAGGCACAGTTTCTTGAAGTCTCCAATGCGCTCGTGAGGGACGCCCGCCTCGTCGGCCATGGCCTCCAGTTGCATGCGGTGATCGAAGGCGAAGACGCGCATCTGCGACCAGTCGCCATGCCGCGTCGTCGCCCAGTGCACCTGCTCGAGCGCGGTGTCTTTGCGCAGCGCCGTCTCGCGGATGCCAGTGCGGAAGAAATGCTTCAGCTCCTCGAAGGAGGGATACGCCGGCGTGCAGCCGTGACGGGAGACCGCGAAGGCGCCGCAGGCGTTGGCGTATTTCAGCGTGGTCTGCCAGTTCTCACCCGAGAGCCAGCCCTTGAGAAGGCCGGACATGAAACCGTCGCCCGCGCCAAGCACGTTGAACACCTCGATCGGGAATCCTTCGCCCGCTTCACCCTCGTCAAGCGTGCCGGGAATTGCGCCTGTAAAGGCGGACGCGCCCATCGGTCCCCGCTTGCAGACAAGAACGGCGTCGGTCAGCGCGCGCACGGTCCTTAGTGCCTCCATCGTGTCGGTCGAACCGCCGGCAATGTGGAATTCCTCTTCCGTGCCGACGATGAGATCGAACAAGGGCAGAGTGGATTGCAGCTTGGCGGTGACGTGTTCGGACTCAATGAAGCGGCTTTCGCCTGCACCGTGACCGGCAAGTCCCCAGAGGTTGGGGCGATAGTCAATGTCGAGCGCTGTCAGCGCGCCATGTTCGCGGGCAAGCCGCAGCGCCTTCAGAACGGCAGCCTCGGTGCGCGGATGAGAGAGATGTGTGCCGGTCGCGCACACACAGCGTGCCTCGGCAATGAAATCCGGGTCGATGTCTTCCTCGCCAAGCGCCATGTCGGCACAGTTCTCACGATAGAAAATCAGCGGAAACTGCTCCTGATCGCGGATGCCGAGAAGCACAAGCGCGGTCAGGCGCTCGGGGTCGGTGACGACGCCGCGCGTGTCCACGCCCTCGCGCTGCAGTTCCTCGCGGATGAAGCGTCCCATATGCTCGTCGCCGACGCGCGTGATCAGGGCCGACTTCAGCCCGAGCCGCGCCGTACCGGCAGCAATATTGGTGGGCGAACCACCAATATATTTGTTAAAGGAGCCCATGTCCTCCAGCCGGCCACCGACTTGCGCGCCATAAAGATCGACCGAGGACCGGCCGATGGTGATGAGGTCGAGGGACTTCATCGCTGTCTCCTCCATGCGTTCCTGCTGCGCTGTGCTCCCACCCGGCAACAGGGGGGCGATGGTTTGCCGGGAACGGCATTCCATCGATCTCGATAATGGAAGATATGTTCTATTTTTATCGCAAAATCAACATCAGAATTCCATTTTACGGTGCGGAGGCTCCAACAGCGACCACGAGAGCAACGGCAAGGGAGAGCGTTGCGGAAAGCGACCGGAAATCACCGAAATCGGCCTCGGTAACCGTCAGCATGAGAGGCGTGATGGGCCGAAGCGGGCTGGCAATGGCATCTGTAATGGCGATTACCTCAGCGCCTGCGGCCCGTGCAGCCTCGGCCAGTTCGACGGTCTCGGGCGTGTAGGGTGCAAACGTGATGGCGATGACTGCGTCGCCCTTGCGGATGGCATGACGATTGTCGAGCCGGCCGACATGATCGTGGATCATCGTCGGCACGTTCATCTTCTCGAAGGCATAGGCGAAATAGGCCGCGACGGAAAAGGCGCGGCGTAAACCGACGATGTGCACCATGTTTGCCTGCGAAAGCGCCCGGATGGACGCATCGAGCGTATCCGGATCGATGGTTTTGGCCAGGCTTTCGAGCGAAAGGCGCCCCGCTTCGATGAACTCGGCAAGGAGCGCCGAGGCACTGCCGGCCCCGCTCTCTCTCAGCTTTTCGAGTCGCGTTGGATAATCAGGCCAGTTCTGTGCATAGGAATCGCGGAAAAGACGCTGCATCTGCGAGAAGCCGGAGAAACCGAGCACCTGGCAGAACCGCATGAAAGCCGATGGCTTGACCCCGGCGCCCTCCGCCATTTCCGCCACCGTCGACACCGCGATGCGGTCGGGATTTGCCGCCACATAGTCGGCGCACTGTTTCAAACGCTTGGGCAGGCCGTCTGAAACCTCCAGCATTCGGTCGAGCAATTCCTCGATGGTCTGCGGTGCGGAAAGCTCTGACATGCCAATTCTCTCTTTCTTTCGCTTGACAGCGTGACTTCAACGATCTTACGCAATTGGAATAAAAATTCCAGTGGTAGAGGATAATTTCCATGCGCGATATCGGCGTCGGCCTGATCGGGACGGGTTTCATGGGCAAGGCTCACGCACTCGCCTTTCGAGCCGCAAGGGCGGTGCTGGGAGACGTGCCGACCGCACGACTGGAAATTCTGTGTGACACGCCCGCGGAGCGCGCCGAACAGATGGCGGCGCAATTCGGTTTCGCACGCGCCACGGATGACTGGCGCGCGCTGGTGAACGACCCGGGCGTGGAGATCGTTTCCATCACCACGCCCAATCGCATGCATTGCGAGATGGCGCTGGCAGCTATTGAAGCCGGCAAACATGTTTACTGCGAGAAGCCAATGGGCCTGACCCTGGACGAGGCCCGCTCGATGGCTGAAGCGGCCGGCAGGGCCGGCGTGAAAACCATGGTCGGCTACAACTACATCAAGAATCCGGCTTTCGAGCACGCCCGCGAACTGATTGCCAGGGGTGCCATCGGAACGCCGGTGCATTTTCGCGGGTTTGTGGACGAGGATTATCAGGCCGATCCGGAACTCGCATGGACATGGCGGGCACGCATCGATGAGGCGGGGCTCGGTGCCCTGGGTGACCTTGGCTGCCACCTTGTGTCCATGGCTTACGGGCTGATGGGGCCGGTGGAAAGCCTGATCGCCGACATGCAGACGATCCACGAAACACGCCCTATGCCCGATGGAAGCGGACGTGGAACGGTGGAAAATGAAGACGTCGCTTCGGCACTGGTGCGCTTTGCGAACGGTGCGCAGGGTGTGCTTTCCACCTCACGCTCCGCCTGGGGCCGGAAAAACAGGCTCGGCTTCGAGGTGCACGGAACCAAAGGCATGATCGCTTTCGAGCAGGAGCGCATGAACGAACTGCAGCTTTACCAAAACGAGGGCCCGGCCGCTGAACAGGGCTTTCGGACGATCCTCACCGGGCCGGCGCACGGGGCCTACGCGGCATTCTGCCCTGCGCCCGGTCATCAGCTCGGTTTCAACGAACTCAAGGTTCTGGAGGCAGGTGCATTCCTGCGAGAAATCGCCGGCGGTGAGAAGGTCGGTCCCGATTTCGCGGACGCGCTGGAATTCGAGAAGGTCATTCACGCCATCGCTGCTTCTGCGCGCGAGGGGCAGCGTGTGACAGTGTAGAGGCAGGCACGGGTCCTCTCAATGCCGCCCCAACCGGTGGCCGGATTTGACCGCGTCAACAGAAATGGCGATTTCTCTGCTTGATCTTTGTCAAAGCAGGACCAGAATCACATCCATAGGGTGGTGGAGAACGAAAGGATCCAGCATGACCTCAGCTTCTGACCTCTCTCCCAAATTCCGGCATGTGCGGCTTGAGCTCGCCCGGGAGAAGGGACACCCCATGGGTGACCATGACGAAGGCTACGATCTCCTGGTCCCGCTTGATGTTGAAGGACATCTCGACGCTGCGGAATGGAAAAAGCATCAGGCGCAATGCCGCGTGCGGCGCTTCGAACCCAACGCGGAAGACAAGATTGGCCGCCTGCGCCGCAAACCCGGCGGGCAATGGTATTTCGACTATGAGGAGGGAGAACGCGACGATGAAATCGGCTTCCGCCTCGGTGAAGAACGATTTCGGCAGGGCGAGTATATCTCGATCTCCCGGCAGGGGCAGATGCACACGTTTCAGGTAAAACTCGTAGAGCGGCTTTAGGATCGGTCGCTAGAACCGGAAGAAGGAATCCTGCAGGGCCGAGTTGGAGTATTCGACGGCCCGGCCTTTGCCATCCACCACCACGCGCTGGACCCTGAGCAGGGGGGATGCCTTCGGGATCGACAGTGCCTCTGCCTCTTCTTCCGACGCCGACAGAAGCGAGACATGTTCTCGGGCGAGGAAGATTTCGCCCCCCAGCGCCGCGCGCAGCATGGTGTAAAGCGAGGTTTCCGCGAGGTTTGAAACGTCCAGCTTCTCAGCCAGCGCAGCCGGCAGGAGCGAGGTCTGATGAACGACTGGACGACCTTCCAGAAGACGCACACGGCGAATTTCGAACACCTCGCTTCCGAGCGGGACAGAAAGAGCGTGGGCGATGGAGAGACCCGCCTCGACATGCCCCGTCGAGATGAGGCGCGTTGACGGGCGAAAGCCCGCTTCGCGGGCAGCGGTGGGAAAATCCATCAGCTTTTCGCCGCTGCGCCCGATGGCGCGTTCGCGGTAGACGGTGCTGCGCCCCTGCCCTTTGGAGACAAAACCCTCGTGCTGCAGAAGCTCCAGCGCCTGCCGCACCGTGCGCCGCGAGACGGCATAGGCCGACGCCAGTGCATGTTCGGAGGGAAGCGGATCGCCATTGCGCCACAGGCCGCCAGTCAGCTCGCGGATGAGCCGGTTGGCGAGACGCTGATAGGCGCGGTCCGCTCCCATGCACTCAGGCCGTCCTGCCGCCGATGTTGCGCACCAGCACAGCGCCGATGATGATCAAGCCGGTGAAGATGTCCTGCAGGTAGTTCGGCACACCGAGAATGGTGAGACCGTTGGCGACCACGGCGATGATCGCCGCCCCCAGGAGCGTGCCGAGCGCATTGGCCTGCCCGTCGCGGAAGGCGGTCATGCCGAGGAAGACAGCCGCATAGGCCTGAAGCAGGAAACCGTTGCCGCCGGTCGGGTGGGCGCTGCCGAGGCGCGCCGTGAGAAGCAGGCCGGCAAGGGCTGCAAGTAGCGTGCAGAGGCCGAAGGCCCACACACTGTTGGGCACGATGCGCACACCGGTGAGCCGTGCCGCCTCACGGTTGCCGCCAATGGCGAGGATGCGGCGACCAAGCTCCGTGTGGTCGAGGATAAAGGCTGCAAACAGCGTCGCCGCGAGCGCCCAGAGGGTCAGAACGGGAATGCCGGCGAGATAGCCGCGCCCCAGATCGCGGAAGCCCACCGGAATGTTTCCGAAGAGCGTCGCGCCATCGCTGATCCAGTAGGTGATGCCGCCCACAATGGTGCCCATGGCAAGCGTGACGATGAAGC
The DNA here is from genome assembly GCF_056431025.1 of Nitratireductor lacus. Taxonomy (NCBI): domain Bacteria; kingdom Pseudomonadati; phylum Pseudomonadota; class Alphaproteobacteria; order Hyphomicrobiales; family Phyllobacteriaceae; genus Nitratireductor; species Nitratireductor lacus. Next base: position 5,780 of record NZ_JBWKMB010000009.1, on the reverse strand, counting down.
TCGGCATGCGATAGGTGGCAATCGCAAGCCCGCTGACCGCGCCGACGGCAAAGCCTGCAATGAGCGTGACCAGCATGACGGGCACGATGCCCCAGCCGGCGCCGAACAGCGTGACGGAAACGATGCCCGCCATGGAAACCACCGCGCCGACCGAAAGATCGAACTCCGACAGCGACATGACGAAGGTAGCGCCGAGCGCGACAATGGCGAGCAGCGACATCTGCTGGGTGATGTTGATGAGATTCGAACCCTTGGCGAAGGCCTCCGGCGAGAGCGCCGCAAAGAGGGCGACGATGGCCAGAAGGCCGATCAGGGTTCCGTAGCGGGCGGAAAAGCTCAAACTCGTGTCTCCGGCTTTGATGGCTGCGGCGGCGCATGGAAGGTGGCGTCGATGACGGACTGGCGCGTGACGGCGCTGTTGGGCGCATCGAGCGTGACAGCCCCCTGCGCCATGACGACGACGCGGCTTGCGAGCATCAGGAGTTCTTCAAGATCGCTGGTGGCGAAGAGAACGGCCGCACCCTCGCCTGCAAGGCGATTGCACAGCGCGTGGATTTCCGCCTTGGATCGCACATCCACGCCGCGCGTCGGCTCATCGAGCAGGAAGAGTTTCAGCGACGGATCGAACCAGCGGCCGATCATGATCTTCTGCTGATTGCCGCCCGACAGGGTGGATATGCGGTCACCGAGGCCGTCATATTTGACGCTGAGCCCTTCGAGTGCGGAGCGAACGCCCGCCCGCGCCCGCCTCCACGAGACAATGGGCAGTGACGAGACGGCGCGGTGGCGCTCCAGATGCGGCAGGACGGCATTGTCGAGAATGGAGTGATGCATGACGAGGCCGGTGTTGCGCCGGTCTTCGCAAACATAGGCAACGCCGGCGCGTTTGCGGCTCTCAATGCCCGAGGCCGGGAGCGGCGCACCTTCAAGCGCGATGTCGCCCTCAGCCACACCGCTTGCACCCCAGACGGCTTTCAGGAGACTGGAGCGGCCACTGCCGACCACGCCATAAAGACCCACGATTTCACCGGCGCGCACCGAAAGGTCGATAGGGGCGCGGACCGGGCTGACGCGGAATCCGGAAAGCTCCAGAACGGGGTCGCCCGGCGCGCGCGCATCGCCATGGCGCTCATGGCGAAACGCCTCGCCCGCCATGAGCGCGACGATCTCGTCGCGCGACGTCTCTGCGATCTTCCCGCTGCCCACGGACTGGCCATTGCGCAGCACCGTGTAATCATCGGCCAGCGCGAATACCTCGTCGAGCCGGTGCGACACGAAGATGATGGCGCGGCCCTGATCGGCCAGATCGCGCACGATGCGGCGCAGGACGGTCGCCTCCTCCTCGCTGAGCGAGGCGGTGGGTTCGTCGAGGATCAACACCCGCGCATCGTCCATCAGCGCGCGCAGGATTTCGACAATCTGGCACTTGGCGACCGAGAGGCGACCAACCGGCACGTCGATGTCGAGATCGAGCCTGTGGCGGTCACGCAGGGCCGCGAAGCGTGTGCGCATCGCCTTCCAGTCAACGCGGCCAAAACGGCGTGGATAGGCGCGGCCCACATAGGCGTTTTCATAGGCCGTGAAGCCCGGGACGAGATTGAGCTCCTGATGCACGGTGCGCAGACCGGCGGTTTCGGCAGTTCGGGGGCTGGCGGGTTCATAAGCCTTGCCTGAAAGCCTCATCGTTCCTGCATCGGCACGGTGCACGCCCGAAAGGCATTTGAGCAGGGTGGATTTTCCCGCCCCGTTCTCCCCCAGAAGAGCATGCACGCGGCCGGCGGCGACGTCGAGACGCACGCCATCGAGCGCCGTGACGCCGCCGAACCGTTTGGTGAGCCCTTCGATCTCAAGCATCGGTGCGGGTTTTACTCGCAGTTTGCGCCGAGCGTTTCGCGGTCGATCACCTTGGCCTCCACGAAGATTTCGCGGGAGGACGGTTCGCCGCCGCCCAGAACGGTTTCGATCTCACCGACTGCGGCGCTCGCGATGCCCGGAAAATCCTGCCGCACCGTGGCGGCCAGATTGGTGCACTGTTCAATGAGGTCAATCGCCTGCGGGTTGCCGTCAATGCCGGCGATCACGATGTCTGCATCGGGCATGTCGCTCTGGATGGCGAGCAGTGCGCCGACGGCGGGTTCATCCCAGGCGGCCCAGACGCCGTCGATCTCCTCGCCATACTGGCGAATGAAGGTCTCCATGGCCTGCCGTGCATTGTCGATGGGCCCCGGCACCTGCACGTAATGCGCGGCGATGACCTCGAAATCCGGATCCTTCTTCAACGCTTCATCCAGCGCCAGTTCACGCTGGCGAACGCCGGGATGCGCCGAGTGGAAGAATTTGACGATCTTGCCTTCGCCGCCCAGCGCCTCGAACAGATAGTCCGAGAGGATGGTGCCAAGCGCGAAATTGTCGGTGGTGATGTTGGCGGTCACGCCATCGGCAAGTGCGCCGTCCAGCACGAAAACGGGAATGTTCTTGCCGGCTGCGGCGGCAACCTGATCGCCGATCTGGTTGGGATCGACGCTGACCAGAACGATGGCGTCCGCGCCCGCATTGGTGACGTCCTCGACACGGCTTGCGAGCTGCTGAAAGTCGCCGCGCGTGTCGACCACATTGACCGTCCAGCCCTTCGCCTGCGATTCCTTCGCGAAGGTCTCGACCATTTCATTGGTGGCGACGGAGCTGAGATAGGGCGTCAGCACCGCGATGTCTTCGGCATTGGCTGCGGTTGCGTGAGCGAGAGCGGCCAGTGCGGCTGTGGTGAGAAGCAGGCGTTTCATCATTTCCTCCGATCCGTTGAACGGTTTTCGTTTCTTTCGTTTACGTCAGCAGGCGGGCCTGTTCCCGCGCGAAACGGGACGCCGCGAGATAAGCCTGATAGCGGCTGTCGCAGCGTTGGGCACGAGGGGCGTCATGGGTTGTATCCGGTGCGAGAACGGGCGGCGCATCCATGGCGGCAAGCGAGAGACCGGCCTTTGTGGCGATCATGCGCAGCGCGCCCAGCGCCGTCATCTCCTGACTTGCATCGGGAAAGGCGACCTCGCGGTTCAGAACACAGGCAAGCGTGCGCCGCTGCAGCGGCGTGCGGGCCGCACCGCCAATGACGGTGAGCGGCGACGGCGGCAGGCCGGCGGTTTCCAGATTGTGCCGGATGGCGAACGCCACGCCCTCAAGCACGGCGCGCGCCATCGCGCCCTTGCCATGGGTGCGGTCGAGGCCAAGGAATGCGCCGCGCACGCGCTGATCCTCGAATGGAGCGCGCTCGCCCGAGAGATAGGGCAGGAAGAGCGGCGCGGCGCGCGCATCGTCTGCCGTCGCAGCCGCTTCCAGCAGGGCTTCGACACGCTCGCCCGTGATTTCGGCCAGCCAGTCCATGGCCGCGCCCGCCGTCAGAAATGGCGAGATGATGATGGCGCGGTCGGGATGGACCGGATCGGCAAGCGTGTAGATGTCACGCGGGGGCGCGGCATCCTGCATGGTGAGCGTGGCCGCAACCCAGCCGGTGGTGCCGAGATAGGCGTAGGCCCGGCCCGGCTCGTCAGCGGCGGCGCCCCAGGTGGCGGCTGCGGCATCGCCCGCGCCATTGAACACAGGCGTGCCCGCAACAAGGCCGAGTTCTGCCGCAGCTTCCGCGCGCAGTAGACCGACGATCTCATCGGCCGGGAGTATTTCGGGCAGGCGCGACGCCTCGACACCGGCGGTGGCGAGCAGTTCGGCATCCCAGCACCGCTCCTCGATGTTCATCAGGCCGGTGGTGGAGGCAACGGTTGGATCGATCGCGGCGCGGCCTGTGAGCCTGAATGTGACGGCATCCTTCGCGCCGAAGAAGAAGCGGTGTTCGCCCGGAAGATCCGGCGCGAAACGGTCAAGCCGCATGAGCTTGAAGATCGTGTGCGCAGGGTCCGGACGGTTGCCGACGCGCTTTGCATAATCGCCCGGCAGGCGGGCTTCGAGCGCGGCAATCTCGTCTTCATCGAGGCGGCGGTCGGAATAGAGCGCGGCGGGCGCCAGCGCTTCGCCTTCGGGCGAGAGAACAATCAGGTTCTGCATGGAACCGGTGAAGACCAGCGCCGCGACATCCTGCCTGTGTGGCATGTCGATAAGAGCGCTGACCAGCGCGGCCCACCAGTCTGCCGGGTTCTGGGTCTGCGAACGGTCCGCACCGGAGGCGGTGGAGATCGCCGCCGAACGTGTGGCAAGCATTGCGCCGTCCTGCGAAAACAGAACGGCTTTCAGGGCCGAAGACCCGATATCGATTGCCAGAACAGCCCGGCTCAAAACCACCCTCCCTATCACGGAGCGGACAAAACAATGTTGCCCACCGTGTCGCCGCGCAAGCGCCTTTTTGCAAGGTCAGTTGCCGTTTTTTCCTGCGCGGTGATCCGTGAGTGCAGGTCTGGACGCGTCCCGTGTCAACGCCGGGGCAGCGCGTGGCTGCATTTCGCTTCCCGAATGGGACAGATGCTTCCGAAAATGCGTCAGGAAAGGGTTCTGGAGCGTGCGGGGCTGTGCCCGCAGTAACGCCGGAAGGTGGCGGCGAACCGTCCCGCATGGGCGTATCCGACGCGGGCGGCGATGGTGGCGACCGGCAGATCGCCATGCTCGAGCAGAAGCCGGGCATGTTCCATGCGGCGCATGGTGAGATAATCATGCGGGGAGAGCCCGGTGAACCGCCGCATTCCCGTGGTGAGCGTGCGCTGGGAGACATCAAGCCTCTCGCACAGCGTCGATACGGTGAGCGGCAGCGCGGCAGGGTCATCGAGCAGCGCCTTGAAGCTCAGCACATAATGCGGCAGCGGACCGGCGGCGGCGAGCGCCGAGGGCTCTGCCTCGCGGCAGGGCACATGGGCAAAGAGCGTTTCCAGCACCGCATTGACGAGCGGCATGGGCGATAGCGCCGTGCTGTCTGCGGCCTCGATCTCTTCGGCCACCATGAGCCCGAAGAGACGCGCCAGCCGCCGCCCGACCGGCGTGTCGAGGTCGATTTCCGGCTTGAAGAAAGGCGTGCGGCGCACCGGATCGCCCGTGTAACGCTGCCAGGCGCGCTCCACGAAATCGCGCTCCAGCCGCAGCATCACCTGCGTGGTGCCGGGCCGCCAGTTGGAGCGCACGAACGGGCCCGGCGAGAGGATCAACCCACGTCCGGGGCGCGAAGCGACACGGTCACGCCCGTAGAGAATGTCCACCCCGCCGGAGAGCGGGAACTCCAGCATGTAGAACGTGTCGAAGATGCCGGCCTCGATCTCGATGTCGGGGCCATAGCGCAGGAGGTTGAGGGACGCCCCCTCGCCCGCGACGGCATGGTGCCGAAAATCGAGCGCGGCTTCTCCGGACGGCATCAACAGGCGATGTGGCCTGTAGCGCGCGCCGATGGCGGCCTCGGCCTCGGCAATGTCGAGCGAATGCAGGCCGGGCACCCGGCCAAGCCTTTGCGACGCGTCGATGAGATCAGTCACCACCATGGCTGCGAGGATAACAGGACGATGGAACCTGTCTAGAAAAAGCTGGGCCGCGAAAGGGACAAGTCGCCTTTCATGTCGCGCGGGGCTCTTCGGTTTTCTGATTTATTTTCAATCCGCTAACTCATTATCACTTTCGAGACAGGTGTTTGACTTGTCCCGCCTGGCCATGCCTCAATCGGGAAAAGCGAAAAAGGGACGTTGCGCGTATGACTGCACCCATGGAACCCAATTCCTTCCGGATTGGCCCTGACGATGACGGCATGTTCGGCATCTTCGGTGGCCGGTTCGTTGCCGAAACGCTGATGCCGCTGATCCTCG
>NZ_JBWKMB010000008.1:0-185137 GCF_056431025.1 Nitratireductor lacus | reverse complement strand
GCCCCTCATCCCCCTGCCGGGACCTTCTCCCCGCCCGCGGGGAGAAGGAAGCCGTCATCCGCCTGGAGCGTTTCCAGCTTTCCTGGAATTGCTCCAGCCAGACAAAGAAAAACGCCGGCGCATCGGGTGATGCGCCGGCGTTTTCACGTTTCAGGGCGTCAAGATCAGCTTTCGCCGAAAACGCGCGCGAAGATCGTGTCCACATGCTTGGTGTGGTAACCGAGATCGAATTTTTCGCGAATCTCGTCTTCCGAAAGTGCGGCGCGCACATCCTTGTCGCCCAGAAGTTCCTCAAGGAAGTCTGCACCTTCTTCCCAGACCTTCATGGCATTGCGCTGCACCAGCCGATAGGCGTCTTCGCGCGACACGCCTGCCTGGGTGAGCGCCAGAAGCACACGCTGCGAATGGACGAGGCCACGGAACTTGTTGAGATTCTTGTCCATCGTCTCGGGATAGACCACCAGCTTTTCCATCATGCCGGTGAGGCGCATGAGCGCGAAATCGAGCGTGACGGTCGCATCCGGGCCGATCATGCGCTCGACGGAGGAGTGCGAGATGTCGCGCTCGTGCCAGAGCGCGACGTTTTCCATGGCAGGCATGGCATAGGCGCGCACCATGCGGGCAAGGCCGGTCAGGTTTTCCGACAGGACCGGGTTGCGCTTGTGCGGCATGGCCGACGAGCCTTTCTGGCCCGGCGAGAAATACTCTTCGGCTTCCAGAACCTCGGTGCGCTGCAGGTGACGCACCTCGACCGAGAGCCGCTCGATGGAGGAGGCGATCACGGCGAGTGTGGCGAAATACATGGCGTGGCGGTCGCGCGGGATGACCTGGGTGGAGACGGGCTCCGGCTTGAGGCCCATCTTCTTGGCCACATGCGCCTCGACGCTCGGATCGATGTTGGCGAAGGTGCCGACAGCGCCCGAAATGGCGCAGGTGGCGATCTCTTCACGCGCATTGACGAGGCGCTGGCGGCAGCGCTCGAACTCGGCATAGGCCTGGGCGAGCTTGACGCCGAACGTGGTCGGCTCGGCGTGGATGCCATGGCTGCGGCCGATGGTGACGGTGTCCTTGTGCTCGAAGGCGCGTTTCTTCAAGGCGGCGAGCAGCCTGTCGAGATCGTCGAGCAGGATGTCGGTGGCACGCACGAGCTGGACGCTGAGGCACGTGTCGAGCACGTCGGAAGAGGTCATGCCTTGATGCACGAAGCGGGCCTCGGGGCCGACAATTTCCGCCAGATGCGTCAGGAAGGCGATGACGTCGTGCTTCGTCTCGCGCTCGATCTCGTCGATGCGGTCGATGTCGAACGTGGCGCTGCCGGCCTTGTCCCAGATGGTTTTGGCTGCCTCTTTCGGCACGATGCCGAGCTCGGCCATCGCGTCTGCGGCATGCGCCTCGATTTCAAACCAGATGCGGAACTTGGTTTCTGGCGACCAGATTGCAGCCATTTCCGGCCGCGAATAGCGCGGGATCATGCGTGCCTTGCCTTCCATGAAAGTGGGGTTGGCGCCTGACTAGCAGAGCTGGGCGTTTTCCTCAACGCGGCCTGGCGGCATAGATGCAGGAGAGGGCGAAAAGTGCGGCCAATCCCCAGGGAAAATAGAAACGGAGCCCGATCACGGCGAACTGATAGACCGCTCCGGCTGTGGTGAAGATGAAATGGATCACCCATGAAGGCGAGAGGAGCGCGCCATGCCACTGGGCGTAGTAGGCGCGGTATTGCAGCGCATAGAGGGCGGCCGTGACGCAGATCGTGGCAAGCGCAAAGCACAGAAACGCGGCGGCGAAACGGGTTTCGGGTCGGGCATTGCGCGCGACGAGCGTCTGCAGCGTGTGGCCGATGGGAAAGGCGAGGGCTGCGCCAAGCGCAAAGATGGACGTCAGGGCAACCATGTGCGGCATCGACTGCCAGCCGCGCATCCAGAGGAAGACAAGCGCGTTGAAGCCTATTGCCGCGCCCCAGAGAAACGCGCCTTTCAACGCCAGCGCAGGTGGCGGCAGCGCCTGCCGGAGGGTGGCAAGACGCTGTCTCATGGAAACCCGATGCTTTTGCCGCCCCCGGACATCAGCCGCTAGAGCCGGCCGGTAACGGCAATGAAGCGGTGGTCGGGGCCCTCAAAGCCCACTTTGCGAACCGCGATCATGACCGCAAAGACCGGTGCGCCGCCTTCGGGATGGAAGGTCTGGATGCCGCTGATGCCGTAGCCGAGAGGGCAGCCGCGGCTCTGCGGGATCGTGCTGTCCTCATGCACCAGCGCGGTTTCGGTCCCTGGTTCCGTGGCAATGCGTGTCAGGCGGAAGCCGGCCGGTTCGCCGAAACCGTAGCATTCGGCGCCATCGGGCATGGGAAGCTCCGTCAGGCGGAATTCGAGAGAACTGTCGATGGCGGGAAAGACCGGGCGCGGATTGACGGCCATGCGGAAGGGATCGGCCGATTGTTCCGTGACGGCGTTCCAGCCGGCGGTAAAGCCGCGATTGTCGGCGAGCACCGTGTCGGAGATGACGGACTGGGCCTGCGTTTTTGCCTGGTCGCGTGCATCGGAAACGCTGGCCCCATCCTGCTCGACGGTCACACGGATCGGCGTGCCGGGCAGGAAACTGTCATTGGCGGTGTCGATATAGTAGCGATTGGCGTAAGCGAAGCCGGATCCGTCCTGCACGCCGTACTCCTCAAACGCGAACGTTGCTCCGTCGGCTGAAAAGCCAAGGATCTCGACGGAGGCGGTGTCGCCTGCATGAGCCGTGGCGGAGGCGGCAAGAAACGCTGCGGTGCAGACGATTGCGGGAAGGTGTTTCATGCTGAAATTCCTTTCGGCCTGAATTCTGGTCTTAATGCCCTACGACAGACTGTTTCGCCCAAGTGGGAAATAGATCACGTTCGGCCGGTGTCGCGGCAAAAACACCTCTGGCAATGGCCCGCGCCATGGTTGCGGCCGCGGCCGCATTGAGGTCGATCACGCCTTCCAGATCGAGCACGGCTTCGCTGCGGCCCGTCGAGAGCGCGAAGACAAGATCGCCGTCGACAGGCGTGTGGGCCGGCCAGATGGCGCGCGCGAACCCGTCATGGGCGGCGATGGCGAGGCGTTTTGCGGCGGCTTTGTCGAGCCTTGCATCGGTCGCGATCACGGCGATGGTGGTGTTGCCGCGCGCGGCGGTGCGCATTTTGGTGGTGACGCTCGAAGCATCCGACGGAAGCGGGTGCGGCAGGCCAAGGCCGCCGAACTCGTCGCCGATCTCGAAGGGGGCGGCCCAGAAATGCGGTGTGTTGCCGATGGTGACGGAACCCACGGCGTTGACGGCAACCAGTGCACCGACGGTGATGCCGTTTTCAAGAACCGTTGAGGCCGAGCCGAGCCCGCCCTTGAGCGTGGCCGTGGTGGCGCCTGTGCCGGCACCAGCCGTGCCGATCTCGAAATCCTGCGATGCGGCCATGGCGGCGGAAAAGCCGAAATCCCGATAGGGGGAAAAGCGACCCCAGTCCTTGTCGCCGCCATTGGGCAGGTCGAACAGGATGGCGCCGGGCACGATGGGCACGCGAAAACCCAGGATCTCAAACCCCCGGCCCATCTCGCGCAGCGCCGCCTGCACGCCGGCCGCCGCATCGATGCCGAAGGCCGAGCCGCCGGACAGCGTGATCGCGTCCACGCCGTCAACCAGATTGTGCGGCTCGAGCGCATCGGTCTCGCGGGTGCCCGGCGCTCCGCCGAGAACCTGGACACCGGCGGTCGCCGGCGTTTCGCACAGCACCGCGGTGACGCCTGACTTCACGCTTCCGTCGGTGTGGTTGCCGACGGTGAGACCCGCGACGTCGGTGATCAGGTTGCGGGAACCGGTCCGCCACATCACTCAACCTCCTGAAATGTCTGCCCGTCGAAGCGGAACAGGCGATAGAGGGGCTGTTCGAGGTCGCCCTTCTCATCGAAGGAATAAGGGCCGAGCGCTGTCTGGAACGTGCCGGATTCGAGTGCTGCGGTCACCGGGCCTGACCCGGTGCGGAGCGCGGCAATGGCCAACTCGGTCGCCGCGAAGGCGGGCAGGACGTAGCCGTCGGGAACGATTCCAGCCTCCTCGAGCGCTTTCCCGGCGGAATCCGTTGCAATATCGGCCCAGCGCGGCAGGCCGACCATCAGCGTGCCTTCCGCAAGCGGGATCGCGCTTTCCTCTGCACGCAGCGCTTCGCCGCCGGCGATGACGAGATCATAGTCCATGCCGCCCGCATCGCGTGACAGAATGGCAATGTCGCTGCGGTCTCCACCGACGAACACATGCGTGGCGCCGGAACGCTTCAGCCGACCGGCCAGACCGATCTGATTGTCGAGCTGCGGGCGGAACGTATCCACGAAAACCGGTTTCAGTTCCTGCAATTCGGCCGTAGCTCGCAGATTTTCCGCCAGCTCGCGTCCGTAGATCGTACCGTCGTCCACAATGGCAAAGAAGTTTTCCCGCCAGCGGGGAAGCAGGATGTCGGCAACGGCATCGCGTTCGGCATCGGCGCGCGGGGCGGTGCGGAAGACGGGCCAGCCCGTGCGCTCCCGCTGGTCGGTAAGGGTTGTGGTGCGCACACCGGGCGTGATCACAGGAATGCCGGCTTCGGCAAAAAGCGGCAGGGCTGCTTCGATGGCGTCCGTGCACAAAAAGCCCACCACGACCGGTACGTTCTGCTCGATGAGCGCGCGGGCGGCTGCTTCACCGCCCTCGGTGCTGCACTGTGTGTCTGCTTCGACAATCTGCGCGCCACCCGCTTGAGCAGCCAGACGCGCACCATCGCGCATCTGCTGGCCGAGCAGGGCGAAACTGTCGGTCAGCGGAGCGGCGAGGCCGACAACAGGAGCCTGCGCATGGGCCGCAGGGGGGCTGAAGGCCGCAAGGCTGCTCAAAATGAAAAAGGCGAAGCAACGCATAGCTGGAGATCAATCACCCGTTTGACGGTTGCGCAGTAACACGAGAATCAGCCCGACCGCATCCGAACTTAACCGTAAAGATGCGGAACTGGTAAATAACCGTGTCATATGGCACTTCGGGTAATGTGAACCTGTTTTGAAGGGCTCTGGCTGGCGCAGCCCTTTTTCCGTTTTTGGACTGTCGGTCCCTGATGCTCCTTGGTAAGCCTGCCCACCCAACCTATATCGCACACAAGAGTTGAAAAGAGTTGACCGTGCTGAAGACCAACGAGATCGAACCGCGCCACTACCGCGATGCCATGGCCCGTTTTGCCGGTGCCGTTCATGTCGTCACCACGGATGGACCGGCGGGCAAACGCGGTGTGACGGCCATTGCGGCCTGTTCGGTTTCGGACAACCCACCCACGGTGCTTGTGTGTCTCAACCGCGAAAACCCGAGCAATGACTGCTTTGTGGAGAACGGCGTTTTTGCGCTCAACACGCTGGCAGCGGACCACCAGGACCTTTCCAACGCGTTTTCAGGGCTGACCGGGCTTTCGCCCGAGGAACGCTTCGCGCAGGCGCGATGGGAGACGATCGCCACAGGCGCACCGACGCTGTCGGACGCGCTGGCGGTTTTTGACTGCCACGTGGTGCAGACGGTGGAACTGGGCACGCACCGGGTTTATTTCGGCCGTGTTGCCGGTCTCAGCATCGGCGACAAATCCAGCCCGCTCCTCTACCATGAGCGGGGCTACCGGGTATTGTAGCCGCAAGTCCTTTCGGGAAAACTGGGGGAATGATGGCCCAACCGAGCACACGCGGCCTGCCGCAATCCATCGATGAAACGCTGGCGCTTCTGACCGACGGTGGCTATGTGGCCGACCGCGCGCTTGCGACCGTGCTGTTCCTGAGCCTGACGATGCAGCGCCCCCTGTTTCTGGAAGGCGAGGCGGGTGTCGGCAAGACCGAGATCGCCAAGGTTCTGGCCGACCGGCTCGGGCGAAAACTCATTCGGCTGCAATGTTATGAAGGGCTCGATGTCTCTTCTGCCGTGTATGAGTGGAACTATGCCGCGCAGATGATCGAGATCCGCATGGCCGAGGCGGCGGGCGTTCATGACCGCGCGGAAATGGAAAGCGGTGTTTTCTCCGAAAAGTATCTTATCCGCCGCCCGGTGCTGGAAGCGCTGGAACGCAGCGTGGACGGGCCGCCGATCTTTCTGATCGACGAGTTGGACCGGGCTGACGAAGCCTTCGAGGCCTATCTTCTGGAAGTGCTTTCCGACTATCAGGTGAGCGTGCCGGAGCTTGGCACGATCAGGGCTGCAGAACCACCCATTGTCGTGATCACCACCAACCGAACACGCGAAATACACGATGCGCTGAAACGGCGCTGCCTATACCACTGGGTCGATTACCCGGACGCGCAGCGCGAGCTCGATATTCTTGCCCGCAAGGTGCCGAATGCCAACGCGACGCTGGCCAGACAGGTGGTCGTGTTCGTCCAGAAACTGCGTGAGCTCGATCTCTTCAAGGCACCCGGCGTTGCCGAAACGATCGACTGGGCAACGGCGCTGACCGCGCTCGGCAAGGAATCGCTCGATGCCGAGACCGTGTCCGACACGATGGGCGTTCTCCTGAAATACCAGGACGACATTGCGCGTATGGAAGAGGGCGAGGGCGTGCGTGTTCTGGAAGAGGTGAGGGTCGGCTGAATGGCCGCCGCCCCGGCATCGCAGAAAACGGCTTCGGTTGAGCCGGAGGGCGCGCGGCTGGCAAACCGCATTGTCGGCTTTGCCCGCATGCTGCGTCGCGCCGGCCTCAGGATCGGGCCGGCAGCGGTGATGGATGCGGTGCGGGCGGTGCTCTCGGTCGGCATCGAGAAGCGCGAGGATTTTTACTGGACCCTGCATTCGACAATGATCTCGCGGCGTGAGGATCATGCCGTATTCGATGCCGTGTTCCGCCTTTACTGGGCACGCCGGGAGGCGCGTGATGAGAGCGGCGAGGACGGGGATGACGAGGAGGCGGAGGTGCTGCGCGAGAAGAAGCGTGCGGGAGACCGGCGCGCTGAAGACGCGCTCGATGAAGAGCGGCGCGCGATTATCAGGAAGCGTCCGGAATTCGAACTCGATGCCAGGCTCTCCTTCACTGCGATGGAAGTGCTGCGCGGCAAGGACTTTGCACAGATGTCGGCTGCGGAACTGGCCGAGGCGCGTCTTGCGATGCGCGACCTCACCCTGCCTTTCGACCGTGTGGCGACGCGGCGTTTCCGGCCGGACCCGCACGGCGCGCGCATTGACCCCCACGCCATGCTGCGGACGAGCCTGCGCACGGGCGGCGACCTGATCCTGCCGAAATTCCGCTCGCCGCGCGAGATTGCGCCGCCGCTGGTGGCGCTGGTCGATATTTCGGGCTCGATGAGCCAGTATTCGCGTGTTTTCCTGCATTTTTTGCATGCGCTGACGGAAAAGCGCCGGCGCGTTCACAGTTTCACCTTCGGCACGCGGCTGACCAACATCACGCGGGCGCTCAGCAGGCGCGATCCGGACGAGGCCATGGACGAGGCGTCGGAAACCGTGCGCGACTGGTCGGGCGGCACGCGGATCGGTACGGCACTTGGCGATTTCAACCGGCTTTGGTCACGCCGGGTTCTGGGGCAGGGCGCCATCGTGCTCCTGATCACGGACGGGCTGGAGCGCGACCATATCGAGGTTTTGTCACGCGAGATGGAACGGCTTTCGAAATCCTGCCGGCGGCTGATCTGGCTGAACCCGCTGCTGGGTTTCGACGGGTTCGAACCGCGCGCACGCGGCATGCAGGCCATGCTGCCCCATGTGGATGAACTGCGGCCGGTTCACTCGCTCGATGCGCTTGGCGATCTCGTCGCCGCGCTGACGGCACCGGCGAGCGGCGGGGACTTGGCACGGCACTTCCGGCGTGCCCATATGAGGAGCGGGAGAAATGCCAATGTCTGAACGCATGCAGAACAATGACCCGCGCGATCCGCTGATGATCGCGGAGGAATGGATGAAGGCCGGCCGTGATGTGGCGATAGCCACTGTGGTGGAAACCTGGGGCTCTGCGCCGCGGCCCGTGGGAAGCCATCTGGTGATCGACACGGACGGCAATTTCGAAGGCTCGGTTTCGGGTGGCTGTGTCGAGGGCGCGGTGGTGGCGGAGGCCGCAGACGTGCTCGCGGAGGGCAAGCCGCGCATGCTGGAATTCGGTGTTGCCGACGAGACTGCCTGGGAGGTGGGGCTCTCCTGCGGCGGGCGCATCAGGGTTTATGTGGAGAGGCTCGGCTAGTGGACCCGCATTCGCTGAAGAAGCTGAACGCGCTGCGGCGCGAGCGCCAGGCTGCGATCCTGTTGACGGATCTGGGCGACGGACGCGACCGGGTGATTGGCGAAGGCGACACGGTGGCGGGAGCCTTGGGAGACGCGGTGGCGCGCGCTTTCCGATCCGGCAAATCCGGCGTCGCGGAGATCGACGGGCGCGATTTTTTCCTCAATGTGCATCTGCCCGCGCCGCGTCTCGTGGTGATCGGCGCGGTGCATATCAGCCAGGCACTGGCGCCGATGGCGAGAATCGCCGGTTTCGACCTGACGATCATCGACCCGCGCACGGCCTTCGCCTCGCCGGAGCGCTTTCCCGACGTCGCGCTTCATGCCGAATGGCCCGACGAAGCGCTGGCGCGCCAGCCACTCGATGCGTATACGGCGCTGGCCGCACTCACCCATGATCCGAAGATCGACGATCCGGCCCTCAGGGCTGCCTTCGAAGCGGAATGTTTTTACATCGGTGCGCTGGGAAGCCGGAAGACCCATGCCAGACGTGTCGAGCGGCTGATTGATGCCGGTGTTTCGGGAGAGGCGCTGGAGCGGATCGATGCGCCTATCGGGCTCGATATCGGCGCAGCGACGCCGGCAGAGATCGCCGTGGCGGTGCTTGGCGCGGTGATCCGGGCGCTGCGGACGCGCGGGCTGCAGGGCGGGAGTGTCCCGGCGTGAAGTTCGGGCCGCTTTCCATAGACGAGGCCGAGGGCGCGGTGCTGGCGCATGCGACGATGGCCGGCAGAACGCGGCTGCGCAAGGCGCACCGGCTGACGGCGGAAGACATCCGCCTCCTGCGGGCGGAAGGGGTTTTAACCGTGATCGCGGCGCAGCTCGAGGTCGGTGATCTGGATGAGGATCAGGCGGCGGAGCGGCTGGCAGAACGGCTTGCTGTGGATGGGGTCGCCGTGCGCGCCCCCTCCACGGGGCGGGTGAACCTCTATGCCGAAAAGGCCGGTCTTTTCGTTGTCGACAGGGCTTCGGTCGACCGGCTGAACGCTGTCGACCCGGCAATCACGCTCGCCACGCTGCCAGACTATAGCACGGTGTCCGAAGGCCAGATGGTCGCAACGGTGAAGATCATCCCCTTCGCGGTCTCGGCCCGGCGGGTGGACGAGGCGATGGAAGCCATCCGTGGGGACGTGTTTCGCATTGCGCCGTTCCGGGCTCTTTCGGTCGGCGTGGTGCAGACGGCGCTTCCGAGCCTGAAAGACAGTGTGCTCGACAAGACGGCGCGCATTACCGGCGAGCGGCTGGCGCGTTCGGGCAGCCGCGTGACGCGCGAATTGCGACCGGCGCATGAGGAAGAGGCCGTGGCGCGCGCCATCGCGGCGCTGAAGGAGGAGAGCGACCTGCTGCTTCTCTTCGGCGCATCGGCCATATGCGACGCAGACGATGTGATCCCTGCGGCGATCCGCAGGGCGGGCGGCACGGTGGAGCGGGTCGGCATGCCGGTGGACCCGGGCAACCTACTGGTGCTGGGCACGATCGACGGCAGGCCGGTGATCGGCGCGCCCGGATGCGCGCGCAGCCCGAAAACGAACGGCTTCGACTGGGTGCTCGACCGGGTGATGGCGGGGCTAGGCGTATCCTCGGCAGACATTGCCGGCATGGGGGTGGGCGGGCTTCTGGCCGAAATCCCGACGCGGCCGCAGCCGCGCGAGGGAAAAGCCGACATGCGCGATCCGTCCGCCGTTTGGGGTGTGCTGCTGGCAGCGGGCCAGTCGCGGCGCATGGGTCGGCACAACAAGCTTCTCGCCTCGTTCGACGGCGTGCCGCTGGTGCGCCGAACGGGGGATGCGCTTGCGCGGAGCAACGTTTCGGGCGCCGTTGCGGTGCTGGGGCATGAGGCGCAGGCGGTGGAGGCCGCGCTGGAGGGGATCGCGGTCAAATGCGTGCGCAATGCGGATTACGCGGGCGGGCTCTCCACCTCGCTCAGGACAGGGATTGCGGCATTGCCGGACGAGGCCGCCGGCGCACTCATCATGTTGGCCGACATGCCGGAGATCGGAAGCGGCGACCTTGACCGGCTCGTCGACGCCTTCGTGAAGGCGGGCGGCAATGCCGTGGTGCGGGCCACACACAATGGCAAGCGCGGCAATCCGGTGATCCTGCCGCGTGCGCTTTTTGCCGAGGTCGAAAAGCTGACCGGCGACACGGGCGCGCGCCATGTGGTGGAACAGGGGCTGGTCTCGGTGATCGATGTGGAAACGGGCGCTGGCGCGCATCTCGACGTGGACACGCCGGAGGCGCTTGAAAAAGCAGGTGGCGTGTTGAATCGATGAGTTTTCTTTCCTTTTCAAGGTTCTGTTTTATCTGTCTTTTTGCCGTTTTTTGGAATGCAGGGGCACAGGGCTTCGAGCTTGCCGCACACAAGGATCGGCTCTTCGCCTATCCGGCGGTTCTTTCGTCGAGCGATGGCGGGGCTTACCGCATCGTCGATTACCAGGAAATGCGCGACATCAATGGCCGCGATGCAGTGCCGGAGCGGCGCGTGGACGGGCGCTATGTCTCCACGGGCGTGCGGGGCGCCCAACAGGAACTGGCGCTCCAGACAGAGGCCGGGACCGTGCGCTATTTCGCGGTCGGCAAGAGCAGGGGCGCCAGCGCCATCGTGCTCTACCTGCATGGACAGGGCGGCAACCGGCGGCAGGGCGTGAACGATTTTACCTTCGGCGGCAATTTCAACCGCATCAAGAACCTGATGGTGAAGAGCGGCGGGCTCTATCTCTCTCCGGATGTCGCGGATTTCGAGGCGCGGGGCACCCGGCAGATCGCGGCGCTGATTTCCCATTACGCGGCTTCCTCACCCGGCGCGCGTGTTTTCGTCGCCTGCGGCTCGATGGGCGGTGCGCTTTGCTGGCGGCTGGCGCAGGACGGCCCGACCGTCAGACAACTGGGTGGGCTCCTGCTGCTGGGGTCCATGTGGAACGAGGCGTTTCTGCAAAGCCCGGCCTTTGCGGCGCGCGTGCCCGTCTTTTTCGGTCATGGCAGCGCCGACCGGGTGTTTCCCGTCGGGAAACAGGAGGCCTTCTTCAGGAAAATCCGTTCAGCATCAGGGGATTATCCCGCACGCTTCGTGCGGTTTGAGACAGGCACGCACGGAACGCCGATCCGCATGACAGACTGGCGCGAGACGCTTAACTGGATGCTCGCCAAGCGGTGACGGGGCTTCAGGGCCCCGTGTGATAGTCGAGAACCGTGATCGAATCCTTCTCGCCATCATAGGACGCATCGACATCGTAGCGCACGAGCGTAAAAGTTCCTTCGCGGAAAATCCACGTGCCGGCGGAGAAGGCATCGCCCACGCCTCGCCACTTGTTGTAGCTGGTGAGCGTCAATGTGTCGGCATCGTAGGTGGAGTTCACCAGCGTGCCGTCCGCCGTGTAGCCGACGATGCGGATGTCCTCGACCTTGCCGTCGCTGTCGCCGTTTTCGTACTGCACACTCGTCTCGGGCATGGCGAATTGCAGGGGCGTGAGCCCGCCCTCCTCATTGGCAAGGATATAGGCGTGGTTCTCGTTATAGGCACCGCTTCCGCAATAGAAGCGGAAGAGGCGGGCCTCGTGTTTCGGCGTATCGAGGCTTTCATGCGAATAGTTGAACGGGATCGTGTAGCTCTGCACCTGGTCGCTGGCGTCCCTTTCCGGCGCCTGCGGACAGTCGCGCCCGTATATGGACGAGAAGAGCGCCTTCGCATCGGCCAGAACCGTATCGGTTTCATCGGGCGTGCCGTCGCCGCAACTGGCGGGCAGAACATCGCGCAGTTCCCCGGTTGCAGGCTTCATCTCCGCCTTTTCGATGTGCAGCGGCGCATACGGCGTTCCCTGAATCTGCGGGTTTGACAGGCGCAGCGTGTAGCAGCCGGCGAAAACCCGCTCGCCGCCATCGCTGGCTCTCGCGCGGATGGCGACGGGAAGCGAATAGACGATGCTACCGGCAGCGCCTTCGGAGGAGGCGGTTCCCGTTACGAGGGCGACATGATCTGTGTCCGCATAGCCTTCCTGATAGGCATCGAGATTGGCCGCCGGCGGCGTTGCGAAATAGTCGTAGGCACGGGCGTATTCCTTGCGATTGACCGCATTGTACAGCGATTGCAACAGGGTCTCGGGCGACGACCGGTCATCCAGATAGGGCTCGTCCTGGGCGAGTGCCGGCGCTTGCAGAATGGCAAGGACTGCGGCGATTGTGAAAGCGGATTTCATCAGGGCCTCCTCGGCTTGAAACCGCGTGCAGGGTAACGCGGGTAACATCGATTCGCACATATAGTAGCGTTTCAAGAGAGCCCAGATTGTGATCGCAAGTGCGGACACAAGCGTGCAATTCACCATTGCTTCAAATAGAGTGAAGCAAAGAGGAAGTTTCTTAACCGCACAGGGCTAAGGCTGCGCCTGTTGTTTTTTGAATGAATGGAGCTCCCGCGCCGGCGGGAGAGGCGATATGGCCATCGGGAGGCGCCGCGATTTCGCGGCATTGCTTGATGAACTGATCAGTGAGGACATTGAGCATGCGGGCGGTGCGTCTGCGAGCCTCAACTCCCTCGACTATCTCTCCGTAGCCGAGGAACTCCATTCGGGCCGCATCAACTTCACCGACCGGCGCGCCCGGGTGGAATATGGCGAGCACCAGACGCCGGAGCCGGTTGAGCCGGAGGTCACTGCTGCCGAACCGCCTCCGGCGCCGCCGCTGACGACGGACCCGGACGAGATTGCCCGTGAACTGGGACTGGGCGAAACGATCGAGCCGAGATCGCTCGACCGGCTGCGCCGCGACTTTGCCTTTCGCAATCACCCCGACCGGGTGCCGGCCCATCTGCGGGCCAACGCCATGATGCGCATGCAGGTGGCGAACATGCTGATCGACGAAGCCAAACGCGGCAGGTTCAGGCCACGCGGCTCTGGTGAAGCCAGGGCATGAGGCGCTCGCGTCTCAGCCAGCGCACGTAAAGCAGCACCGACACGATGGCGAGGCCGCTGACCAGGCCGATCCAGATGCCGGGTCCATCCATGCCGAGGGCAAAGGCGAGAACCACGCTCGATGTCATGCCAAGGCCCCAATAGCCGAACAGCGAATAGATCATCGGCACTTTCGTGTCGTGCAGGCCGCGCAGCATTCCGGCAGCGACCGCCTGCGCGCCGTCGAAAATCTGGAACAGGCCGGCAAAAGCCAGGAAGGTGACGGCGAGGCCGATGACCTCGGCGTTTTCCGGCAGCTCGAGATCGATGAAGGCGCCGATGAGCGGCCGGGGTATGGTGACCATCAGCAGGGCCATCAGCGCCATGAAGCCGACGCCCATGACGAAGGCCGTCCAGCCGGCGCGCGCGATGCCATCCAGATTCTGCGCGCCGAAGGCACGGCCCACCCGCACCGTGGCAGCCTGGCTGAGGCCCATGGGCACCATGAAGCTGATGGACGCGATCTGTATTGCAATGGCGTGCGCCGCGAGTGCGGGCGCGCTGATGAGCCCCATGAGGAGGGCTGCGGCATTGAAGATCGTGACCTCGAAGGTCATCGAACCTGCAATCGGAAGACCAAGCCGGATCAGCTCGAAGAAGCGGGGCCAGTCGGAGCGCCAGAAGCGGCCAAAGAGCTGGTAGCGGCGAAACTGGCGCTCCACCGAGACGACGAGCACGAGGCCGAAAAACATCAGAATGCTGGAAAGCGTCGTGGCGATGCCGGAGCCGGGCACGCCGAGTGCTGGAAAGCCGAGATTGCCGAACATCAGGCACCAGTTGGCCAGCACGTTGAATGCCACCATGATGAACATGATGGTCAGCGCCCAGCCCGGACGCTCCAGCGCGGAAATGAAGGAGCGCAGGACGATGTACCCGAAAAAGGGCAGGGCGGCCCATTGCAGCGTGCGCACATAGCTGCCGGCGATGCCAGCAAGCGCCGGTTCCTGCCCCATCCATAAGAGAATACGCTCGGATTGCCAGAGCAGAAGCCAGATGGGGATGGAGACAGCAATGGCAAGCCACAGGCCCTGCCGCACGGTGCGGCGCACGTCGCGCACGGAGTGAAGCTTGCGGCCAAGCGCGCTCGCCATCATGGGCGAGGTAGCAAGCAGGAGGCCGAGCCCAAAAATGAGCGGCGCGAAATAGAGATTGTAACCCAGGGTTCCGGCCGCAAGGGAATCCGGACCCAGCCGTCCCATCATCATGACGTCGGTCGTGGTCATGGCGATCTGGGCCAGATTCGTGAGCACCATCGGCCAGGCGAGCGCCAGCATTGCGCGCGCTTCAGCGGTCCACGGATTGGCCGGCGCACGGGCGCCGGGAGCAATGGCCGTCATGTCGTCTACCTCTTGCGGCGGGCGGAAATCTCGACGCCTGCCGGAATCATGCGCGGAAGGAGGATGCCTTCGGCGAAAAAATGCTTTTAATGCACCGAGCCTGACAGGCAAGTCGGTTTCGTTTGGTCCAGTCCCGTCAACCGCGGGCGCGCCGGGAGCGTCGCGTCCCGGTGCCTGCTCCGCTTTCGGAAGCCGACTTGTTGCGCAGCGGGCCGACGCGGGCGACGATGTCTGCGATGCCGGGACGGTTTTCGGGTTCCCTGTGGCCATCGAGCGCTGCGCGCATGGCCGCCAGGTGTTCGAACGAAGTGCCGCAGCACCCGCCGATGATCCGCGCACCGCCATCGACCGCGAGCCGGACATATTCGCTCATCAGCTCCGGCGTTCCGGAATAGTGAACCTCCGTGCCGCGAAACTCCGGAATGCCGCAATTGCCCTTCACCACAACCGTGGCATCGGGCCGCGCTTCGGTCATGTCGAGAAGAGCGGCGAGAATATCCGGCGCGCCGACGCCGCAATTGGCGCCAACGGCGACCGGAGACTGGCCGAGATCGTCAACGACGGTGTGAATGTCTTTGGGCGCAAGGCCCATCATGGTGCGGCCGGCCGTATCGAACGAGCCTGTGTAGGTGTAGGGCAGGCCAACGCGGATCGCCGCCTCGGCCGCTGCGCGGATTTCATCCGGTGCGGACATGGTTTCGATCCACGCGACTTCCGCACCGCCTGCCTTCAGCCCCTCCATCTGTTCGGCAAAGGCTTCGACCGCTTCCTCGTAGGTGAGGGCGCCGAGCGGCACCAAAAGCTCGCCGGTGGGGCCGACGGAGCCGGCGACGATGACGCGCCGCCCGGCCTTGCCGGCAACGCGGCAGGCGATCTCCGCCGCCTTCCTGTTGAGCTCGAAGACGCGATCCTGTGCGTTGTGCAGCTTGAGCCTGTGACGCGTGCCGCCAAAGGAATTGGTGAGGATGATGTCGGCGCCGGCATCGACGAACCCCTGATGCAGGGCCTCGATCTTTTCAGGCGCATCCTCGTTCCAGAGTTCGGGCGCTTCACCCGATTCCAGTCCCATGGCAAAGAGATTCGTGCCCGTCGCGCCATCGGCGAGAAGGATGCCCTTTTCTGCAATGAGTGCATCGATTGGATTGTCGGGTGCCGGCTGTTGCATCGGGGAACCTTCCATTGGGTCGAGACTGACGGGCGAGCCTGCGTTCTTTGAGTGAAGATATAAAGAAATCTTTATATCCGTCAATCCAGAGAATTTACCCGAGCCTGAGGCTCCTGACGAATTCGGCTGCCTCATGGGCGTTGACCTCGGCATCGCGGATGAGCCCGTCGAAATGGCGGGTCAGGCGCTGCAGGGAGCCGGTGGAACTGAGCACCAGATACATGCCGCCCATGTAGAGCGCCGCACGATAGGGGCCGAAGATCGTATAGGGGGCGGAATAGCGCCTGCGTCCGTCGAACAGGAAAAGGCGGAAGGTGGGATAGAGATCGTCGAGCAGGCGTGCCATGTGGATGATCTGTTCGGCCCGCACCTGCTCGGACAGGGTGCGCCACATGCCTTCGCCCTTGGCGAAGAGTTCCAGAGTCTGGCGCGGCATGCAGACCTCCATGTCTGTTTCTGGTCTGCGGTTGTAGTCGACGCGGTATCGGGCCTCGCTGATCTGGGTCGCGCGGCGCTGCGGCATGGCTTCCGATTCATAGAGGATGACGGCTTCCGTGCGCAGCAGGTCGGGAATGCCCGAGGGCACATAGCGGATCTTGGTGCCCACGGCTTCGGCGTGCCATCTGGCGAGCATCGTGTCGTCGAACCCGCCCTGTGCTTCGGCGATTTCGAGACTTTCGCGCAGGTCTCCGGTGATGCCCTCGTCCTGGCTGAGGCCGAGCAGCCAGTCGAGCGATACCTTGTGCTCGGCAGCAATGTTGATGAGCGTTTCGGCGCGCGGAAGGCGTGTGGAGGCGCCGGAGAGGAGCTGCGACAGGGCCGAGCGGTCTATGCCGACGGCTGCGGCAAAGGTCGACTGGTTGAGGCCGGAGCGCTGGAGCAGGGTCTTCAGGCGATCGCGAAACGTGCCGGAAAGATCCCGCTTGTCGATGACTGTCTTTTCCATCTCTCATTCAGTACAGATGATGACTTTAGTAAACAAGTGATATGATTGGTGCGCATTGTCAACGAATTGTGCGCTTTCTCGCATTGCGTGTATCGGCTGCTCCTGACAGAATCATGTCAGGATCAAAACGCGCTGCTTTGGCTGCCGATCAGGGCTTGGGTGCAGTGCAGAACCGGAACAATGATGGATATGATGACCAGACGCGGGGGCAGACGTCCTGCGGTGGTGGAATGGCCGACGCTTGCCCTGATCATCCTCTGCTACGGGGGGTGGGCGGTTGCGGGCTTCCTGTTGTGGCCACACTGGCCGCTGGCAGGCCTGCTGCTCCTGTCGCTGATGATCGCGCTGCAGAGCTCGCTGATGCATGAGTGCCTGCACGGGCATCCCACACGCTCATCCGCCCTCAACGAAGCGCTGGTTTTCCTGCCCGTCGGGCTTGTCTATCCTTATCGCCGCTTCAAGGCGCTGCATCTGCGCCATCATGCGGACGAGCGGCTGACGGATCCGTTTGAGGATCCGGAGAGTTACTACAAGGCGCTCTGGCAATATGAGGAACTGCCTGGCTGGGCGCGCCGCGTTCTTGAAGTCAACAACACGATGATCGGACGTTTCCTTCTGGGGCCGCTGATCATGAATATCGGGTTCTTCGCTGCCGAGGCCACGCTGATCAGGCGGAATGCGCGCGGCGTGCGCCGGGCGTGGCTCGTGCACGGGGCGGGGCTGGCGCTCGTTCTGCCGGTCATCGCTTATGGATTCGACATGCCGCTGTGGCTTTACATCCTCGTGCCGGCCTGGCTCGGACAGTCGCTGATCTCGGTGCGCACTTTTGCAGAGCACCAATGGTCCGAGCGGCCGGACGGGCGGACGATCATCGTGGAGCGGTCGCCGCTGGCACTGCTGTTTCTGAACAACAATCTGCACCTGGTTCATCACAAAGTGCCAGCCGCGCCCTGGTATCGCCTGCCGGCACTCTATCGGGAACGGCGGGCGGAGTGGCTCGCCATGAATGATGGCTACAGTTATGGGAGTTACTGGGCGCTTCTGAAGGAATTCGCATTCCGGCCCAAGGAGCCGGTGCCGCACCCGGCCCTGCGGCGCGCGCCTGAAGCGCCCAGCGGCTTTCGCCCGCGCGCTCATGGCCGGACGGTTGGCGGGCGGGGAAGGCCCGTGCCGGCCAGGCCAGCGAAGGAGTAGGGCGCTTGCGTTTGGCACGCCAGGCACCCGATAAGAACGCATGAGCGAATGGATTGCCGCCCTTCCCATGTATGACTGGCCTGAATGCCGGCAGGACACTGACGCCCAGTGGCAGGGGTGGCGCGACGCCCTGCGCAGGCGCGGTGTCGATGCGCCCCAAGCACTGACACGCACCGGCGATCTGCAGGCGCTGTGGCGACACCCGAACCTGCTGCTGGCGCAGACCTGCTGGGGCCCGATGGAAGCGGGGCTCGCCGGGCATGTGCGTGTGGTCGGGCAGCCGGATTATTCGGCCTATGAAGGGGGTGAGGGGGCGTATTATTCGAGCGCCATCCTTATGCGGAAGGACGTGGCCGGGCAAGAAATGGCCGAACCAGACATGGCCGCACCCGAAGACGGGCGGGCGCGTCTTTCGCCCGATCTCATGCGGGGCAAACGCCTTGCCTATAATGAGGCGCTCTCGCGCTCCGGCTTCCTCGCCCTGATTCATGATCTGAAGGAGGTGGGGGAAGCCGCTGATCTGTTTGCAGGAAAACTGGAAACGGGCGGGCATCGCGCTTCGCTTGAAGCTGTGCGGGACGGGCGGGCGGATGTCTGTGCCGTCGATTGCCGGAGCTGGGCAATGGCGCAGCGCCTCGTGCCCGGTGTTGGCAACCTGCGTGTCGTCGGCTGGACGGCGCGACGCCTGGGGCTTCCCTATATTACGAGCCGGTATGCAAAGGATTCTTTGGTTGAGAGAATTAGGGAATCAGTAATTCTAAATGAGTGACTTTCATTTTAATTAAAGTATTCTTTTCTAAGGGTGGTTTGAAATAATAATATTTAGGTGTGTATTTTGTAATTACGATTTCGAAAGGGTTTTGAGATGGGTAATTATGATAAAATCTATAATGAAATAAAAAGTATGATATACAATGAATTCTCAATTTATGTTGACAGCATAAATGCTGATTCTGTGCTCAATGGAGATATTTTTGACGAAAAATTGGATGTTGTTGAGCTTATCCTAAATGTTGAGAACAAGTACCGGATTGGTATCGATGAGAATATTATCACCGATAAGACGACATTTGGCGATCTGGTCAAGATTGTAGAAGCATCACTCTAACTGTTGGCTGGGAGCGAATTTGCGTTCCCATGTGACATCAGTCAGGAAAATCTCGTCAATGCAGGGTGAGAGCTGCCTTTCTCACGCGCGCATTCTTCTGCCCTCGCAATCAAAAGGAGGGGCGGCAGCAATGCGCGCGGGGCGGCGGCGGCCGAGAATCTCGATTTCGAAAAGACCGGCGCTCTCGTCCTGCGAAAGGGCTGCAGGCACATAGCCCTGCGCCATGGATTTCTCGACCGAATGCGCGTAGCCGCCGGACGTCACCCAGCCGACGACGCGCCATTCGCCATCGACAATACCGTCGCCGGCGGTGGCGATTTCGACACCCTCCGCATCGAAGCGGGGCGCACCATAGCCATGGGGCGGCTCGACGGTGCCGAAATCCTGATCGCCGACCTTCGCCCAGATGGGTTCATCGCCCATCACATCGGCGTCTTCAGCCTCGACGATGAAGGAAACACGGCGCAGGCGCGGCCCCTCCCGCTCTTCACGCTTGGCTGCTTCACGGCCGATAAAATCGCCCTTGTCCAGTTTGACGAAACGCTCCATCGCCCCTTCGAACGGACCATAGATCGGGCGCAGCTCCCGGAACCAGGTCGGAAAATTCTTTTCAAGCCGCATCGAGAGCAGGGCGCGCATGCCGAAATCGACAATGCCGAATTCGGCGCCGGCCTCCTTCAGCGCCGCATAGACGAGGCGCTGATAGGCCGGCGGCATCCAGATTTCGTAGCCGAGATCGCCCGTGTAGGTGAGGCGATTGACCATGCAGGGCGCGCCGGCAACGGCCATTTCGCGAAAATCCATGAAGCGAAAGGCATCTTTCGAAATATCGACGTCGACACATTTTTCAAGCACGGCGCGGGATTTCGGGCCGGCGAGCGAAAGGCCGACAAGGGTCTGGTCGAAGCGGTGGAGATGCACCGTGCCGTCGCGCGGCAGGTGCTTTTCGAACCAGCGCATATGGTAGATCTGCGCGGCTGACGAACCCCAGACCATGAAACGGTCGGCGCCGTCCTTCGGACCACGGTTGGCAATGGTGAAATCGCCGATGAGCCTGCCGAACTCATTGAGCATCGGAGTGAGGACGATGCGGCCGGGCTTCGGCAGGCGGTTGGTCATCAGGTGGTCGAGGAAGGCTCGCGCGCCGGTGCCGGAAATCTCATACTTTGCAAAATTGGCGATCTCGGTGATGCCCACGCTCTCACGCACGGCGCGCACCTCTTGCCCGACAGGCGCAAAATCATTGGACCGATGGAAAGAGACGATGTCTTTTGGCTCGGTGCCTTCCGGCGCAAACCAGAGCGGCGTTTCAAGCCCCCAGGAATCACCCATCACCGCATTGTTGTCGCGCAGCATGATGTCGTAGAGCGGCGTTGTCTGCGCCGGGCGGGCGGCGGGCAGCTCCTCGTTCGGGAAGCGGATGGAGAAGCGGCGGGAATAGTTTTCCCGCACCTTGGCGTTTGTGTAGCGCAGGCTTGCCCATTCGCCGAAACGCGCCACATCCATGCCCCACACATCGAAGCCGGGGTCGCCTTCCACCATCCAGTTGGCGAGCGCGAGCCCGACACCGCCGCCCTGGCTGAACCCGGCCATGACCGCGCAGGCGACCCAGTAATTGGTCAGACCCTGAACCGGGCCGACAAGCGGATTGCCGTCGGGCGCGAAGGTGAAGGGACCGTTGATCACCTGCTTGATGCCGGCATTTTCGAGCGCCGGGAAATGGCGAAACCCGACTTCGAGCGAGGGAGCGATGCGATCGATATCCGGCTCCAGAAGCTCGTGGCCGAAATCCCACGGGGTCTCGCGAGGCGACCATGGCTTTGCGGCTTTCTCATAGGTTCCAAGCAGAATGCCGTTGCGCTCCTGGCGTGTATAGATCTCGCCCTTGAAGTCGATGATGCCGATCATCTCGCGGCCGGTCTCGCGGTTGAAGGCCTCCACTTCCGGCATAGGCTCGGTGAGGAGATACATGTGCTCCATGGCCAGAAGCGGGAGTTCCAGGCCCGCCATGCGGCCCACTTCGCGCGCCCAGAGGCCACCGCAATTGACCACGTGCTCGGCTTCGACCGTGCCTTGCTCGGTGACGACTTTCCACGTTCCATCAATGGCTTGCGTGAGTTCTGTGACTCGGTTCCTGAGCACGATCTCCGCCCCCAGTTTGCGCGCGGCCTTGGCATAGGCGTGGGTGGTGCCGGACGGGTCGAGATGGCCCTCGACCGGGTCCCACATGGCGCCGACGAAATGGCGCTCATCCATCAGGGGGAACATGGATTTGGCTTCAGACGGTGTGATGAGCTCTGTCTCCATGCCGAGATAGCGGCCCTTGGCATGGGCAAGGCGGAGGAAATCCATGCGCTCGGGGCTATCGGCCAGCATGACGCCACCTGTCAGATGAAGCCCGCAGGGCTGGCCGGACAGTTCCTCGATCTCCCGGTAGAGCTGGACGGTGTAGGCCTGGAGTTTCGCAACGTTGGGATCGCCATTGAGTGTGTGGAAGCCGCCCGCCGCATGCCAGGAAGACCCGGAGGTGAGCTCGGAGCGTTCAATGAGCATGACGTCGCTCCAGCCGGCGCGGGCAAGGTGATAGAGCACCGAGCACCCGACCACGCCGCCACCGATGACAACTGCTTTTGCATGCGATTTCATGAGGTTGTACCTGCTACTGGAATCGAAACTAGAAATCCGTCGGAGCGCCGCCTTCGCGGATGCGGCGCTCGACAAACGCGTCGAGTTCGTCCCGGATCGCCTCCTCCATGGGGGGCGGCTCGTACATGGCAAGCCGCTCCTTCCAGAGGCGATTGGCATGGTCGATTGCGGTGGGAGAGCCGGCCTGCGCCCAGGTCTCGTAATTGCGCCAGTCGGAAATGATGGGAGAATAAAACGCCGTCTTGTAGCGGGCCTGCGTGTGCGGGGAACCGAAGAAATGCCCGCCGGGGCCAACCTGGCGGATGGCCTCGACCCCGAGCGCATCCTCCGAGAGATCGAGCGGCTGAAGAAACTCGGCCACCATCTGCAGAAGATCGATGTCGAGCATCATCTTTTCGTAAGAGCAGCACAGCCCGCCTTCGAGCCAGCCCGCAGCATGCTTGACCATGTTTGCGCCGCCCTGAACGACACCCCAGAGCGAGAAGGTGCTTTCATAGGCGGCCTGCGCATCGACCGTGTTGGCGGCGCAGACATTGGAGCTGCGATAGGGAATGCCATAGCGCCGGGCAAGCTGCCCGCCCAAAAGCTGCGCCTTCATGTATTCCGGCGTGCCGAAGGCGGGAGCCCCGGAGCGCATGTCGACATTCGACGTGAAACCGCCATAGCCGACGGGCGCGCCTTTCCTGACCATCTGCGCGAAGGCGATTGCGGCCAGCGCCTCGGCATTCTGTTCCACCACCGCGCCGGCGATGGTGACGGGCGCCATGGCGCCGGCCAGCGTGAACGGCGTGACGATGACCGCCTGTCCGTGACGGCTCATATGGATGATGCCTTCCATCATCGGAACGTCGAGTTTCAGAGGGGAGTTCGTGTTGATGATGGTGAAGCAGGAAACTTCGCTGGCAAACTGCTCGGCGCTGACACCGCGTGCGATCCGTGCAATCTCGAGACCGTCGAGATTGCGTTCCCGCCCCAGCGAATAGATGTGGAAGGCCTTGTCGGTGAGCGTGGCGATGTCACGCAGACATTCCAGGTGCCGGATGGACGGATGGATGTCGATCGGCTCGACCGGGTAGCCGCCCTGGCACTGGATGATGTTGTGCATCTGCGACAGCTTGATGAAGTTTCGAAAATCCTCCTGATTGCCCGGTCGGCGGCCGCGGTCGAGGTCGGAGCAGTTCGGCGCCGACGCCATCTGCGCGAGAATAAGGCTGTTCCCGCCCATATGCAGATTGTGCGCCGGATTGCGCGCATGAACCTCGAATTCCGAAGGGCAATGGGCAACGTATTCGAGGATCAGCGCAGGATCGAAATGGACGCGCTGGGTATCGGCCCGCACATCGGCACCATGGGCTTTCATGATGGCGCGCGCTTCATCGTGAAGCACTTCGACGCCGATCTCGCTCAGCACCCGGAGCGATGCCAGATGAATGGCTTCGAGCTCGTCCTCCGAGACAATGCGGGTGGGCGTAAACGGATTGACGAGGCGGCGAAAGGGAGGCTGCTCGAAGCTGCCTGTATTGCCGCGCTTGGCGGCGCGCCCGCCGCGTCGTGAACGGGTTGGGCCGGAATCAGCGGTTGCGAGGTCCTGCGTCATGGGCATCCTTCGTGACTGCTGCGATGGGGGCATATGATGAGGCCAAGCCAGCCGGCGAAAGGTCGGGCTGGCGACCCGTAGAGCGAGAGATGCGACATTTTCGGGAACCGCCCCCTGTCGAACCGGCTTGAACGGCCTGCGGCAGTATGGCTACCGTGCGTCCATCCGGACGCACAAAAAACGATCTAGACTATTGATGGAGCATCGGAATAAACCGAAAACCGGTTTCCACTTTTCGGTCCGATGCTCTAGATTTGGTGCATGAACCCATGTCCCGGTCCACAGGAGAACGATTTGCCCGCGCCCAAACCGTCACCGCGCACACGGCATACGGAACTCCTGCGGCTATGCGCACGCATCGGATATTCGCCTCCCGGCGTCGTTTGAAACGGCCTCCGATCTTATCGGAACAGTTCAAACGAAGAGAGCAAGCCTATGACATACAGGAATTTTTCCCTGAACCAGCTTCAGGAAATGGACGCTGCGCACCATCTGCATCCGTTCACGGACCACGAGGATCTGCGGGCGGCGGGGTCACGCATCATCAGCCGCGCCAACGGGCCTTTCGTCTATGATACGGAGGGCAGGGAGATACTCGACGGGATGGCCGGGCTGTGGTGCGTGAACGTCGGCTATGGCCGCGACGAACTCGCCGATGTGGCCCATGAGCAGATGAAGGAATTGCCCTATTACAATTCCTTCTTTCGTTGCTCCACGCCGACCCCGGTGCTTCTTTCGCAGAGACTGGCGGAGATCGCGCCCGCAAACATCAACCAGGTTTTCTACGGGTCATCCGGATCGGAAGCCAACGACACCGCGCTTCGGCTGGTGCGGCACTACTGGGCGCTCGAAGGAAAGCCGGAAAAGAACCGCATCATCTCGCGCAACTGGGCCTATCACGGCTCGACCGTTGCGGCGACCTCGCTGGGCGGCATGGGGGCGATGCATGGACAGCTCTATGGCGCCGTGCCGAACATTGACCACGTGATGCCGCCCTACGCATTCGAGCTGCGGGAGGCGGGCGAGAGCGACCATGATTTCGGTCTGCGCGCTGCGAAGGCGGTGGAAGACGCCATTCTCGAGGCCGGGCCGGAGAACGTCGCAGCCTTCATCGGCGAGCCGGTGATGGGGGCAGGCGGCGTCAAGATCCCGCCGGAAAGCTATTGGCCGGAGATAGACCGGATCTGCAAAAAATACGATGTGCTCCTGATGCTGGACGAGGTCATTACCGGTTATGGTCGCACCGGCGCGTGGTTTGCCGCCGAGCGGCTTGGACTGCAGCCCGACACGATCACCACGGCCAAGGCGCTGACGTCGGGCTATCAGCCGCTTTCAGCGCTTCTTGTCGGTGATCGTATCGCTGAAACGCTGGTGGGGAAGGGCGGCGAGTTCTTCCACGGCTACACCTACTCAGGGCATCCGGTGGCATGTGCTGTGGCGCTGAAAAACCTGGAGATCATCGAGCGGGAAGGCCTGGTGGAGCGGGTGCGCACAGATACCGGCCCCTATCTGGCCGAGGCGCTTCAGACACGGCTTGGCGGACACGGCATTGTCGGCGAGGTGCGGTCCTTCGGGCTGATGGCAGCAATCGAGATTGTCGCAGACAAGGAAACGCGCAAGCGCTTTCCCGGTCAAGGGGCGGCGGCATCATGCGTGCGCGACCATGCAATCGCCGGCGGCATGATGATGCGGGCCGTGGGTGACACGATGATCCTGTCGCCGCCGCTGATCTGGACCCGCGAGACCATCGACATGGCGTGCGACCGGATCGAGACGGCGCTCAACAGGGCCGAAGCCGAACTGCGTAATGGGTCCTGACACTAGAGCGGTTCACCGTTTCAGGGAAACGCTACTCCGCTCTATCTGTCTGTTTCTCCGCATTTATGCGGACGTCAGGTGATTCCACCTGACTGCAAAATGCTCTAATGCATGTCGCTTTCAAATGAATTCATTTGAAAGACAACGAACATGCATTATTTCAAAGTGTTACAGCGTCCTTTGCGCGTCTTATAAGACGCGCGGCGCTGTAAAGAAAAACCGCGTTTCTTCGGGCGGGAAGAGACGCGGTTTTACATTACTCGAATACTGCTCTTCGCACTGACGCAACGCTGCGAAGAGTTCCCGTACCGGTACGCGAGACCTGATCCGGCGTCGGGGAGGCTTCAAAACCGCCTCGACGTCATTTCTAGCCGCTCATGGTTACCGGGAAGTTAGCGGGACATATAAAATCACGTTTTTTTGCCGGCGTTCTATTTTTTCAGCTTTGCCTGCCGCGGAGAAAGTTGATGATGCCGGAAAAATCGGTGCCTTCGTGGCCCATGGCGTTGAAGAGCGTGTAGAGCTGCGCTGCTTCGGCGCCGAGCGGCGTGGCGGCACCTGCGCTCTGGGCGGCTTCCTGCGCGAGCTTCAGATCCTTGAGCATGAGGCCGGCCGCAAAGCCGGGCTTGTAGTCGCGGTTGGCAGGCGAGGCAGGGACTGGACCGGGCACGGGACAATAGCTTGTCAGCGACCAGCACTGACCCGAGGATGTAGAGGCGACGTCGAACAGCGCCTGATGGGAAAGCCCGAGCTTTTCAGCCAGAACGAAGGCCTCGCCAACGGCGATCATCGAAATGCCGAGGATCATGTTGTTGCAGATTTTCGCCGCCTGACCGGCGCCACCGTCGCCACAATGGACGACGCGCCCCGCCATCGGCTCCAGAATGGGGCTGGCCTTCGCGAAGGCGTCAGAACTTCCACCGGCCATGAAGGTCAGGGTGCCGGCTTCCGCACCGCCCACCCCGCCCGAAACCGGTGCGTCGATGGAGAGAAGCCCGTGTTCTGCAGCGATGTCATGCGCCTTGCGGGCCGACTCCACGTCGATGGTGGAGGAATCGATGAAGAGCGCGCCCTTGTGGGCCTTTGGCGCGATGTCGGCATAGACGGACAGAACATGCTTTCCGGCCGGCAGCATGGTGATCACGACCTCCGCATCCTTCACCGCCGCTGCCGCGCTCGCCATGACCGTGACGCCATTTTTGGTGGCGGTCTCGAGATTTTCCGTAATCAGGTCGAAGCCAAGAACCGTGTGACCGGCCTTGACGAGATTGGCTGCCATGGGATTGCCCATATTGCCGAGACCGATGAATGCAATGCTTGCCATATGTTTCCTCCGGGGGCGTGGCGGGGCGGCTTCGGCGAACCGGTCAGCCGCGGCCGACCAGGTGCCGTGCAATGATGAGCCGCATGATTTCGTTGGTGCCTTCGAGAATCTGGTGAACGCGCAGGTCCCGCACCAGTTTCTCGACGCCGTATTCATGCAGATAGCCATAACCGCCGTGAAGCTGCAGCGCGTCATTGGCGATGTCGAAGCAGGTGTCGGTGACGAAGCGCTTGGCCATGGCCGACCATTTGGAGGCGTCGGGCGTCTTTGCATCCAGCTTGGAGGCAGCCGTGTAGAGCATCATGCGTGACGCCTGCAGGTTCGTCTCCATGTCGGCCAGTTTGAACTGGAGCGCCTGAAAACGGTTGATCGCCTGGCCGAAGGCCTCGCGCTCGGCCGTATAGGCGAGGGCCCTGTCGAGCGCCGATTGCGCGCCACCCAGCGAACAGGCGGCGATGTTGAGCCTTCCGCCGTCGAGGCCGGCCATGGCGATGCCGAAGCCTGCGCCCTCGCTGGAGAGAAGGTTTTCGGCAGGCACTTTGCAATCCTCGAAGATCACCTGCCGCGTCGGCTGCATGTGCCAGCCCATCTTGAATTCGGCGGGGCCGAAGGAGAGGCCGGGCGCATCTTTCGGGACGACGACCGTGGAAACGCCTCTGGGGCCGTCCTCGCCGGTGCGCACCATGGCGACATAGATGTCGTTTTCGCCTGCACCGGAGATGAACTGCTTGGTGCCGTTCAGCACGTAGTCGCCACCGGATTTGACAGCCTTTGTCTTCAGTGCCGCGGCATCGGATCCGGAGCCGGGCTCTGTCAGGCAATAGCTTGCAAGCCACTCCATCGAGGTGAGTTTCGGCAGAAAGCGCTGGCGCTGCTCTTCATTGCCGAATGTGTCGATCATCCAGCCGGCCATGTTGTGGATGGAGATGAATGAGGAGAAGCCGGGGCAGGCGGCGGCAAGGGCTTCGAAGATCAGCACCGCGTCGAGCCGGCCGAGCGCCGAACCGCCGACATCGTCCCGCACATAGATGCCGCCGAAGCCGAGCGGGCCGGTTTCGCGCACCACATCCGCCGGGAAATGCTTGTCGCGGTCCCAGTCGAGCGCGTGCGGCGCGACGCGGTCGGCGGCAAAGCTCTGGGTCATCTCCTGAATGGCGCGCTGGTCTGCATTGAGCTCGAACTGCTCCGCAGCTTGCGAAACGCTGGCGTCCATAACGTCCTCCCGAAATGGAATTCCTTCCCTGATGGATCAGTTTAGTGCATTGAGGGAACCGCGCAATGCGAGGTGTGGCACAGGCGCTGTGCATCAAACGCGGTGAGGACGAAGACGGGGATGACCATGGCGCGCGCCATCATGCTGCAGGGCACGGGCTCGGATGTGGGAAAATCGGTGCTTGTGGCAGGGCTGTGCCGAATGGCGAAGCGGCGGGGGCTCGGCGTTCGCCCGTTCAAGCCGCAAAACATGTCCAACAATGCTGCCATCGCGGCCATACCGGGATCGTCCGAAATGGGGGAGATCGGGCGGGCGCAGTGGCTGCAGGCGCTGGCCTGCGGGGTCGCGCCGACCGTCGACATGAACCCGGTGCTGATCAAGCCGGAGAGCGACATGGGCGCGCAGCTCGTGGTGCAGGGGCGCGCGCGCGGCTCCGCGCGGGCGCGCGACTATCAGCGCAGCAAGGGCGCGCTGATGGCGCCGGTGATGGAATCCTTCGAACGGCTGCGCAAGGAGGCGGACCTGGTGATCGTCGAGGGGGCGGGATCGCCGGCCGAGATCAATCTGCGCGCGCGCGACATTGCCAATATGGGGTTTGCCACCGAAGGCGACGTGCCGGTGGTGCTGGTGGGCGATATCGACCGGGGCGGCGTGATCGCAGCGCTGGCCGGCACGCATCTGATCCTCGAGGAAGCGGACCGGCGCATGATCGTCGGCTATATCGTGAACAAGTTTCGCGGCGACCTCTCGCTGTTCGACGAAGGGATTACCGCCATTCACGGTTTCACCGGCTGGCCCTCTTTCGGTGTGGTGCCGTGGCTTTCCGAAGCGCACCGCCTTCCGCCGGAGGATTCGGTCACGCTGGCGCGCCGCACGAGTGTGCTGCCGGCAAAGCTCAGGGTCGCCGTTCCGATGCTTTCGCGCATCGCCAATTTCGACGATCTCGACCCGCTTTCGGCCGAACCCGAGGTGGAGGTGGTGTTTGTGCCGCCGGGCGAGCGCCTGCCGCGCGATGCGGGGCTGATCGTGCTGCCGGGTTCGAAATCGACCATCGGCGATCTCGCCTTCCTGCGCCGGCAGGGCTGGGACGAAGACCTCAAAGCGCACCGGGAGCGCGGCGGGTATATCGTCGGCCTGTGCGGCGGCTATCAGATGCTGGGCCGCAGTGTGGAGGATCCGGAAGGGTACGAGGGCGCGGCAGGCCGTGTCGAGGGGCTTGGCCTGCTGGATGTCGAGACGGTTATGCAGCAGCAGAAAGCGCTGCGTGAGGTGGAGGCCGTCTCGGCCAAATATCGCGTGCCGGTCACCGGATACGAAATCCACATCGGCCGGACGGAAGGGAAGGACTGCGCCCGGCCCGTTGCCATGATCGGCGACCGGGCAGAGGGCGCGACATCCGGGGACGGCAGGGTGTCGGGCACCTATCTGCACGGTCTGTTCGGTTCCGATGCTTTTCGGGCGCGGTTTCTCAACGAGTTTGGCATCGAGACGGGCGGGGGCAGCTATCGCGCCCAGGTCGAGAGCGCGCTCGACGACATCGCCCTAAAACTCGAACGGCATCTCGACTGCGATGCCCTGCTGGCCGCGGCGCGCTGACCTTATTCGGCGGCAGGGTTTTCATGCGCCTTTGGCCAGTAGGTGCCAAAGCACCAGACATTGCCTTCGGGATCGGCGCAGATGAAATCGCGGCTGCCATAGTCCGTGTCGCTCAGGTTCTGCAGGATTTTCGCGCCGGCGCCCCGCGCCCGGGCGTAAAGGAGATCTGCATCGTCAATCGCCACATAGGTGGATTTGCCTCCGGTTGCGCCCGGTGTGCCCACCAGATTGCCGTAGGCATCGTCGGTCGCTTCGCCGATCATGATCATGGACGATCCAAGGGCAAGCTCGGCATGGACGATGCGGCCGTCCCGCTCGTGGCTGGCGTGGACGCGGAAACCGAACGCCTCGACAAGCCAGTCCGCCATGCGGGCGGCATCGCGGTAGCGAAAGGTGGGATAGATGCGCGGGGCCTCAAGCGAAATGATCTGGTTCATCACTCTCTCCATTGTTCACGCGGCCACATTGTCACCGGCACGCGGGAGCGTCTTGAAGAAATGTTACCTGTGATCAGCTGACGCGGTGTTTCCAGCGGGACGGAGTCTCACCCGAAAACTCCAGAAAATCGCGGCTCATATGTGCCTGATCGGAAAAACCGCATTCAAGCGCAATATCGGCCATGGCCCGCCCGCTGCTGATGACGAGCTGCCGCACGCGGTGAAATCGCACCATGCGCGCATAGGTCTTGGGCGCGATCCCCACGTTTCGATGGAACATTTCGACGAGGTGCTTGCGGCTGCAATCGAGTTCGGCAGCGAGACCGGCCATGGATGCCGATCCGTGAGAGATCGCGATGCGGCGCAGGGCGATGGCGGTTTGCCGATCCGGCGCGGGGCATTCAAGTAGGCGCCGATAGACAATGCCCTCGACGATGGAGAGGCGGCGGTTCCAGTCGGGCTCTTCCCCCAGGCGCTCGCGCAGGCGCCAGGCAAGCGGCCCCAGAATGTCGTCGAGCACGATCATGCGCGCGGCGAGCTCATGCATCGGCACACCGAAGAAGCGGCGCGCGCCGGTCGGCGTGAAATCGACCTGGATACAGGCGCTGGCGCCGAAGGAGTCGATGACCGCCGGCCCGGCATAGAGGCCTGAAGTGAAGCAGGCGTACCGTTCATTCTGCTCCGGTGCGCGACCAAGCGCGATGGTGAAGAAGGACGAAAAACTGATGATGAGCGGCACGGCCAGCGGCGCAGCCTGTATCTGACGAAAGTGACCGCTCGTGCGCTCGGCATAGCCGGTGAAGCCGAGGACCGCATCGCAAAACGCCGGCTGCGGGGCGCGCTTGAGGAGGAAAAAGCAGTCAGGATTCGGCGGAAGAAGGCCTGCCGCCGTTTCCAGCCCTGTAAGTCCTGAAACATCGTACATGCAGGCACGATAGTGCCGCGCGCCGTTTCTGGAAAGGACTTCAGACGCCTTTCAGTATCGTTGCTCCTGCAAGGAGAAGATAGGCCAGTGTCATGATCCAGAAGGAGGGGATCGGCACGAAGGATAGCAGATTCAGAGCTGCTAGAAGCGCGATGACCGCGATGACGAGGCTGAGAAGGAAAACGAGCTTGGAGGGTGCGTTGAGTGTCATGGGTATCCCCGATCAAGTGTTAGCGGGGAAAAGGTAAAGCCAGTTGCAACTTATAGGCCAATATATCTCAGAAGCGGGTTGTCGCCATCCATCAGGAGCCGCACTGCCAGAGCAAGACAGACCAGAACCAGCAGCGGCTTGATGATGCGTGCCCCCTTCTTCATGGCAAAGGCCGCGCCGATGCGTGCCCCGGCGATCTGAGCCAGCCCCATGACCAGCCCCACTTTCCATGCAATCGCACCGACCGCAGCGAAGGCGGCGAAGCCGCCGACATTGGACGCGAAATTGAGGAACTTGGTGTGAGCCGTAGCCTTGAGCATGCCCTGACCGGCGAGGCCGACGAAAGCGAGCATGAAGAACGATCCCGTTCCAGGACCGAACGCGCCGTCATAAAACCCCAGTAGGGGCGCGATGGTCAGGCCAAACAGGAACGGGGTGATGCGCTGTGCGCGGTCAATGTCGTTCAAATTCGGTTTAAACGCGAAATAGAGCGCGACCGCTATCAGCAGGAAAGGGAGCATGCCGCGCAGCAGATCGGCCGGCAGAACCGTGGCCACAAGCGCACCGGCGATGGACGCCAGGAAAGAGAAAACTGCCGGAAAAATCTGGCTCGAAACGCGGACATGCCCGGCTTTTGCATAAGCGTATGCAGCGGCTCCGCTGCCGAACATGCCCTGCAGCTTGTTGGTGCCGAGCGCCAGCACCGGCGGGAAGCCCGCGAGCAACAGTGCCGGGATGGTGACGAGGCCTCCACCGCCGGCAATGGCGTCCATGAAACCGGCAAAGAAAGCGGCCAGCGTCAACAGCAGGAGAATTTCGAGACTTGCTTCAAACATGTTCAGGAGGTAGCCAGCGGTAAGATGGCTTCTTGCAGCACAACCGGATGCACACCGCAAGGTGGATTTACGACTGTACAGGAAGCTTTACGCTGTGGTGCAATGGATAACAGAACTGCCTTGCCGACGCTGCTTGGCGAACCTGTCTGGAAGTGTTGTATTTGATTACTGCCAGGGCGTCAGCGTGACGGACGAAGAAACCGGGAGCAAGCCATGTTTGCATCGCCAGAGTCCGGTTCAGGAGCGGAGGGGCCTTCGATGTCAGCCGCTTTGAATGCCATGGCCGCCGACGTGCTCCTTCTGCTACGTCTGGCATTGACCGATGATGTGCCGGGAAAGCGGGAGAAGGCTGTTCTCGGCCGTTTCGCTTCCGCAATGCTCAAGCTTTCCGAGGACGACACCGCGGATATTGTCGCCGCGCTCGAAGCGCTGGCAACGGAGGCTGAAGTGATGCAGGCGAGAGCGAGCCTGCGTCAGATGAGCCAGGAGCGACGGCTGATCCTCGCAGAAACACTGTTTGAACTCGCGATGCGTGACGCGGAGCTTGCCTCCCGGACCGAGCGGCTGACGGCGCGGGTGTGTGACGTGCTGGGCCTTGGCGCAGACGAAGTTGCGCATCTGTCGGGCTGAGGTGAAGCCTGCGGGCACGAGAAGAGCCAGCCGGCTGCACTGCGGCTGCAATGCGTGAATTCAGCCGTCTGCCCGTGGTTTACACGCTGCGGAGGCTTTTTCTCGCGGCGATCTACATGACAGAGATGCGCTCGCATATGATGTGAAGCAGGAACTCAGACATGTTTCCCGGCCAGCCGCGCACTTACGGCGCGCTCCAGATCGGGGGCGGCATTGACAAGCGCCTGGGCAGCTTCCGATTCCGGGTGTTTCAGAACGGTGGCAGTGGGGCCGTTCTCGACGATGCGCCCTTCATGCATGACCATGACTTCGTCGGTGATCGCGCGGGCAACCGTTAGATCGTGCGTGATGAAGAGATAGGTCAGATCGAGGCGCTGGTTGAGATCGGCGAAGAGGTCGAGAACCTGTGCACGGATCGAGACGTCGAGGGCTGAGACCGGTTCGTCGGCGACGATGAGCTTCGGGCGGGTGATGATGGCACGGGCGATGGAAATGCGCTGACGCTGGCCGCCGGAAAATTCATGCGGGTATTTGTGCATGTCGCCGGCTTTCAGGCCAACGGATTCGAGCGCTTCGGCCACCCGTTGGCGGCGCTCGCTGGCCGAGGGTTTCTGATCAAGCAGATGCAGGGGTTCTGCCACCAGCCGCTCCACCTGATGGCGCGGGTTGAAGGAGCCATAGGGGTCCTGAAACACCACCTGCATGTTGCGGCGGGCGTGGCGCAGCTCATGCTCGCTCTTGCCGCCGAGCGCCTCGCCATCGAGCCGGATTTCGCCCGATGTCGGCGTGTCGAGCGCCAGGATCATGCGGGCCAGCGTGGATTTCCCGCATCCCGACCGCCCGACCAGCGCCACCGCATGACCGGGCATGAGCGAGAAACTGACATTGTCCACGGCGCGGAAGGGGTCTGGGCGGGAAAACAGCCCCCTGCGACGGCCGGGATAATCACGCGTTACGCTGGAAACGGTGAGGAGCGGCGTCTGACGCCTCTCGCCGTCTACTTCCTGCGGCCGGGCTCTCGCCGGCACATGGGTGGAGGCTTCGGCGAGCTGACGCGTATAGGGATGTTTCTGCTGGCTCAGAACGTTCGCGGTAGGGCCACTTTCCATCACCGCGCCATGGCGCATCACGGTCACGCGGTCGGCCATGTCGGCGACGACGGCGAGATCGTGCGAGATGAGCAGAAGCCCCATGCGGTTTTCTTCCACCAGGTCGCGCAAGAGGTCGAGGATTTGCGCCTGAAGCACCACGTCAAGCGCGGTGGTGGGCTCGTCGGCGATCAGCAGCTTGGGTTTCAACGCGCAGGCGATGGCGATGACGACACGCTGGCGCTGGCCGCCGGAGAGCTCGTGGGGATATCGGGAGAGCGGAAATCTGGCCTCGGGCAGGCCGACGCGTTCAAGGATGGCGCGGGCGCGTGCTTCGGCATCCGGCCGGTTGGCGCCGGTGTGCCAGCGAATGCCTTCGGCCACCTGCTCGCCGATGGTCTTGACCGGGTTAAGCGCGGTCATGGGCTCCTGAAAGACCATGCCGAGATCGTCGCCGCGCAGCCGGCACATGGCCTCCTCGGGGGCTGCCAGAATGTCGATTCCGTCGAACACGACGCGGCCCTTTGCCCGTGCAAGCTCAGGCAGGAGTTGCATGACGGTGAGGGCGGTGATCGATTTGCCGGATCCGGATTCGCCGACAAGGCCAAGAACCTCGCCGGGCTGGATTTCGAGGTCGATGTCCTTCAAAACCGGATAGCCGGCGATGGAGAGCGACAGATTTTCGATCTGGAGAAGGCTCATCGTTCGCGCCTTAGCCGTGGGTCGAGAAGGTCGCGCAGGCCGTCGCCCAGAAGGTTGAGCCCCAGCACCGTGATGACGATGGCAAGGCCCGGAAAAATGGCGAGGTGCGGGGCGATCATCATGCGCGTCTGCGCCTCGAACAGCATGCGCCCCCAGGAGGGCATGGGAGGCTGCGCGCCGAGGCCGAGATAGGAGAGGCCGGCTTCGGCCAGAATGCCCAGCGCAAACTGGATCGTGCCCTGCACCAGAAGCAGCGCCACGATGTTGGGCAGGATGTGCTCGATGGTGATGAGCGTCTTGCTCTTGCCGGCGGCACGGGCAGCGAGGATGAACTCGCGCGGCCAGATGGACAGCGCGCCGGCACGCGCCACGCGGGCAAAGACCGGAACGTTGAAAATGCCGATGGCGATGATGGCGTTGATCGCGCCGGGGCCGAAAATGGCGGTGATCATGATGGCGGACAGAAGGGCGGGGAAGGCAAAAACGAGATCGTTGAAGCGCATCAGGATTTCATCGATCAGGCCGCCGCGTGCCGCCGCCCATGTGCCAAGCGGCACGCCGAGCCCCATGCCGATACCGACGGCGACGATGGCAACCGCAATGGAGTTGCGTGCGCCGATCATGATCATGGAAAGAATGTCGCGGCCGAGGTGATCGGTGCCGAGTGGATGGGCAAGCGACAGGCCTTTCATGCGGTCGGCCACGACAAGATGGGTGATGTCGTAGGGTGTCCACACGAAGGAGAGGAGCGCCATGGCGGCGACAATGGCAGTGATGACAAGCCCGATCACGAAGGAGCGGTTGGCGAGCGCCATCTGGAGAAAATGGCGCTCGGCCGGTGCGGCAGGCGGCGGCGCATCCGGGGTCATCGGCGTGTCCTCAGGCGCGGGTCGACGATGGCGTAGCCGATATCGACCAGAATGTTGACGGCGATGACCGTGGCAACCAGCAGCATAACCACGCCTTCCACGACGATGAGATCGCGCTGGGTTATGGCCTGGAAGATCAGGCGCCCGAGACCGGGCAGATAGAACACGTTCTCGATGATGATGGTGCCGGCAAGCAGAAAGGCGAATTGCAGGCCGAGAATGGTGAGCACGGGGATCAGCGCATTGCGCAGCGCATGATGCCACAGGACAATGCGGCGCGGCATGCCTTTGGCGCGCGCGGTGCGGATATAGTCCTCGCCGAGCACTTCGAGCATGGCCGAACGGGTGACGCGGGCGAGGATGGCCGCCTGCGGCAGCGCCAGAGCAATGGCGGGCAGAAGAAGGGCTTTGAAACCGGCCCACAGCCCTGCATCCCAGCCCGGAAAACCGCCGGCGGGCACGAGGCGAAGCCATACCGCGAAAAGATAGATCAGGATGAGCGCGAACCAGAAATTGGGGATGGCGACACCGATCTGGGCCGCGCCCATGCTGATCGTGTCGGCAGGCTTTCCGCGCCTTGAGGCGGCGAAAATCCCGACAGGCAGGGCGATTGCCGTGGACAGGAAGAGCGAGATGAGCGCGAGCGGCAGCGAGACCATGACGCGCTCGCCGATCAATTCGAGCACCGGCGATGAATAGGTATAGGAATTGCCGAAATCGCCGGTCGCCATGCCCGAGACCCAGCCGAGATAGCGCATGAGCACCGGCTGATTGAGGCCCATTTCCTCGCGCAGGGCAGCCAGTGCCTCGGGTTCGGCGTTCATGCCGAGCATCACGAGGGCCGGGTCGCCCGGGACAATCTCAAGAACGAGAAACACGACAGCGGATGCCACGATGAGCGTGACGAGGCCGATGGCGATGCGTTTTAAGAGATAGGCGAGCATGGGCGACCCCGGAACCGGGCCGCGTGCGCGGCCCGGTTCCTTTCAACGTTCAGTCAGTCCACCTGACGTCCGTAAGGTCATTGGCCTGAATGGGCGAGTTTTCCCACATGCCCTCGAGCTTGCCATCCCAGACGCCGATCTTGGGAAGCTGGAACATGAAGCCGTTGACCGCATCCTGGGCGATGATCTTCTGGGCGGTCTGGTAAAGCTCGATGCGCTTTTCCGGGTCAGCGGTCGCCTCAAGCGCGTTCATGACTTCCTTGAAGGCGGGGTTCTTATAGTTGAAGTAATAATCGTCGCGGGCATAGATGTTGATGTCGTTCGGCTCCGTGTGGGAGACGATGGTGAGATCGTAATCCTTGTTCTTGAACACCTGTTCGAGCCATTGCGCCCATTCGACCGGAATGATCTCCAGTTCGATGCCGATCTGGCGCAGCTGCGAGGCGACGACCTGTCCGCCATCGCGTGCATAGGCCGGCGGCGGGAGCTTGAGCGTGGCCTTGAAACCATCGGGATAGCCGGCTTCGGCAAGGAGGGCTTTCGCCTTTGCTGTGTCGTATGGATAGGTGCCGGTCAGATCCACATAGGCCTCGTTGGCAGGCGAGAAATGCGAGCCGATGGGCGTGCCATAGCCCGAACCGTTGCCGGCGATGATCTCCTCGCGGTTCAGCGCATGGGCGATGGCCTGACGCACCTTGATGTTGCTGAAGGGTTCCCTGCCATTGTTGGTGGAGAGGATCGTTTCGCCCTCGGTCGCACCGATGGCGACCACGAAGCGCGGGTCGCTCTCGATCTGGATGAGGGCGTCGCCGGCGGGCATCTGCGGGAAAGCCTGCACATCGCCCGATAAGAGGGCTGGAATTGCGGCAGCCGCATCGGGCACGACGCGGAATTCGGCCTTTTCAAGCGCAACGGGCTCGCCCCAGTAGTCTGGGTTCTTCACCAGCGTGACGGACGACCCCTTGGCCCATTTGTCGAATTTGAAGGGGCCGGTGCCGATGGGATTTTCCTTGTTGGTTTCGGCTGATTCGGGCGCAACGATGACCGCATCGCCCCAGCCGAGATTGTAAAGGAAAGAGCCCTGCGGGGCCGAAAGCGTGATCTTGACCGTGGCCGGGTCGACTGCCTCGACCGTGTCGATGGCAGCGAAAAGCTGCTTCTGCGCATTGGTCGAATCTTCCGCACGGGCGCGGTCGAGCGTGAACTTCACGTCCTCGGCGTCGAACGTGGTGCCGTCGTGGAAGGTGACGCCGGAACGCAGCTTGAATGTGTAAGTCCTGCCGTCGTCGGAGACCTCCCAGCTTTCGGCAAGGGCGGGCAGGACCTCGCCATTGCGGCCGATGCGGGTCAGGCCCTGGAAGAGATTGGCATAGAGGATCTCGTCGATTGCCGCGGCAGCGCTGGCGGTGGGATCGAGATGAGGCGGCTCCAGAACGACGCCGATCACGAGATCGGTGCGGGCCGCCAGGGCCGCCGTTCCTGCAGCCAATAACAGTGTCGCGCCGCCGATAATGGACTTGATCGTCTTCATGTCTCTCTCCCGCAGGGCCGTGTGATTTTTCAGGATTGAAGCGTGATTCAGCGCGGCTGTAAATCACGCATTGAAACGAGGTTTATCGAGGTGGCGCTGCGCCGCGCAACAGAACGTCGAGGCTCATGGCCATGACGGTCGCCGACTGCACCATGTCCTCGATCCCGACCCACTCGTCGGGCTGGTGGGCGAGGTCGAGAATGCCGGGGCCGTAGGCGACGCAGTCGTGCAGGTGCCCGATGCGCGAAATATGCTTCTGGTCATAGGTGCCGGGCGAAATGACATATTCCGGCTCCTTGCCGAATACCTCGCGGATGCCGGCGGCGATGGCGCTCGGCACGGGCGCGTCCTCCTCGGTCATCAGCGGCAGCACTTCCATCAGGTCGCGCATGGAATAGTCGAATTTCGGACGCTCGCGCTTCAGACGTTCAAGGATGGAAACCACTTCGCCCTTCACCTGCGAAATGTCTTCCTCGATCAGAAACCGGCGGTCGATCACCATGCGGCAGGAATCGGCCACATTGGGCGAGGGCAGTCCGGGGAAGAAATCCTCCGTCTGTCCACCGTGCACCGAGTTGATGTTCATGGTGGAGCGGCGCGCGCCTTCGGGCACGACCGGCATGCGGGTTTCCTTGGCGTCGAGTGCCGGAAAGAGCTCCTCCTCGAAGGCGTGGAGGAGGGCGCCCATGTGGCGGATGGCCGAATCGCCGAGAAACGGCATCGCACCATGAGCGATCGCGCCGCGCGTCTCGATCTCTGCCCACCACACACCGCGATGACCGAGGCAGATGCGGTCCTTGTTCAGCGGTTCGGGAATGATGACGTGGTCGACGCGGGGCTTTGAGAAGAAGCCTTTGCCGGCCAGATAGGCAACGCCGCCATAACCGCCCGATTCCTCGTCGGCCGTGCCGGAAATCTCGATGGCGCCGGGAAAGTCCGGATAGATTTCGAGAAACGCTTCGGCGGCGATGATGGAGGCGGCAAGCCCGCCCTTCATGTCGCAGGCTCCGCGCCCGAAAACCTTGCCATCCTTCACGACGGCGGCATAGGGATCGACCGTCCAGCCTTCGCCC
Organism: Nitratireductor lacus; assembly: GCF_056431025.1. NCBI lineage: Bacteria > Pseudomonadati > Pseudomonadota > Alphaproteobacteria > Hyphomicrobiales > Phyllobacteriaceae > Nitratireductor > Nitratireductor lacus. Next base: position 146,778 of record NZ_JBWKMB010000008.1, on the reverse strand, counting down.
GCTTCCACCACGTCGATATGGGAGTTGAAATGCACGGTGGCGCCGGGGCTGCGGCCTTCGCGCCGCGCAATGACATTGGTGCGGGGGTAACGGTCAGAATCGCCCGGTGCGCCCGTCCCGCGGACGAATTGGGTTGCAAACCCTTTCGCCTTCAGTCGGCGCGCGATGTATTCGCAGCAGGGCGTATAGGCGTCGCCCGGCGGGTTCACCGTGGGAAATCGGATCAGATCGGAAGTGAGTGCGACGAGGTCGTCCGTCCGGCGGCGCACTGCCAGGGCAAGCTGTTCGTTCATGTGTGCAATAGAGCGATATGCAGCCTTGTTGGCAAGATCGCGTGCACGCGATTGTGAAGAGTGGAAACTTGCCCGAAAAACAGAGGTATAGTTCTTTTTACCAAGAACGTTTGGGGTTTCGTTATGAATTGCAGCTAAGCATTCCAAGTCTACGTGCAGAAACTTCACACATGCAGCGGGGGGCGCTCATGAAACGAATTTTCTTTGCTGTAGCCATTGCAGGCCTGATTCTTTCCGGCGGCGTGGCTCAAAGTGTAGCCGCGAGCCTCGTGGCTAAAGTCAGTGTTTCCAAGCAGACGATGACGGTGATGCATCGCGGGCGCGTGCTGCACCGCTGGCGTGTTTCAACTGCGCGTCGCGGCTACGTCACACCACGTGGCCAGTGGCGGCCGAAGCGCATGCACAGAATGTGGCATTCACGCAAATACAACATGTCGCCCATGCCGTATTCGATCTTTTACTATGGTGGATATGCCATTCACGGGACCAATGCCGTTTCGAAGCTCGGCCGGCCCGCCTCACATGGCTGCGTGCGCCTGCACACATCCAACGCGAAGCGGCTCTATGCGCTGGTCAAGAAGATCGGCCCCGGCAACACGCGGATCGTCGTTACGGATTGACCGTTCGGGCGCTGGCTACATCTGCCAGCGCTTGTGGAACCACATCCACTGGCCGGGATCCTCGCGCACCCAGCGTTCGACCACATCGTTGAGCAACTGGGCGCTGGCATCGATGTCGATTGTGCCGTCGCTCTGCCGCGGCAGGGTGATCCTGTCTTCGACGATCAGGCGGTAGCGCCCGCCGGGTAGCCGCTTGCAGCGGGCCGGGTAGACATCGCAGTCATACTGCCGCGCGAGCTTGGGAAGCAGCGGATTGGTGCGGCATTCGCGGCCGAAGAAGTGTGTCTTCACGCCCTTGCGAAACTTCTGGTCGACCAGAACGCCGATATTGCCGCCATCGTCGAGAACGCGGGCAAGCTGGAGGGCAGCACCTGCCTGGGAAGGGACGAGCCCGCCCATGGCGCTGCGCCGGGTCTCCAGAATGTAGTCGGCCACATAGGGATTGTTGGGCGGGCGAAAGAGCGACGTGGTGGCGAGATCGAAGCGGGCGGCGGCGATGGGCAGGAACTCGAAATTGCCGAGATGCCCGGTGAAGAAAATGTGCGGGACGCCTTTTTCCTCACGCAGTCGCTTGAATATCTCCACGCCCTCGACCTCGACGCGACCGGGGGTCTCGGCTTCGGGATCGAAATCGAACAGCTTGTCGAGAAACACATACTCGACGGCAAGCCGGGCCATGTTGCCCCACATGTCGAGGGCTATGGTCTCGATCTCAGCTTCGCTCTTTTCGGGATAGGCCTGCCGCAGATTGTCGACGGCGAGGCGATGGCGACCCACTTTCGGGCCGACAGTGCGCGCGACTTTCTCGGCCAGATCAAGCGCTTTTTCCGGTGGCAGGCGGCGCAGGAGCGCCAGAACGCCGATCACCAGCCGCGCGGTGAGCCAGTATTCGAGCGTCTTGAGGCGTTTGCCGAGAAGGAACAGAGAGCGCTTCATGGGCGCGGGTCAGTCAACGCGCAGGATGATCTTGCCGAACACGTCGCGGCCTTCCATGCGGGCAAGCGCCTTGTCGATGTCGGCAAAACCCACCTCGGTATCGATCACCGGGGAAGCCAGCCCGCGCGCCATTTTCTGCATGGCGTCGGCCATGTTTTCCATGCGGCAGCCGAAGGATCCGAAAATCTTGAGCTGCTGCTGGAAGAGCTGCATCAGGTTCATGTTGGTCGAGACACCGGAGGTGGAGCCGCAGGTGACGAGGCGACCGCCGCGCTTCATGGAGAGGAGCGAGCCTGCCCACGTATCGGCACCCACATGCTCGAACACGACATCGACACCGCGCTTCTTCGTGATCTTGCGCACAACGCCCTCGAAACGGTCCTCGCGGTAGTTGATGACATGATCCGCGCCGAGCGCCTTTGCCTTCTCCATCTTGTCTTCTGAGCCCACCGTGGTGATGACGGTGCAGCCCATGCTCTTGGCAAGCTGGATGGCGGCGGTGCCAATGCCGGAGCCGCCGGCCTGAACGAGAATGGTTTCGCCCGGCTCGAGCTTCGCATTGTCGAACAGCATGTGCTCGACGGTGCCGAAGGTGACGGGCGCAACCGCTGCACCGATCTCGTCGACGCCGGGCGGGGCGGGGACGAGGAGGCGGGCCGGCAGGTTGATCTTTTCCTGCGCAAAGCCGTCGAGGTGGAAACCGTGCACGCCGGAGACATGTTCGCACAGATTGTCACGGCCTTCGCGGCAGGGGCGGCACAGGCCGCAGGTGCGCGCGCCATAGATGGAAACGAGCTGGCCGGGGAGCAGATTGCTGACGCCCGGACCGACCGTTTCCACCACGCCGGAGGCTTCGGCGCCGACCACGAGTGGCATTTTGCGCTTGGCAAACGCCATGCCGCGCCAGCCCCACACATCGATGTGGTTGAGGGCGACGGCGCGGATCTTCAACGTCACCTCGCCCTGTCCGGGAGCGGGAGGCGGCGCAAGATCGACGGTTTCAAGCTTGCGGTCGGCGACGAGTTGAAGTGCGCGCATAATGAATTCCGATGGTTTCGGGCAATGGGAACCGGTCGATTAGACCGGTTCGCGGGCCATGACAAGGCAGGTGTTCTGTCCGCCGAAGCCGAAGGAGTTGGACAATACGGTCGAAACCTGCGCCTCACGCTTCACATTCGGCACCACGTCGAGCTCGATTGCCGGGTCCGGCGTATCGTAGTTGATGGTGGGCGGGATGACGCCCTCGCGCATGGTCATCAGCGAGAAAACGGCCTCGATGGCACCGGCTGCCGAAAGCGTGTGGCCGATCATCGACTTGTTGGAGGAGATGGGCGTTGTCTTCATGCGCTCGCCGAAAACGGTCGAGAGCGACAGATGCTCCATCTTGTCGTTTTCCGGTGTCGAGGTGCCGTGCGCGTTGACATATTCGATCTCGTCTTCGGCCATGCCGGCATCCGCAAGGGCCGCGCGCACCGCGCCGATGGCTGGCGAACCGTCGGGCTTGGAACGGGTGCGGTGGAAATCATCGGCCTTTTCGCCGCAGCCGCGCATGATGCCAAGAATTTCGGCACCGCGCGCAAGCGCGCTTTCAAGCGATTCCAGGACGAGCGCACCGGCTCCTTCGGCAAGGACAAAGCCGCTGCGGTCCTTTGAGAAGGGGCGCGAGGCCTTTTCCGGCGCATCGTTCTGGGTGGTCAGCGCAGAAAGAAGCGAAAAGCGGATCAGCGCTTCGGCGGTCGCCGACCCGTCCGCGCCTATGGCAAGCGCACGGTCGCATTCGCCACGACGGATCGCTTCGGTGCCGAGCTGGATCGCGGTTGCGCCCGATGCGCACGCGGTCGACATGGTGATCGGCAGGCCGCTTGTGCCATAGCGCTCGGCGAGACGGTCGGCGATGGTGCCGAACTGGCTTTCCTCGAAGAGCTCCATGGCGCGCGCTTCGCGGGCGGCCTCGATAAGCGAAGGATTGCCGTTGTGACTGCGGGCTTTGGCATAAAGCGCGAGGCGATGATGCCAGTCGAGCTCGACGGGAGGCGCTGCCAGAAAGAGTGGGCCGCCGAAATCGGATGCGGGCAGGCCGGATTGTTCGATGGCTTCCGCCGCCACGAGATCGGCAAGATGATGGGTGTGGACGCTGGCACCCCTGGTGCTCGACGGCAGGAAATCGACCATGCCGGAAATGGTGGTCGCCATGTGGTCCGTTGGGAAGCGCGTGATGGGGTGAATGCCGGAGCGCCCGCTGATCAGCGCGTCCCAGTTTTCCTGTCGGCCCTGGCCGAGAGAGGTGACGACGCCCATTCCGGTGACGGCGATAACGGGTCTTCCAAAGCTGTCGGTCGTTTTCACGGGATCGCTTTCTCTAAAATCCTCCGGGCCGGAAGGATCAGGCCTTTTTGACCAGGCCCATTCCCTCGTAGCAATGATAGCCGATGGCCGTGGCCAGAACGGCATCCAGCTCGCCATTGAAGGCGGGTTCACGGCTCTCGTCGAACGCCGGGTAGGGGCTGCCATGATGCACGGCAAGGGCGGCCAGCGCTACGGCGAAGGGGAACTGAGCCTCTTTCAGATGGCCGGTGAGCGACGAGAAACCGCGCAGGGCGAGGTTGTCGTGGCGGGTGAGCGCTTCCAGTTCGGCTGCCGTCGCCGCATGGGCGCCGGACGCACCGGACAGCGTGAGAAGCGGTGTTTTGGGGAGGGCAAGCCCGTCGAGCATCTGGGCGATGCCGTCTGCCAGCGGCTCGCTCTGACGGCGGCTGCGACGGGAAACAACCGGGCCGATCGATGCATAGGCATCGCGGCCGCGCTTTTCGGCGTGTTCGCGCGATTCCAGAACAAGGAAGGCGCCGCCGGAACCGGTAATCACACCGCCGCCTTCCGCATCGGCACGCTGCCAGACAGGCTTCCAGTCTTCCCGATGCAGGAAGCCGGCAAGCTCATAGGCCAGAAGCATGTCGGAATGCTCGGTCTGGAACGACGCACCGACAAGAACGTGAGACGACTGGCCGGCGCGGATGCGCGCTGCTGCCGTTTCAATGGCCGAAACGCCTGCCCCTTCCTCGCCCATGAAGGTGCGCGACGATCCCGTTACCTTGTGGACGATGGAGATATTGCCGGCGAGCAGGTTTGAAAGCTGCGCCAGGAAAAGTGTGGGGCGCAGCTCGGTCGTCAGCTTCTCGTTGAGCAGGATGTCATGGTCGTCACGCTCGAGCGATGCGGCGAGGATGGCCTCGTCCACAGTCTCGTCACGCTCGCCACCACCGGCGGCCACCACCATGTCCATCGTCGCGCAGAGCGCTTCATCGTCCTTCAAGCCCGCATCGTCGAGCGCCAGGCCTGCGGCATAGGTGCCAAGGCGCTGCCACGTCTCCATCTGGCGCTGGTCCCCGCGGCGGGGGATCTGCTGGCCCCAGTCGATCTCGGGGAGGGGATGGATGCTGTATGGCGCAAACCGCTCCCTGTCGAGGACGGGAGACGGCGTTTTCGCCGTCAGCGCCTGCCAGTGGGCGTCTACACCCTCGCCAAGCGAGGAAACGATCCCCATACCGGTGATAACTACGTCGCGCGGGCTCATGCCGTTCCTTTAACGATGCACTGTCAGGAAAACTCAGCCGGCCTTTGCAGCCACCAGATCGTCGATCTTGGAGCAGAGGTTCTTCATGACGAAATACTCTTCCGTCGAAACCTTGCCGTCATTGACTTCCTGGGTCCACTTTTCCAGCGGAACCTTGATGCCGAATTCCTTATCGATGGCAAAGACAATGTCGAGGAAGTCGAGGCTGTCGATGCCCAGATCGTCGATGGTGTGGCTTTCGGGGGTGATTTTCTCGCGGTCGATCTCGCTGGTTTCAGCGATGATGTCGGCAACCTTGTCGAATGTCGTCACGTGTGGCCCTCGGTCTGGGGAGATTCTCTTACAATAGGATGATCGTGGGGTCTCTAATCGGTTTTTGCCGGCAGGAAAAGGGGCTATAGGCTCCGCTGATGGCACGATCAGTTGAATTTGATGCGCCCGGCGGCGTGCAGATTGTCGCCTCCGCGTGACAAAATGATGGCTTCGCCTTCGCGTGCCGGAGCACCGATCAGGGCCTCTATGATCTCAAGGTGGGTGATCAGAAACAGGTTTCCCGATCCGGTATAGTCGTTGATTCGTTCGAGGATTTCGGCCTTCTGTTGTTCCATCGCGCTTTCGTCTGGCGGGAGGTCGAGCGCGGGAAAGAGCTCGACCATGTCGGAGCCAAAGGCCTGGGTGGCCGTGTCGCGGGTCCGGCAGTAGCGGCTCGCAAGCACCTTTTCGACCGGCGCGGCGCGGGCATCGACGAGGGCGCCGATACGGCGGGCCTGCAGGCGCCCGCGCTCGGAGAGGTTGCGCTGGGTGCCGCAGTTCTCAATATCGAAATTGGCCGGGTCACCGCTTCCCGGAGCAATGGCATGGCGCATCAGCACGACCTGCCCGCCATTGCGCAAAAGCGCCCATCCCGCCTCGGTTGCCTGCGCCGGAAAGACGCTGAAAAGAAGAATGATGGCAACGAGCTGGCGAAACATATGGCAATCCTCAAACTATTCTTCCTAGCATATAGGCACAGGGACAGGACTTGAAAGCCGCCTTGCCGCCCTGAGTGGATTTGTCTGACTGATGGTTTCCCTTGGCAACCATTGCGGCTAAACAGGCTGCATGTCTCCACTTGTTGAAACCGTCTCCTTCGTCTTTGGTCTTGTCGCATTCGGCTATGTCGCCGGATGGAGCGGTCTTTTAAAGCCGCAAACCGGCGATGCGCTGAGCGAATTTGCGGTGACCGTCGCGGTGCCACTCCTGCTTTTCCGCACCATGGCGGGCGCCGCATTCGACGGAAACCTGCCCTGGGCCCTCTGGACAACCTATTTCAGCGCCGTCGCCGTCGCCTGGGTTGCGGGGCACTTTACCATTGTGCATTTTTTCGGGCGCGACGCGCGCGCCGGCGTGGTGGCCGGTCTGTCGACAAGTTTTTCGAATCTCGTCCTGCTGGGAATCCCGTTCATGCTTGGCGTGTTCGGGCAGCAGGGGTTCGAGGTCCTCTCGCTGATCGTTTCGGTTCATCTGCCGATCATGATGGGCATGTCGATTCTGCTTTTCGCGCTCGTCGGTCGCAGGGGCGGCAGTGCGCTTTCAATCATCCGCGAGTTTCTGACAAGGCTTTTCTCCAGTCCGCTGATCATCGGCATCATTGCCGGGTTGCTCTGGCGTTTTTCCGGGCTCGAGATGCCTGCGCTTGGAACCCGCTTTGTGGATGCGCTGGCCAATGTCGCGGGTCCGGTGGCGCTCTTTGCGATGGGGCTCGGACTGCGGCGGTTCGGAATTTCGGGCGATGTGCGTCCCGCAATCGTGATCGCTGCGCTGAAACTTTTCCTGATGCCTGCCGTTGCCCTTGGTGTCGCGCTCCTGATCGGTCTTCCGGTCTTCAGCGCGCAGATCGCCGTCGTTGCGGCGGGGCTGCCCTCCGGAGTCAATCCCTACCTGATCGCTTCACGCTTCGGCACGGGACAGGCACTCGCCTCCAACGCGATGACCATCGCCACGGCGCTCGCCGTGCTTTCGACTGCGTTCTGGCTTTCCGTGCTCCACTGGACCTATCAATAGGGCCAGTCAGCCCCTAGCCGGGGCGCAACGGGACAGTACGGTGCCGCGCAAACAGAGGAGAAGACCCAGATGCTTCAGAAGACCAGTCATTTCATGCGCCAGGCCAATTTCATAGATGGAGCCTGGGTCGAGGCGGATTCGGGGCAGACCATCGATGTCGTCAATCCGGCCAACGGCCAGAAGATCGGCACCGTGCCGCGCTCCGGCACGGCTGAAACCCGCCGCGCGATCGAAGCGGCCGAAACCGCGTTCCACTCCTGGAAGAAGACATCTGCCGACCACCGCGCAAAACTTCTGCGCAGGCTCCACGATGCGATCATGGACAATCAGGATGCGCTCGCCGAGCTGCTGGTGATGGAGCAGGGCAAGTCCTTTGCGGAGGCGAAGGGCGAAGTGGGCATGTCGGCCGCCTACATTCTCTGGTATGCGGAAGAAGGCCGTCGGGTCTATGGCGACGTGGTGCCGTCGCCCTGGGCGGACCGCCGCATTCTGGTGACCAAGGAACCGGTCGGCGTCATCGGCGCGATCACGCCGTGGAATTTTCCCTCCTCAATGCTGGCACGCAAGCTTGGCCCGGCGCTTGCCTCAGGCTGCACCGCGATTGCCAAACCGGCGTCGCAGACGCCCTATTCCGGGCTCGCCTGGGGTGTTCTGTGCGAAGAGGCCGGATTTCCGAAAGGCGTGGTGAACATCCTGACCGGCTCGGCCTCCGAGATCGGCGACGAGCTCTGCGAAAACCCGCTGGTGCGCAAGATCACCTTCACCGGCTCGACCGAAATCGGCAAGCTTCTCATCCAGAAGACCGCGGGCACGGTGAAGAAGGTTTCGATGGAACTGGGCGGCAATGCGCCGTTCATCGTCTTTGACGACGCGGACCTGGACCGGGCGGTCGAGGGTGCCATGGCCGCAAAATACCGCAATTCCGGTCAGACCTGTGTCTGCACCAACCGCTTTTTCGTGCAGGCCGGCATCTATGACAGGTTTGTGGAGAAGCTTTCGGCGGCGGCCGAAAAGCTGAAGGTGGGATCCGGCCTCGAGGACGGGACCCAGCAGGGACCGCTGATCGACGAGAAGGCGGTCGAGAAGGTGGAGGAACTGATCGCCGACGCTACGGAGAAGGGCGGCAGGGTGACAGCTGGCGGCGCGCGCCACGCGCTGGGCGGCTCGTTCTTCCAGCCGACCGTGATCTCCAACGCCACGCCCGACATGCGCTTCATGCAGGAAGAAATTTTCGGCCCCGTGGCGCCGGTGTTCCGCTTCGAGACGGAGGAAGAAGCGGTGAAGCTTGCCAATAACACCGTCTTCGGTCTCGCCTGTTATTTCTACACCGGCGATCTGGGCCGCGCCTTCCGTGTGATGGAAGGGCTGAAATACGGTCTCGTCGGGGTCAATGAAGGGATCATCACCACGGTGGAAGCGCCGTTCGGCGGTCTCAAGGAATCGGGCCTTGGCAAGGAGGGCGGTCACCAGGGCATCGAAGACTATCTCGATACCAAATATGTCTGCATTGGCGGGCTGGGGCTCTAATCGCTCAGACCAGGGTAAATGAGAAAACCGGCGTCGACGCGCCGGTTTTTCTTTACCTCTTCTGTGCTGCGACAGAGTAGCTATGGAACCGGAAGGTGGCAGCGGGTTAAGTAGTGCATCTGCCGAGTCGGAGGGACCACATGCCGCCACAGCGTGTTAACGGAACAAGGCGCTTCATGCTTGCGAGTATGGGCCTGCTCGCGGCGGCCATCGCGATTTATGCGGCTTACCGTCTCTTCACCCCGCCCGCACCCGAGATCGACATCGCCTATAACACGGTGAGCAGGGACGGGCTCTACCAGGTCATGTTCGAGACCGACGCCCAGCCCATACCGGTGAACGAAACCCATGAATGGGTGGTGACGGTCACCACGCCCGATGGCGCGCCGGTGACGGATGCTTCGATAGCCGTCGATGGCGGCATGCGGGACCACGGGCACGGCCTGCCGACCGAGCCGCAGGCAGCTGAAAACCTGGGAGAGGGGCGTTACCGGGTGGAGGGAATGCGCTTCAATATGGGCGGGCACTGGGAAATCCGCATCGGGATATCGGCCGATCCGGGGCTCGATGAGGCGGTCTTCAATCTGGATCTGTGACATGAAGACGGCGCGCCGCCATGCTGCAATCGGCGCGCTGTGCGGTCTTCTTGCGTTGTCCGCCTGTGATTCCGGTGCACTGAGCGAAGACGAGAGGGCGAAGATCGCGTCTCTTTCCATCGATGCGCTGGGGCCTCTCCCGCCTTCACCAGGAAATCGGTATGCGGATGATCCGCGGGCGGCGGATTTCGGCAGACGGCTCTTTTTCGATGAGGGGCTTAGCGGCACCGGAACCGTCTCCTGTGCCACATGCCACAACCCCGACCGGCAGTTTCAGGACGGACTTCCGCGTGGTGTCGGGGTTGCAGAAACAGACCGGCGCACAATGCCGCTTGCAGGTGCCGCGTGGAATATCTGGCAATTCTGGGACGGGCGGCGCGACAGCCTCTGGGCGCAGGCGCTAACACCTCTGGAGGACCAGCGCGAGCATGCCGGCAACCGCACTGCATATGCGCGCTACATCGCCGGGGTCTATGCCGGGACCTATGAGGAGATTTTCGGCTCCCTGCCGGACCTTTCGCAAGCTCCTGAAAGCGCCAGCCCGCTTGGAACAGAGACCGAGCGCGCAGACTGGTCTGCAATGGCGCCGGAGCAACGAGAAGCGGTCAACCGGGTGTTTGCCAATATCGGCAAGGCGATTGCTGCCTTTGAACGCACGCTGGCACCGCCCGAAGCCCGCTTCGACCGATTTGCGCGGGCGATGGCGGCAGGGCAGCAGCCGGCCGGGAATGCAGCCTTTTCCGATCTGGAACTCGAGGGGCTCCGGCTCTTCATCGGAAAGGCCAATTGCCTTGAATGCCATAACGGGCCGCGTTTAACGGACGACCATTTCCACAATACGGGCGTGCCGCCTGCTGAGGGGCTGCCGGAGGATCTGGGGCGTGCCACGGGCATCGCCGCCGTACAGTCCGATCCTTTCAACTGCCTGGGGCGCCATAGCGATGCAACGCCCGAGGCCTGTGAAGCCCTGCGTTTCATGAAGCGCGAGGCGACCGCGATGGAGCGGGCCTACAAGACGCCTTCGCTGCGCGGCGTGGCGGGACGCCCGCCCTACATGCATGTCGGCCAGATTGCTTCGCTCGAAGCGGTGATCGACCATTACAGCAGCGCGCCCGACGCGGTTTCAGGCCAGAGCGAGATCCGTGGCGTGGTGTTCACGGATCGCGGGCGGCAGGCGCTCATTGCGTTCCTCAAAACACTGGACGCGGAGGACGTCAGAGCATCGGACTGAAAAGTGGAAACCGGTTTTCGGGCTATTCCGATGCTCCATCAATCGTTTAGATCGTCCTTTGTGCGTCCTGATGGACGCACGGCGATCTATAGCATCGGACTGAAAAGTGGAATCCGGTTTTCGGGTTATTCCGATGCTCCATCACTAGACTAGATCGTCCTTTGTGAGTCCGGATTGACGCACGGCGATCTAGCGGTCCTTGACTGTTTCCATCGTCACGAATGTCGAGGTGCGGGCAACATGGGGCAGGGCGGAGATGCGTTCGCCGAGCACTTTTCGATAGCTTGAAATGTCGCGGGTCCGCACCTTGAGCAGATAGTCGAAGCCGGCGGCGGTCATGTGACACTGTTCGATCTCGGGCACGGCAAGCACCGCCTTGTTGAAGGCGGCAAGTGCGGATGAACGCGTGTCTTCAAGCTCCACCTGAACGAAGGCGATGTGACCTTCGCCGATGCGCGCGCGATCGATGATGGCGGAATAGCCGCGAATATAGCCTTCCTTCTCCAGACGCCGCAGCCGTGCCTGAACCGGCGTCTTGGAGAGACCCACCCGGCGTGCGAGCTCGGCGATGGAAAGCCGGCCATCCTTGGTCAGGGCGTCCAGGATATTGCGGTCGATGCGGTCCACGCGTTCTGTCGCCATGTGGGATGAACCTTTCTGAGGCTGATTTTTCCCGAGAAGATAGTCCATATGAACTGGAATGTGCAAGCAATCAGCCCGATTGACTGAATTCGCTGTGCTATGATCGGCGCAAATGCGGTGACGGGAGCGCCGCGCAAGCCATTCCATATTTGAGGACGTCATGCAGAAGAATGCGCCGGAAAAACTGCGAGAGGACATCAGGGCTCACTATCTGGCCGATGAGGCGGAGGCGTTGCAGCGGCTGATCGCCCTAGCCGACCTGTCGAGCGAAGACAGAGGCCGGATCTCGGCCAATGCGGCCGATCTGGTGCGGGCGGTGCGCGCCTCGAGCGACATGCACATGATGGAGGCGTTTCTTTCCGAATACGGTCTCTCGACGCAGGAAGGCGTGGCGCTGATGTGTCTGGCCGAGGCGCTGCTGCGCGTGCCGGACGCAGAGACCATGGACGATTTGATCCGCGACAAGATCGCGCCGCATGACTGGTCCGCACATTCGGGCGAATCCGCTTCGATTTTCGTCAACGCATCCACCTGGGCGTTGATGCTCACGGGGCGGGTGCTCGACGATGAGGGCGAGGGTGTGGAAGCGGTCCTGCGCGGCCTCGTGCGGCGCATGGGCGAACCCGTGATCCGGACGGCCGTATCGCGCGCCATGCGCGAAATGGGCGAGCAGTTCGTGCTCGGGCGCACCATTGAGGAAGCGATGAAGCGCGGCCGCTCCATGGTGGAGAAGGGATATACATATTCCTATGACATGCTGGGCGAGGCAGCCCGCACGGAAGTCGATGCGCTGCGCTATCACAAGGCCTATGCGGATGCCATTGCCGCACTGAAGCGGTATTCCAACCGGGACGACATCCGGGAGAATCCGGGCATTTCCGTCAAGCTTTCCGCGCTTCACCCGCGCTATGAGGCGACGCAGAAGGCGCAGATGCTGCCGGTGATGATCGAGCGGCTGAAAAGCCTGGCCCTTGCAGCCCGCGACGCCCGCATGGGGCTCAACATCGACGCAGAGGAGGCGGATCGCCTCGACCTGTCGCTCGACGTGATCGAAGCGGTGCTGGCGGACGAAGAGCTTGCCGGCTGGGACGGGTTCGGCGTCGTGGTGCAGGCTTATGGCCCGCGTGCGCCCTTCGTGCTGGACTGGCTTTATGAGCTTGCAGAGCGGCTCGACCGGCGCATCATGGTGCGCCTTGTGAAAGGCGCTTACTGGGATACGGAAATCAAGCGCGCCCAGGTGATGGGGCTCGACGGCTTTCCGGTCTTTACACGCAAGGTCAATACGGATGTGAGCTATGTTGCCTGCGCCCGCAAACTGCTTGGCATGACGGATCGCATCTATCCGCAATTCGCCACCCATAATGCGCACACGGCTGCGGCGATCCTCGCCATGGCACCGGACAAGACCCGGTTCGAGTTCCAGCGCCTGCACGGCATGGGCGAAGCGCTGCACGAGACCGTGCGCGGGCGTGAAAACACACGCTGCCGCATCTATGCGCCGGTCGGCGCGCATCAGGACCTGCTTGCCTATCTGGTGCGGCGGCTTCTGGAGAACGGCGCGAATTCCTCTTTCGTGCATCAGATCGTCGATGAGGATGTCAGCGCGGAGGAAATCGCTGCCGACCCGTTTGCAGCTATCGAGGCGAACGGCAAGGCCGCCAACCCGGCCATTGAACGCCCCTCGGAGATTTTCGGGCTTTCCAGGAAGAATGCCCGGGGCTGGGACATTACGGATCCCGTGACCATGGCCGAGCTCAATGCGGCCCGCGCGCCCTTTGCCGCGCCGCATGAATGGGAAGCCAGCTCCATCACGTCGGCAAAGGGAGATGGCGAAAGGCGCGAGGTGGTCAATCCGGCGCGGCTGTCGGAGACCGTTGGCAGGGTACGCGATGCCACGCGGGAGCAGGCGGGCGCGGCGGTGGATATTGCGCTCGGGGCACAGCCCGGCTGGGCGAAGACGCCTGTCGGAGAGCGCGCCGACATTTTGCGGCGAATTGCCGATCTCTATGAGGCGCACGCTGCGGAGTTTTTCGCGCTTGCCACGCGCGAGGCCGGGAAGTCGCTTGCAGACGGCATTGCCGAAGTGCGCGAAGCGGTCGACTTCCTGCGCTATTACGCCCGCGAGGCGCAGCATGTGGAGAGGGAAACGCAGGCACGCGGTGTCATCGTGTGCATTTCGCCGTGGAACTTTCCGCTCGCCATTTTTACCGGCCAGATCGCAGCCGCACTCGTGACCGGCAACGCCGTGATTGCCAAGCCGGCCGAGCAGACGTCGCTGATCGCCGCCCGCGCCGTGACGATGATGCATGAGGCGGGCGTGCCGGCCGACGTGCTGCAGCTTCTGATCGGCGATGGCCCGACGGTGGGCGGTCCGCTGACGGCCGACCCCCGGATCGCCGGCGTGTGTTTCACCGGTTCGACCGAAGTGGCACGGCTGATCGAGCGCCAGCTTGCCGACAATGCCGGCCCGGACGCGATGCTGATCGCGGAAACGGGCGGGCTTAACGCGATGATCGTCGATTCCACCGCACTGCCCGAGCAGGCCGTGCGCGACATCGTTGCCTCGGCCTTCCAGAGCGCCGGTCAGCGCTGCTCGGCCCTGCGCATGCTCTATGTGCAGAAAGATGTGGAGCATCGGGTGATCGAGATGCTCAAGGGCGCGATGCAGGCGCTCAGCATCGGCGATCCGTGGGAGGTTTCGACGGATGTCGGCCCGGTGATCGACAGTGAAGCACTCGACACGATCGGCGGCTATGCACAGCAGATGTCCGACAAGGGGCGCCGGATCGCGGCGCTCGATGTGCCCGATGGCGGGCGTTTCGTGGCGCCATCCGCCTTCAAAGTGTCGGGAATCAACGAGCTCGAGCGCGAAATCTTCGGGCCGATCCTGCATGTGGCGACATTCGAGGCGGATGACATAGACAGGGTCATTTCTGATGTAAACGCAAAGGGTTATGGCCTGACCTTCGGGCTTCACACGCGGATCGATGCCCGTGCGCAGCACGTGATCGACCGGGTGCATGCCGGCAATATCTATGTGAACCGAAATCAGATCGGTGCTGTCGTCGGCTCGCAGCCCTTCGGCGGCGAGGGGCTTTCGGGAACGGGTCCCAAGGCCGGTGGCCCGCACTATCTGCGTCGTTTCCGGCGTGGTGCGGAGACTGCTCAGGGCGCGCCGTCAGGTGCCGTGCTTGCCGCCGATGCGGTGAGCCGTCTCCTGCCTGCGATGGACGCAAAGTGGACAGGGCGTGCAGACAGGCTCCCGGTCCTGCGCAAGCTCCTGCGTGGCAGGGCACAGGAAGCGATGGCAGCCTCGGCGGCGCTGGATCAGGGGCCTCTCGATCTGCCGGGGCCGACGGGCGAGGCCAACACGCTGATGCTGACGCCGCGCGGTCGTGCGCTCTGTCTGGGCGCTGAGGAAGAGGTTCTTCTGGCGCAGGTCGTGCAGGCACTGTCGGCCGGAAACGCGGTGCTCGCAGTGCACCCGGAGGCGCGCCGCATTCTCAGGCCGCTGCTCGGGCAGGGGCTTCCGCTGGAGGCAGCCGATGGCACCGTGGCTCCGGAGACACTTGGCGCTCCCGGCATCGATCTGGTGGCCGCCTGTGGCGGGGAAGAATGGCTGCGGGACCTGCGCCGGGCACTTGCCGGGCGCGAGGGGGCGATTGTCCCGCTGATCGTCGAGCCGATCTATCCGGCCGCCTTTGCCCATGAACGCGCCATCTGTGTCGACACGACGGCGGCCGGCGGCAATGCGAGCCTTTTGGCTTCGGTTTAGAGCAATTCCAGGAAAAGTGGCTACCGGTTTTCCGTCCGGAACTGCGCAAAAACGATAAGATGAAGCGCTACAGCTTGACACTCTCCACCGCGCAGCCCGATGGCTGCGCGGACGGTCTGGCGCGATCAGCGGCGGAAGGCCAGCGGAACGGTAAAACCCCAGCTTGAACGTCCGGCTTCATCCGGAATTCGGGGGAAGGGCGCTGCGCGGCGAACCGTCTCGAGGGCAGCCTGGTCGAGGATGCTCGAGCCGGAACTGCGGACAATGCGGATGCCGCTCACGGAACCGTTCCGCGCGACCGTGAAGCGTACGCGGACCTCGCCCTTGAGCCGCTGGCGTTTCGCCGCGCTCGGATAGCGCAGCGAGCGCCGCAGTTTCGAGACGACCTTGCCAGGATAGTTGGAGACGCGCGCATTGCCGCTTTGTGTGGCGCGCGCGACCTGCCGGCCCTTGGAGGCCTGACCGGCATTCTGCTTTCCGGAGGTGGTTCCGCGGCGCGCGTCCTGTGTGTCGCGGCCCTTTGAGCCGGCGTTGCGCTTTTTGGGCGGTGCCTTTTTGGCCCTCTGGACCTGCTTCTTCTCGACCTTTGGCTTGGGCGGCGGTGTGTAGGCGGGGCGGGGCGTTGGAACCGGCGCTTCCGAGAGCGCTGCCACAATCTGCGCGTTCTCAACCGGCTCGACAGCCTCTGCTGTCTCTGCCTGCGTCACCTCGGTAACGGGTTGCTCGGCCTCCACGATCGGGGCAGGGGCTTCGTCAACCATGGTTTCGACCGGTGCCTCGGGCTGCACCTCGCTTGCCGTTTCGGGCTGAACCGGCTCTGTCTCCGGCTGCGATTCCGGCACGACTTCCTCGGTTGCTTCACCGGCGGCGACCATATCGGCAAAGGCGTTGCCGGCGATAGCGATTTCCGTAGAGCCGCCACCGGCGATCTCGACGTCTGTCGGGCGGCTCATCACATAGACTGCCGCCCCCGCGTGAAGGCTTAACGATACGGCCAGCGCTACGGCCCATTTCCATGCCCGCATTTTCATTCTGCCGTACGTTCCGTGATGATGCTGATCCTGCTGGCACCGGCTGCCTTGAGGGCGCCGACGATGTCGACGAGTTTGGCGGCCGGCAGGTCGCGGTCCGCTGCCACCTTGATCTCGAGTTGTCTTGCAGCCTCTTCACCAAGGGTTTGTGCGCGCGCGAGCATGAAACCCTGCGCATCTGTGGCTGAACCGCGCAGGCGCATCTCACCCTCTTCGGTGACGAACAGCGCATTCGGCGGCTCCGACGGATTGGCCTCGACGGTCGAGATCAGGCTGACATCATTGTCGAGCGGCGGAGCCAGCGTGCCGGCAACGAGGAAAAAGATCAGCATCAGGAAGACGATGTTGATCAGTGCGATCGTGCTTTCCCGCTGGCGGGGCTGCTTGGGACGGGCAAGGCGGAGCATGGGGATTACCTCGCGACGGAAAGGTTGAGTTCGGTGTTGCGACGAATGTTCTCCACCGCCTCGACCAGTTCTTGGGATGTAAGCTCGCCGCGCACCAGGAGAACGGCGGTTTCCGCGCCGGCTTCCTTCAGGCGTGCGAGTTCGACGATGGCTGCCTCTTCGGCGAGCATCTGGCCATTGACGCGCCAACCCGCCGGATCATCGACGCGGATCAGCACGTCCGGCGGCTTGCCGCCGGCAGAGGCTGACGCCGGCCCGCCGGAAATCTCGACCCTGGCGAAGCGGGTGAAGGTCGAGGTCAGCATGAAGAAGAGCAGCAGGAGGAAGATCACATCGATCAGCGATGTGAGCGACAGGGGCTTTCTCTTCCTGACCGCAGCCGCGTCAATGCGCATAGCTCTCACCTGTCACCAGCCGCGGCGCGGCGGGATCTGCCGACGTCGCCTGTTCTTCCGCTTTCTCTATCGACGCGTGGGACAGAACGGTTGCGGTCATCGTCTCGATGGCGACCCGCTCGTTTTCGATGCGTGTTTCGAACCATGTGAGAAGGAGCGAAACGGGCATGGCAACGGCAAGGCCGCAGGCCGTGGTCAAAAGCGCCACCCAGATGCCACCGGCGAGCAGTGACGGATCCACCGAATTTCCGGCTTCCTGCAGCTTCTGGAAGGCTTCGATCATACCAAGAACCGTGCCGAACAGACCGAGCAGAGGGGCAACCTGGGCGATGGCGTCGAGCGCGCGAAACCCGCGTTGCAGATCGTGCAGGCGGCCAAGCGCCAGGCGGCTGACCTCGTCTTCCACGGCACCCTTGTCGGCTTTTGCAGCGGCAAGCCGCATGGTGGTTGCGAGCGTTTCCTCCAGCGGTGAACGCGCATTGGCAAGCATCGAGCGTGCTTCGCCCTGATTGTGGTGGAACCAGGCATGGAGCGCGCGGTTGGAACGCCCGTGCCGGCCGACCCGCTCGCGCTGAAACTGCATGAATTTCAGAAGGATGAGCGCCAGAGCGAAGACCGACAGAACAAGCAGGATCGCAACGACGGGGCCGCCGAGCCTGAGAAAGGAGCCTATGGAAGAGATGACGCCGTCGAACATTGGGGCATTCCTGTGGGGTTTGTTTTGCGAACGTTATTTGCCAAAGGTGACCGTGCTGCGGCTGGTTGCCTCCAGCCGGGCAATACAGTCGCCGGGCTCGAGCCCATCGCCTTCGCAGGCCGAAGCGTCGTTGATCAGGACACGCCCGATCGCATCGCAATCGGCATCGGCGAGGTCGAACCGCCGCACCTTGGTCTTCTCGTTGGGCAGTTCCTGGAAGTCGAGGACCAGAAGCCGGTCAACGAGGCCTTCCTTGTTGAACAGGGCAATCTCGTAGGCTGCCCTGGCGATATCCCTGCCCATCGCATTCTCGACCACGAATGCGATGCGGCAGCCCTTTTCGCTTTTCTGCAGAGCGTTGAGCTCCAGCTTGATCGCGCCGGTGGCGGGCTCCTGCGCGGCCCCTGGCAGGGTTGCTGCCAGGGTGCCGGCCACCGCCAGCGCGATACGGCCAGCGGTGGACAGAAGAGAAGACGGAAGTAATCGAGACGGCATTTTATCCTCCAAAACGGACGGTTGCGCCGAGCTTCACGGTCAGGCCGGGTTGTGCATGCATACCATCGGAGACGTCAACGATCGGCAGCACGTAACGCTTATCGAAAAGGTTGTCGACGCGGAAATCAAACCGGAGATTCTCATTGGGCTGATAGTTCGCATAGAGATTCACCAGCGTATAATCCTCGGCGAAGGTCGTGCCGCTGGGGGCCTTGTTGAACTGCACCTCGCCACCGAGTGTCAGGCGGCGTTCGAGAAAACGCATGCCGCCATCGAGCGTGACGCTGGCTGAGGGAATGGTCGTGAGGTCCGAACGCACGCCATCCCTGTCCGTCTGATGACCGTCGATGACGGAGATGCCGAGACCGGCGAAATAGCGCCCGGCATCGTAGCGGCTTTCGAGTTCGAAGCCTTGGATTTCTGCCGCATAGACGTTCTGGTACTGCGCGCACATGGTGTGGCCGAGGCTGGCGCATTCGCTGCCTGGAATTGCCGGGAAAGTGGGGATGGTGATGTAGTCGTCGATGTCGTTGTGGAAATAGGCTGCCTTGAGCCGCAGCGTATCTTCTGCATTGAAGATTCCGTCGGCCTTGTAGTTTATGCCCGCCTCCCACGTCTTGCCGGTCTCCGGCCTGAGGTCGGGATTTGGCAGGAACGCAAAGCTGAAGCCGGGGAAGGAATGGCCGCCGGTGATGTAGGCCTCCGACGTGTTGGGTGCACGGTACCCTTCTGCATAGGAGCCGTAAAACTGCAGACCGGAAAGCACGCCCTCCCTGAAGGGGGAAACGCCAACGCTGAGGCGGGGGGAGAACCGGTCGCCTGAATTCTTGTCGGAGGCCTCCAGCTCGTAGGAATCGTAGCGCAGCCCGGCGACGACTTCGAGCCAGTCATAAGTGAGCTTGTCCTGAACATAGGCGCCCCAGACCCTGCGGGTGCCGGTCGGGTTGTATGTGTCGGAGCCGCCTGACGCCGCATTCGAGGTGAAATCGTCATAGACCCAGTCGCCGCCCACTGTCAGTTCATGGGCGACCATCCCGGTATCGAAATAGGATGTGTTCCAGATATCGAAACTGGTTGTTCTGAGGTCATAGCCCGATGTGCCGGGGCGTCGGCCCGTATCGGTCTGGGTTAGATCGATGCTGTTGACCGCACCCTTGATGTTGAGATTCAGCCACTTCTCCTCGGCGTCGGAGATCTTGAACTCGCCCGTGAACGTGTCGCTGTCGAGCCGGTAGTCCCGGGTTGCCGTCGAAGACCAGTCGTCGCGGGATCCGGTCCAGCCGAGCGTCAGCTCACTGTTCTCGGTCGGTCTGACGGTTCCCTTGACATGGCCGCTCAGCACGTCGAAGCCGGAGTTGTCGACGCGTGAACCATCGCCATCCTTGTAGTCGCCATAGTCGCGCCAGACGATGTTGCCGAGAATGGAGGCAGCTTCGTTGAAGCGATAGGCGCCGATCGCGCTGGTGGTCCAGCCGGAACCGTTCGATTCATAACGCCCCGTGAGCGACAGCGCGTAATTCTCGTCGTCACGCAGGAAATCATCGGGCTTCTTGGTCTCGAAATAGACGACGCCGCCAATCGCGCCTGAGCCAAACGTGTTCGCGCTGGGGCCACGGATGACGTCCACCTGCTGAACGAGCTGCGGGTCGAGCCAGAACATGCGGGACACTTCATGGCCCGCCTTGTGGAAATTCTGGCGGGCGCCGTCCACGATGACGGAAACGCGTCCGGCGTCCTGAAGACCGCGAATGTTGATGTTGCTGACCGCCGGCCGCCCATCCGAGTAGACTTTGATTCCAGGAACGCCGAAAAAGATGTCGTTGGCGTTTGTCGCCATACGGCGTTCAAGCTCCTCGCCGCTGATCTGGCTCACGGACGCCAGTGATTCGAGTGCGCTTTCGTCTGTCCTGCTCACCACCGTTATGCGGTCGAGAAGGGTGACCCTGCCTGACGGCTCCGACAAAAGTACGGGCGCTTCCTGCGCCATGGAATTCATCGACAGGACCAGCGTCGCCATTGATGTTCCGCACAGCAAACCAAGGTTCGTGTGTCGCATGTAACTCGGCATATTCGAGATTCTCCAGCAATCAAACACAGCAATTTGCCGGCTGGCGCTGGCTTGCCGACGATTATCCGGCTAGGAAATTTATCTTGATTATTTCACTCCGGTATTGCGGTGGCTATAAAATATGATAAGAAAAGTCAAGAAAGCGAATGGCAGAAAACATGCTGTCGATGTGAGCCCAAGCCAGTGACCTGAAAATGGAGGTTCTTTCCAATGAAGACCTATTTGTCGATCGACCCGCGCGGACAGGCAGACATACAGCATCTGGCCGTCAGGCAAGGCGGCGTTACGCCTGACCGGACGATTTCCAGCACGGACCTTTTCGGCGGGCGGCGCGAAATCGGAATTGAGCATCACGGTGCTTATTACCGGTTGAAGATTACCCGTCAGGGAAAGCTGATTCTTAACAAGTAGGTTTTGTGGAATGAATGTTCAGACAGTATGCGCGCCCGAGGCGATCAGGCGCGCCCGTGACGAAAATCCCAAGATGCGCGAGCGGGACCTGGCGATGACGCTGGGCATTTCGGAGGCCGAACTGGTGGCCGCGCATGTAGGCCATGGCGTGACCCGTATCGAGCCGCGCATGTCCGATCTTCTCCCGGCCCTCGAAGCTGTAGGGGAGGTGATGGCCCTGACGCGCAACGAAAGCGCCGTCCATGAAAAGGTCGGCGTTTACGAGAAGATCACCGTCGGCGCACAACATGCGCTGGTTCTGGGCAGCAACATCGACCTGCGCATATTTCCCTCCCGCTGGGCCTTCGGCTTTGCGGTGGAAAAGCGCGACGGTGACGATGTGCGGCGCAGCCTGCAGTTCTTCGACCAGGCGGGTGATGCCGTGCACAAGGTGCATCTGAGGCCAAAGTCGAACCTCTACGCCTATCAGAAACTCGTCGAGGATCTGCTTCATCCGGACCAGCAGGCTCCGCTTGAGGTTCAGGCAGAGAAAATCATCGAGGAAATTGTCTCCGACGACCTGCCGGCTGCCGACGTGCTGCGCGAGCGCTGGAGCACGATGACGGATGTGCATCAGCTCTTCAACATCCTGCGCAAGCTGAAACTGACGCGCCATCAGGCCGTCCACCTGATCGGTGAGGACTACGCCTGGCGGCTGGAGGACGAAGCCCTGACACAGATGCTGCATCAGGCGGTGCGCGAGACGGTGCCGATCATGTGTTTCGTCGGCAGCAGCGGATGTATCCAGATCCATACGGGCGCGATCGAAACAGTGAAACCGATGGGACCATGGATCAACATTCTCGATCCCGGTTTCAATCTTCATCTGCGAACAGACCACGTGAAGGAACTCTGGGCCGTTCGCAAACCGACCAGAGATGGCCATGTTACCTCCATGGAGGCTTATGGCGCCGACGGACAGCTGATCGCCCAGTTCTTCGGGGATCGCCTCGAAGGACATGCCGAGCGAAGCGACTGGCGTTCCATGGTCGAAGGCTTGCCACGGCGCGAATGCCGGCAGGTGGCCTGACTGACCTTCCTGGACGGGGAGCCTCGCTCCCTGTCCTCGTCTGGTGAAATCAATTGATTGGACTGTCCCGTGCACTACGGAAATCGGGCCGGGAACCAGGGAGACTGGCGGACCATGCGTGAAGCGTTTTCTTCAGTGACGCGAAGAGGGTCGGGGCGGCTTGTGGTGAGTGCGCTCATAGCTCTCGGTGCAGCATTCACTCCCGCCGTTGCGGACGAGGCCATTCAGCCGTTCTCCGACGCCTCGAAGCTGGTGACGATCGGCGGTGCCATTACCGAGATCGTCTACAGCCTCGGCGAGGAAGAGCGGCTTGTCGCGCGCGACACGACGAGCACTTATCCTCCAGAGGCGGAAGAACTGCCCGATATCGGCTATATGCGCGCGCTTTCCCCTGAAGGCGTGCTCTCCGTCGAGCCGAGCGCCATACTGGCCATGGAAGGAAGCGGGCCGGTGGAAACGATGGACGTGCTTGAGACGTCTGGCGTCCCCCTCGTAAAAGTTCCGGAAGGCTATGACCGCGAGGCAATCCTGCGCAAGATTCGCGTGGTTGGCAGCGCTCTGGGCGTTGAAGATAAAGCCGAGATGCTCGCACGACGTGTAGAGGCTGATCTCGATGCCGCCGAAGCAGAAGCGCAGAAGCAGGCTGACGGGAAGCGCGTGCTTTTCGTGCTCAGCATGCGGGGCGGACGGATCATGGCCGCGGGCAGGAACACGACCGCAGACGGCATCATCCGCATGGCCGGCGGGGTCAACGCCATGGACACGATGTCCGGCTTCAAACAGGTGACCGACGAGGCCGTGATTTCGGCGGCTCCGGAGGTGGTCCTCATGATGGAGCGCGAGGGGCACGGAGGGTGGCCGGATGTTCTGAAACACCCCGCTTTCGCCAGCACTCCGGCCGGAAAGAACGGAACCCTGATACGGATGGACGGTTCCTATCTTCTGGGCTTCGGCCCACGGACCGCAGGCGCGGTGCGCGATCTGGCCAGCGCTCTGAACGGTTCGGAAACGGTGACCGAATAGCATGGCGTTACGTGACAATGCCGCACTGGCGCTGCGATGGCGCTGGCATGTTGATACGGGTGGTGACCGTTCGGCGCGAGCACGGCTGGTCATTCTGGCCCTGATCCTTCTTTACGCGCTTCTTTTTCTGTTCAGTCTTGGCTCGGGTGCATCCGATACGTCATTCTGGGCGGTGCTTTCGGGGTGGCTGGGCGGCGGGGCGGATGCCCTCTCGCTGCGCGACCGTGTGGTCATCGGCGACATCCGCCTGCCGCGCGTCGTGCTTGGAAGCCTGATCGGCGCATCGCTGGCGGTTTCCGGCGCTGTCATGCAGGGGCTGTTTCGCAATCCACTGGCCGATCCGGGCATTGTCGGTGTGGGCTCTGGCGCGGGGCTCGGCGCCATCACGGTGATTGTGCTCGGCAACACGATGCTTGCTCCGGTGATCGGCATGTTCGGCATTTATGCTCTGCCGCTGGCCGCTTTCTGCGGCGGGCTCGTGTCGACCCTGCTCCTCTACCGGGTGGCGACACGGCGCGGGCAGACATCGATCGCCACCATGCTTCTTGCCGGCATAGCGCTTGGCGCGCTGGCAGGCGCATTGTCGGGCATGCTCGTCTACGTCGCGGACGATCAGGAACTGCGGGACCTGACCTTCTGGGGGCTTGGTTCTCTGGCAGGGGCCACCTGGGCGAAAATCTGGGCTGCCGGACCGATCATCCTTGCAGCCCTTGCTGCAGCACCCTTTCTGGCGCGCGGGCTCGACGCGATGGTTTTGGGCGAGGCGACCGCCAACCATCTTGGCGTGCGGGTTCAGCGGGTAAAAAACTCCGCCATTCTGGCCGTCGCGGCGGCGACGGGCGCTTCGGTTGCCGTGGCCGGCGGCATCGGTTTTGTCGGCATCGTTGTGCCGCATCTTCTGCGTCTGACCATCGGCCCCGAACATCGCTACCTGCTGCCGGCTTCGGCGCTTCTGGGGGCGAGCCTGCTTCTGGTGGCCGATGCGATCAGCCGTGTTGTCGTGGCACCAGCGGAACTGCCGATCGGAATCGTCACGGCGACGCTCGGTGCGCCGTTCTTCCTGTGGATATTGCTGCGCCAGAGGGGGATTCTGGATCTGTGATGGCGATCGATGTCGATGATCTTTCGGTGCGGGTCGGGCGCAGGCTCATTCTCCGCAATGTGACGCTGTCTGTGAAGCCGGGCACTGTGACGGCCATTGTCGGGCCCAACGGATCGGGCAAGACCACCTTTCTGAAGGCGGTATCCGGCGACCTGCCATATGATGGCGATGTGCGGATCAATGGCGAAGCGCTCCGGCACATGCAGCCATGGCAGGCTGCCGCGCATCGGGCCGTTCTGCCGCAGGCAAGTTCGCTCTCGTTCCCCTATACGGTGCGCGAGGTGGTCAAGCTGGGGCTTCTGGGCGGGCGGTCGGGCGCGGGCCCGGCCGAGCAGGCGACGCTTCCCGAAATGGCGCTAGAGCGCGTTGATCTCGCAGGATTTGCCGGGCGTTTTTACCAGGAGCTCTCGGGCGGCGAACAGCAGCGCGTCCAGCTCGCCCGTGTGCTCTGCCAGGTCTGGAAACCGGTGCTCGACGGCAGGCCGCGCTATCTTCTTCTCGACGAGCCGGTTTCAAGCCTCGACATCAAGCATCAGCTCATCATCATGGACATTGCCGCCGGGTTTGCTTCTGCCGGCGGCGGTGTGCTGGCGGTTCTGCACGATCTCAACCTCACCGCACGCTTTGCCGATCAGGTGGCCATGATGCATCGCGGGACGGTGGTCGCAGCGGGAACGCCTGCCGATGTGTTCAACGACCGGCTTGTGTCCGACGTGTTCGAGTGCCGGATTCATGTGGGCGTTCCGCCAGGTGGGGATATTCCCTATGTGCTGCCACAGTCAGCGCAGCTTTAGCCAACGGGCATGTCCCCAGGAGGGGACCGTCTGCGTACGGTCCTTCCTGAGCCTAGCGTGCTGCTACACGCTCGGGTAACTCGTCAAGACCGAGCCGTAATCGCATGTCCGGCTTGCCGACGGCGAGATCGCTGATCGTATAGCCGGCCAGCACTTCGAAGAAGGCGTTCAACGCCTTGCGCAGCGCTTCATTGAGGCCGCAGCTTTCGACCAGCGGGCACTCGGCATCGTCATTTTCAAAGCACTCCGCCATGGCGAAATTGTCCTCGGTGACGCGCACGACATCGAACAGGGTGATGTCGCCGGCCGGTTTAGCCAGACGAACACCGCCATGACGTCCACGCACGGTCTCGACAAAGCCGTGCTCGACAAGCGGCTGCAGAATCTTGAACAGGAACAGGTCGGACAGGGAGTATGCCTCAGCGATGTCCGAGATGCGGCTGAGCCGGCCCTCATTGGCGGCGCAATACATCAGAATCCGGATTGCATAATTGGTTTGTCGCGTTAGGCGCATAACAGTCCTTTCACATATCGTTCCCGCAATATGGCTTATTGTTTAGAATAATTCCAGAGTGAGTCGGCTTAAATCTGATAAATCTAATCAACTTTATGCAGGCAATCGCTGAGTTGCGCAATTTCACGCATGCGCGCTTTGCCTTGTTATTCGTGCTGCAATGCACAATATTCGCGCGACAAATGTGGGAACCGGCCAGCGGGGAAAGCGCAGCCATGCTCGCTCTGACGGCTCAGACCGGGTTTTGCAGACGAATTCATTTCAGAAAGGCATAGACGATGAACGCGCATGTTCTGGAAAATGAGATCGGCGGCGGCACGACCGTTTCCGACTGGGTGGTTGTCGACCAGTCGATGATCGACCGTTTCGCCGATTGCACCAATGACCACCAGTGGATCCATGTGGACCGCGAGCGCACGGAGCGCGAAAGCCCGTTCGGCAAGCCGGTGGCGCACGGTTTCCTCACGCTGTCGCTCTTATCGAGCCTGTCTTACGACTGTGGCGCGTGGCCGGTGCATCTGGGCACGATCATCAATTACGGCCTCGACAGGCTGCGCTTTCTGGCGCCGGTGAAGGCCGGCAGCCGCGTGCGCCTGCGCACGACGCTGAAAGGTGTCGAGGAAAAGGCGCCCGGCCGGCTTCTCGTGCGTCATCACGGCGAGGTGGAGATCGAGGGCGAGGACACGCCCGCGCTCGCAGCCGAAACCATCATCATGCTGATTCTGGAGGAAAAGGCCGCCTGAGCGGCCTTCCGGTTGAATTATTCCGCGTCGGGCTGGTTCATCGGCGCGGCCTTCCGGAACGCTTCCTGCTCCATGCAGGCGTCGTTGATGCGCTGGATGACGGGATAGGGCGTCATGTCGACGTCGAAGCGCTTGTTGTTGGTAACCTGACCCACAAGGCAGATATCGGCCATGCCGGGCGTATCGCCGTGGCAGAAAACGCCGGTCTGCGGGCTCTCGGCGAGCATCTTTTCAAGCGGTTCGAACGTGGCGTTCACCCAGTGGCGGAACCATGCGCCGACTTCTGCGTCGTCTGCGCCGTAACGCTCTTTGAGCGCGTTCAGAATGCGCAGATTGTTCACCGGATGGATTTCACAGGCGATCATCTGGGAGAGCATGCGAACCCGCGCCCGGCCGTGCGCATCCGCGGGCAGGAGCGGGGGCTCGGGCACCGTCTCGTCCAGAAACTCCATGATCGCCATGGACTGCGCGATCATCGTGCCGTCGCTCCACACCAGCGCCGGCACGAGGCCCTGCGGATTGACCGACAGATAGGCCTCGCCGCGATGCTCGCCGTGGCGCAGATGGTGGGCGGCATAGCGATAGTCGATGCCCTTCATGGCGAGGGCTATTCGCACCCGGTAGGAGGTGGAGGAGCGGAAGTAGTTGTGCAGAACGACTTCGCCCATATCAGGCCTCGCCAATGGTGATGGCGATCTCGCCGACGCCGTCAACGCCGCCTTCAACGTGGTCGCCCGGCTGGAGCGCGCCGACGCCGGCAGGCGTTCCTGTGTAGATCAGATCGCCGGCCTTCAACTCCATGGCCTGGCTGCACAGGGCGATCACATCGGCCACCGGCCAGATCAGCTCGTCCAGATCGCCTTCCTGGCGGATTTCGCCATTGACGGCGAGCCAGACGCGGCCCTGCGACGGGTGACCGGTCTCGGCAACAGGCACGATAGGGCCGCAGGGCGACGAGCGGTCGAACGCCTTGCCCCAGTCCCAAGGGCGGCCCTTCTTCTTCGCTTCTCCCTGAAGATCGCGCCGCGTGAGGTCGAGCCCGACCGCATAGCCGTAGACATGGTCGAGCGCATCGGCCGGATCGATGTCGCTTCCGCCCTTGCCGATGGCGACGACCATTTCGATCTCGTGGTGCAGGTCTTTGGTCAGGCTGGGATAGGGGATCACCGTGTCGGTATCGACCACGGCGTCAGCGGGTTTGCTGAAGAAGAATGGCGGCTCGCGCTCCGAATCATGGCCCATTTCGCGGGCGTGGGCGGCATAGTTGCGCCCGACGCAGAAGATGCGCCGCACGGGAAAGCGCGCTTCTTCGCCGGCAACGGCAACAGAGGGCTGGCGGGCGGGCGGAAAAACGAAATCGGCCATGAAATTCTCCCAGATAACTGCGGAGAAGAGATGGCCGAATTGACGCTCCGGGGCAAGGCCCCGAAGCGCCGGAGATTGGGTATCAGGCCTTGAAGACGGTCTTCACGGCCTTGGCGGTCGCATCGACGATCTTATCTGCCTCTTCGCGGGTCAGGCAGAGCGGGGGCGCAAAGCCCAGAATGTCGCCCTGCGGCATGGCGCGGCCGATGACGCCCTGTTCGAGAAGGGCTGCGGCCATCTGCGGGCCGATCTTCTCGGAAGCGTCGAAGAACTGGCGGTTCTCACGCTCCTTCACGAACTCGACTGCACACAGCATGCCTTCGCCGCGCACTTCGCCGACATGGGCGTGGTCGCCGATGGCGTCACGCATCGCGTTGACGAAGTAAGCGCCCGTCTCGCCGGCATTCTTGACGAGGCCGAGCTTGTCGACCAGTTCGAGATTGGCGATGCCGGCAGCCGCACCGATCGGGTGGGCCGAATAGGTCCAGCCATGGCCGATGGGGCCGTTTTCGTCCGTGCCGCGCTCAAGCACCTCCCACATCTTCTTGCCGACGATGGAGCCGGAAAGCGGCGCATAGGCGGAGGTGAGGCCCTTGGCGATGGTGATGAGGTCGGGTTCCATGTCGTAATGGATGGAGCCGAACATGGAGCCGAGGCGTCCAAAGCCGGTCACCACCTCGTCGGCGACGAGCAGGATGTCGTGCTTGCGCAGCACTTTCTGGATCGCGGCCCAGTATCCGGCCGGCGGCGGCACGATACCGCCCGTGCCTAGCACAGGCTCGCCGATGAAGGCGGCGATGGTGTCCGCGCCCTCGCGCTCGATCAGCGCTTCGAGCTCGGCCACGCAATGGGCGGTGAACTGCTCCTCGCTCATGGCGAGGTCCGGGCGGCGGTAGTAATAGGGCGCTTCGGTGTGAACCACCTGGGCCAGCGGCAGGTCGAACTTCTTGTGGAACAGCTCAAGGCCGGTCAGCGAGCCGGTCATCAGGCCGGAGCCGTGATAGCCGCGCCAGCGCGAGATGATCTTCTTCTTCTCGGGGCGGCCGAGAATGTTGTTGTAGTACCAGATCAGCTTGACGTTGGTTTCGTTGGCGTCGGAACCGCCGAGGCCGAAATAGACCTTGGACATGTTCTCCGGCGCGCGGTCGACAATCATCTTGGCGAGCGTGATGGAGGCTTCCGTGCCGTGGCCCACATAGGCGTGGTAATAGGCAAGCTCCTTTGCCTGTTCGGCAATGGCGTCGGCGATCTCGGTGCGGCCATAGCCTACATTGACGCAATAGAGGCCGGCAAAGGCATCGAGCAGCTTCTTGCCGTCGCGGTCCTCAATGTAGACACCATTGCCGCCGGTCACGATGCGGTTTGCGCTTTCGCCGCGCGCATGCTGGGCCAGATGGGTCGAGGGGTGGAAGAAGGCCTCGCGGTCCCACTGGTCGAGTTGGTCGTTCTTCAACAGCATGTCACTCTCCTGTTCGTCTCAAACTGTGTCATTCAGCGCTGCTCAACCGACGTTGCGGCAGACATATTTGATGTTGGTGAAGGCTTCCAGCCCATGGCGGGAGCCCTCGCGCTCGAGGCCGGCCTGCTTGACCCCGCCAAAGGGGATGGGCGCGCCGGTGATCTTGGTGCGGTTGACTGCGACCATGCCGAATTCGAGACCGCGCGACAGGCGGGCAATGCGGCTCGGGTCCTGCGAGTGCAGATAGGCGGCGAGGCCCGTCTCGGTGTCGTTTGCCTTTTCCAGCACATCCGCCTCGTCATCGAAAGGGGTGAAGGCGGCAATCGGGCCAAACGTTTCCTCACGGAAGATGAGTGCCGTTTCGGGCACGTCGGCCAGAACCGTAGGTTCGAAGAAGGTGGGGCCGTGCCGCGAGACGTTTCCGCCCGTTACCAGACGTGCGCCTTTTGCGAGCGCATCTTCAACCTGTTCGGTCTGCTTGGCGACCGCACGCTCATGGATGAGTGGGCCGATATCGGGGTCGCTGAGGCCATTGCCGACCGTCAGTTCCTCGACCCTGCGGGCGAATGCGGCGACGAAGGCGTCATAGATGGGGCGCTCGATATAGAAGCGGTTGGCGGCAAGGCAGTCCTGCCCCGAGGTGGCGAACTTTGCCGAAATGGCGCTCTCGACCGCGTGGTCGAGGTCGCAATCGGCAAAGGCGATAAAAGGCGCATGGCCGCCAAGCTCCATCACCAGACGCTTCACGGTCGGTGCGGACTGCGCGTAAAGCAGGCGGCCGATCTCGGTGGAGCCGGTGAAGGAGACGGCGCGCACACGGTTTGAGGCCGTCATCGCGCCCACCACTTCGGCGGCCTTGCCGGTGAGCACGTTGAAGACGCCGGCAGGCACGCCGGCGCGCTCGGCCAGCTCGGCAAGGGCGAGTGCGGAGAACGGCGTCTCGGAAGAGGGGTGTGCGACCACGGTGCAGCCGGCGGCAAGCGCTGCCGCCGCCTTGCGGGTGAGCATTGCAGAGGGGAAGTTCCACGGCGTGACAAGGGCTGCGACACCCACCGGCTCGCGCGAAACCTGCATGTCGGCGCCCGGCAGGTGCGAAGCGACGCTCTCGACCGAAACCCGTTTGGCTTCCTCGGCATAGAAGGAGACGAAGGAGGCGGCGTAATCGATCTCGCCGCGCGCTTCCGAGAGCGGCTTGCCCTGTTCGAGAACCATGAGATGGGCGAGGTCCTCTTTTGCCGCGACGATCAGATCGTGCCAGCGCATGAGGATCTGCGCGCGCTCCTGCGGCAGAAGGGCCGCCCAGCCGGGAAAGGCTGCGTGAGCCGCTTCGATCGTTTCCTCAACCTGCTCTGCGGTGAGTGCCGGAACGCAGCCGAGCCGCGCGCCATCGGCCGGGTTGTAGACATCTACCACCGGGTCGCCGGGAGCGGCGATCCAGTGACCGTTCGCATAGGCGTATTCGCGGAAAAGACGCGGATCGGCGAGATCGGAAAGGGCAGTTTTCTGAAGGGCTGCAATAGCGGACATCGGCTCACTCCCAGGCGGATTTCCAGTGTTTGGATTGACTGGAATTATGCCGTTCGGGCCGCCAAATTTTCCGTCGATCTTGGCAGGGCGCACCGATGTTTCTTCTGAACTTCGCAGCCCGCGCCCGCTATTCCTTCTGCGGATCGGCGTTGACCAGAACCTCAAGCGGGAACGCGCCCGGCTGCTTCACCGGCTTGGTGACGATGTAAGTGAAGTAGCGCGCCAGCCCGACATTCATGTCGAGAAGCCGGTCCACCAGCCGCTGATAGGTGTCGATGTCGCGGGCGATGATCTGCAGGATATAGTCGAAACCGCCGCCGACGGCCCAGCAGCCCGTGATTTCATCGATCTCCTGAACGCTGCGCTCGAATCGCTGGAAATCCTCGGCGCGATGGCCGGCGAGCTCGGCGGCCATGAAAACTGCAATGTGGGGCGTGAGCTTCGCTAGCGCCACTTCAGCGCGGTAGCCGGTGATGATGCCCGCCTTTTCAAGGCGCTTCAGCCGCTCCCAGCAGGGGGCGGGCGTGAGGTTCACGCGTTCGGCCAGCGCCGCCTTGGAGATGCGGCCTTCCCTTTGAAGGATACCGAGAATCTTGAGATCGCGATCGTCGAGCTTGAGCATGGTCAGCTCTGGATCGTCGTCCCGGCCCCCGCTGTCAAGGCCCGGGCGCGCGCAAAACTGGCGATGGCCGTGTCCTGCGCGCCCGTTCCGGTGAGGTCGCAGATGGTGATCTGGTCATCGCTGGTGCGACCGGTTCTGGCTCCGGAAACGATGTCTCCGAGTTCCGCCGGCGTGCCGCCATTCCAAGCGCCGGCGCGAATCGCGGCCGCCAGTTCACCGAGTTTTTCGCACTGGCTCACCCGGTCGGACACATAGAGATCGGCGCGGGCAAGAGCCGTCGGCTCGATCTCGTTCTTGCCTTCCTGGTCGGAGCCCATGGCGGTGATGTGCAGGCCCGGATGCAGCCAGTCGGCCATCAGAACGGGATCGCGCGCGGGCGTGGTGGTGACCACAAGCTGGCTTTCGGCGACGAGGCGGGCCGGGTCCGTCTCGGCATTTGCGTCGATGCCAAGGGTTTTGGCCAGATCGGCGGCGCAGGCTTTTGCCTTTGCCGCATCGCGGCCCCAGACGAGAAGGCGGGAGAAGGGGCGCACCTGATGGGCGGCGATCATTTGCAGACGGGCCTGCACGCCGGTTCCCATGACGCCGGCGGTCTCGACATTCGACGGAGCCAGATGGCGGGCGGCGACGGCTCCGGCGGCGGCGGTGCGCACATCGGTGAGAAAGCCATTGTCGAGCAGAAGCGCTTCCACGAGCCCGGTTTTCGCCGAAAACAGGATCATCAGGCCGTTGAGGCTCGGCAGGCCGATTTTCGGATTGTCGAAGAAACCGGGGCTGACCTTGATGGCGAACCCGTCGAAACCGGGAATATAGGCGGTTTTCACATCCACCTCGCCGTGAACCTGCGGAATGTCCATGGAGAGGATGGGTGGCATGATAACGTCGCCCGAGGCGAGCGCGCGAAACGCGCTTTCCACCACGTCGATGGCTTCGACGTCGAGCCGGACGGCCTTGCGCAGATCGGCTTCGGTCAGGACAAGAATATCATGCGGCATGGGGCGCTCCCTTGATGATTGTGTCGCCGAGCGCGACGTCGCGGCCACAGACAATGTCGGTGAAGACCTGCATGTCGACATTGCGCCCGGTGATGAGTGTGGCGGTGGGGCCGGGCCTGCTGGCGATCTTGCCGGCCATGAGGGCGGCAGCACCGACGGCGCTCGCCCCTTCGCACACCAGACGGTCTTCGAAATAGTGGGCCTGCACGGCGCGATAAATCTCTTCCTCGGTGACAAGCACGACATCGTCGAGATGGTCGCGGCAGAGCGCGAAGGAATGGCGGTTTTCGAGCCCGATCCCGCCGCCGAGCGAATCGGCAAGGCTTGCCACTTCGGTGACGGCGACCGGTTCGCCGGCGGCAAGCGAGGCGTGCATGGCCGCACCCCGCTCCATGGTGATGCCGATGACACGGATCGAAGGCTTTATCGTCTTCAGCGCGAAGGCGATGCCGCCGGCGAGCCCGCCGCCCGAAAGCGGGATAAGCACGGTCTCAAGATCCGGCCTCTGTTCCAGAAGCTCAAGTCCGATCGTGCCCTGACCGGCGATGACCGCGAGGTCATCAAAAGGGGAGATTTCGCAAAAACCTTCTTCATCGGCGAGGCGGCGGCTTTCGACCTGTGCCTCGTCCTGGCTGGCACCGATGATGCGGGCCTCGGCACCAAGCGCCCTGATGCCGGCGATTTTCGCCTCCGGCACCAGCTTCGACATGCAGATTACGGCGCGCAGGCCACGCGCGCGCGCTGCATAGGCGACCGCGCGGCCATGATTGCCGGTCGAGCAGCAGGTGACGCCGGTGGCGTCGTCGGGCAGGCTGAGGACCGCATTGGCGGCACCGCGCAGCTTGAAGGCGCCGCTTGCCTGTCCAATCTCGAGCTTGAGGAGGACGTCATCTCCTGTAAGACGGCTGAGAAAGGGCGACGGCGGGAGAGGCGTGTTGAGCGATGCAATGTCCCTGATCCGCCGGCGGGCAGCCAGAATATCTGCCAGCGCGAGCGTGGCCCTGTGGCTCATGAAACTCTCCCGGATTGTCTGCGAGGCAGCGTGATGATTTTGATTTGTACACAACATCTTTAGCTCGGGAATAGAAGCAGCGACATTCGATGTCGTTTTCCTGCGATTCCAGCTATTCAAAATGTGATGATGGATTAGTTGTACACAAGGTTGCGAATGCCTTTCCGGTGTACGGTTTCGCCGGGTGCAGAGGCGTCCGGCTTACGCTTTTTGGAGGAACCATGCCAGCAGCCGAAATGCCCTTCAGCGCGCAGGAATATGCCGCACGCCTGGAAAAGACCCGCAACGCCATGGAGGCGAAGGGTATCGACGTTCTGTTCGTGGAGGACCCCTCCAACATGGCCTGGCTGACGGGTTATGACGGGTGGTCGTTCTACGTCCATCAGGGCGTGATCGTCTTCAAGGATGCCGACCCGCTCTGGTGGGGGCGCGCCATGGATGGAAATGGCGCCGTGCGCACCGTCTACATGGATGACGACCGGGTGCTGCGCTATCCCGACCATTATGTCCAGGCCAACACGCTGCATCCGATGCAGCATCTGGCCGAAATTTTGCGCGCCCATGGCTTTGGCAACAAGCGGATCGGCGTGGAGCTGGAAAACTACTATTTCTCCGCCAAGGCCTATCTGGTTCTGAAGGAAGAACTGCCCAACGCGACCTTTGTGGATGCGACGGCGCTGGTGAACTGGCAGCGGGCCGTGAAATCCGAAGAGGAGATCGTCTTCATGCGCCGGGCGGCGCGAATCTCCGAAAAGATGATCGACGGTATTGTCGAGCGCATCGAGCCGGGTCTGAAGAAAAACGATCTGGTGGCCGAAATCTATGCGGACGCGATCCGCGGTGTGGATGACGACTGGGGCGAATATCCGGCGATCGTGCCGCTTCTGCCGACCGGCTCTGACGCGGCCGCACCGCACCTGACCTGGGACGGGCGGCGTTTCGAGCAGGGGCATGCGACCTTCTTCGAGATCGCCGGCTGCTATCGCCGCTACCACGCGCCGCTCTGCCGCACCGTGTTTCTCGGTACGCCGCCGCAGCACATGCTGGATGCGGAAAAGGCGCTGGTGGAAGGCATCGAGGCCGGGCTTGAGATTGCACGACCGGGCAACCGCGCAGGCCAGATCGCCGATGCGCTCTATGGCGCGCTGGAGCGGGCCGGCATCACGCGGGACGGGCGCTGCGGTTATCCGATCGGCATTTCCTATCCGCCGGACTGGGGCGAGCGCACGATCTCGCTGCGCCGTGAGGATGAAACGATTCTGGAAGCAGGCATGACCTTCCATTTCATGCCGGGCCTCTGGATGGCCGACTGGGGGCTGGAGATCACCGAGAGCATTCTGATTGCTGAAGACGGGCCAGCCGAGGCGCTCTGCCGACGCCCGCGCGAACTGATCGTGAAGAACTGATCCATGCGGTCTGAAACGCTGGAAAATTCGACACGCATTCTGGCCGATCTGGTGGGGTTTCCCACCATTTCGGCGGACAGCAATCTGGAGATGATCGCCTATGCCAGCGAACTCTTGAGCGCGCTCGGGGCAAGGCTTTCAATGACGCTGGACGAGAGCGGGCACAAGGCAAACCTGTTCGCCACGCTGGGGCCCGAAGGGGATGGCGGCATCGTGCTTTCGGGCCATTCCGACGTGGTGCCGGTGGAGGGGCAGGACTGGGCGAGCGATCCCTTCGCCCTGCGCGAGGCGGATGGAAGGCTTTATGGGCGTGGCACCTGCGACATGAAGGGGTTCATCGCCTGCACGCTTGCCATGGCGCCGCATTTTGCCAAGCTGGATCTGAAACGGCCGCTCCATTTCGCCTTCACCTATGACGAGGAGGTGGGGTGTTTTGGCGCGCGTGCGCTCGTGGAGGAACTGGAGCGGACCGAACTCCGGCCATCGGTCGCCATCATCGGCGAGCCGACCATGATGCGCATCATCGAAGGCCACAAGGGCTGCTTCGAGTACACGACCGAATTTCGCGGCCTTGCCGGCCATGCTTCTTCGCCTGAGCGCGGCGTCAACGCGGTTGAATATGCGGTGCGCTATATCACGCGGCTCATGGCGCTGGCCGAGGAGCTGAAGACGCAGGCGCCGCTCGGCAACCGGTTCGATCCGCCCTGGACGACGCTTCAGGTGGGCACGATCTCGGGCGGTGCGGCGCGCAATGTGATCGCCGACCACTGCGCCGTGGAATGGGAAATGCGCCCGGTGCGCAATGAGGATGCGGATTTTGTGAAAGATCGCATCCGCACTTTTGTCGAAGCCGAGCTGAAACCGGCCATGCAAGCGGTGTTCGAGGGCGCGGACATCGTGACCCATGTGATCGGGGAGGTGGACGGGCTGGAGCCGGTGACCGAATCGGAAGCACGCCAGATCATTTCGGAGCTTACCGGCCTCACCGAGGCGGAAGTGGTGGCGTTTGGTACGGAAGCGGGGCTCTTCCAGAAAGCCGGGATTTCCTCCGTCATCTGCGGGCCGGGTTCCATCGAGCAGGCCCACAAGGCGGATGAATTCGTTTCGCTGGAACAGCTCGACCAATGCCTTGGCATGCTTGAACGGCTGGGCAGGAAGGTGAGCTGACCGCGATGGAGCGAGAGCGATGACAGGCGAGGCGCGCGCGCGGTTCGAGAGGATCTACACGCTTTTGCGCGAACGCATCTGCCTGCTCGACTATCCGCCGGGCATGCGGCTGCGCGAAGAGGACCTCGCCGAGGAATTCGACACCAGCCGAACGCCGATCCGCCGGGTTCTGGCGAGGCTCGAAGACGAGGGCTATCTGCGCTCCGTCCATGGCGTGGGCACCATCGTGACCGACATCGACATTGCCTCGCTCGAACAGGTCTATCGCCTGCGTGTGGAACTCTCCGAGCTGATTGGCAAGCTTTCACCGGCAGAGCCCGATGAAGACGCCAAACGCGCCTTCGCGACCATGAAGACGCGTTGCGAGGAACTGGTCGGAACGCCCAGCCAGCGTGCCTTCGCGCAGCTCAACATGGATTTTTTCCATCTCCTGATGACGCTGACGGAGAATGAGCCTCTGCAGGAGTTTTCCGAACGGCTTTATTACCAGACGACGAGGATCTGGCTGAAGCGCGCCGCCGGCGAGGATGGCACAGAAGAAACGCTTGCAAGCGAGATCGGCTTTTTCCTGCGCGAAGTCTCCGACATTGCCGCTGCCGTGGCCTGCGGGGCGCTCGAAAGCGTCGGGCAGATACGCCGCGCCCATGTCGCCATGAGTTTTGCTCGGTTGAAGGAAAGGGCAGGCGAAGAGGTGGAGGCAGCCTCTTTCTAGGAGGCCGCCTTTACCAGTGCGCTCAGATCGGGCAGGTCGGTTGCGCCGCCAACCCGCATGACGGCTTCGGCCCCGCAGCGATTGCCGGCTGCAAGGCATTGTTCAATCGGTTTTTCGGAAAGCCAGGCATCGATAAAACCGGCATTGAACGCGTCTCCGGCCCCCGTGGAATCGATTACATTGACGGGCTGCGTCGGCATTGAAACCGTGTTTTCGGCGCTGATAGCCATGGACCCTTCCGGCCCGCGCTTGACGATTGTGAGCGGTGCGGGCGGCTTCTTTTCCGGGGAAATGGCAAGCCGCTGCGCCTCGGTTTCGTTGGGCAGGAAAATATCCACGGCTCCGATCAGCGCGGCGAGATCGTCGCGTGCAAGAACCGCATCGTCCCAGGAACAGTCGAGCGAGATGGAAAGCCCGGCGGCACGCGCCTGCTCGATGAGGAAAGGAGCTTCCACCAGCGTGGCGAGCTCGCCGATATGGAGATGGGCAAAGTCGCCGCTGGCGATGGCTTGTGCAAATGTTTCCGGCACGGCGGGCCCGGCGCGGCGCGTCAGGAAGGCGCGTTCGGTGCCCGATGTCATGGCAACGGTGATCTGCGGGTCGAGCGTATCGGGCATGGCTTGCGACGCCGAAAGATCGACGCCGCTGGCTTCCAGCTCCGCCATCAGTGCGGCGGCAAAAGGCCCGGAAGGCAGCGCGGAGGCCAGCGAAACCGGACGCCCGAGGGCCGCGACATAGGCAGCCGTGATGAATGCTCCGCCACCCGGCTTGATGGACAGGCCGCCCGCGAACACTTCTTCACCCAGCGTTGGCATTTTAGGCAATTCGGTGAAGATGAGATCGCAGTAAAGCCGGCCCACGCTCAGGACGCGGCCTGCCCGGTCGG
This sequence comes from Nitratireductor lacus, assembly GCF_056431025.1. Lineage (NCBI taxonomy): Bacteria > Pseudomonadati > Pseudomonadota > Alphaproteobacteria > Hyphomicrobiales > Phyllobacteriaceae > Nitratireductor > Nitratireductor lacus. The sequence continues at coordinate 109,644 of NZ_JBWKMB010000008.1, read as the reverse complement.
CTTGCTTCACGGCAGCGCCTCCCCGGATTTGGCGTCAAACAGGTGCATTTCGCCGGCATTCGCCGTCAGCTTGACCGTGTCGCCGGCTTTCGGCGGTTCGCGGCCGGAAGCCTTTGCGATCACCTCATGGCCGTTGACGCCGACATAGACGAGCGTGTCCGCACCGAGCGGCTCGACAATGTTGACCGTTCCCGAGAAAAGCCCGTTGCCGCCGGTGACAACGAGATCGTCTGGCCGGATGCCAAGGATCACGTCGGCCCCTTCCGAGGCGCTGCGTTCGGGCAGGTCTATGCCGAGCCCATCACCGAGCTTCACGCCTTTTCCGGCCCAGTTGCCCGGCAGCATGTTCATGGATGGTGCGCCGATGAACTGGGCGACGAAGGTGTTGGCCGGCTTGTGATAGACCTCGAGCGGCGTGCCGACCTGCTGGATATAGCCATCCTTCATGATGACGATCCGGTCGGCCATGGTCATGGCTTCCACCTGGTCGTGCGTCACAAAAATGATTGTGTTTCCAACGCGTTGGTGCAGCTTCTTGATTTCCAGTCGCATCTGGGTGCGTAGTTGCGCATCGAGGTTGGAGAGCGGCTCGTCGAACAGGAAGACCGCTGGATCGCGCACCATGGCGCGGCCGATGGCGACGCGCTGGCGCTGCCCGCCGGAAAGCTGGTTGGGGCGGCGCTCCAGGAGATCGGTCATGCCCAGAATGGCGGCAACCTCGTCGATGCGCTTGTCCTTGGCCTCCTTCGAAAGCTTGGACGTGCGCAGGCCAAAGCCGATATTCTTGCGCACCGACATGTGCGGATAGATGGCGTAGTTCTGGAACACCATGGCGATGTCGCGCTCCTTGGGCTCCAGATTGTTGACGAGGCGCTCGCCGATGTGGATTTCGCCGCCGCTGATCTCCTCAAGACCGGCAATCATGCGCAGAGTGGTGGATTTGCCGCAACCCGATGGGCCGACAAAGACGACGAATTCACCATCGGCCACGTCGAGATTGATGCCGTGAAGCACCTCGACCTTGCCATAGGATTTGACGAGATTGCGAAGGGACAAGGTGGCCAAGGGTCTACTCCTGCAAGAGAGCGCCGAAGGCGGCATCGAGCGCGGCTCCGGCTTTTTCGGCGCGGTCAAGGTCCGCTGCCTGTTGTTCTGAAAGGCGGGTGAGGGTGGCGCGATAGGTTTGAAGCGCCTCGTTCATGGCGTCTGGGCCCGGACCGCCGAAACGCTCGCGCACCGCCACGAAATGGCGCGCGCTGACGGCCTCGCTGTAGGCTGCGGGGTCGAGCGTGCTGTCGCGCCCGACCAGTTCCCTGAACGCGGCTGAGAACGCTTCGAACCCTTCGCCGAGCGGTTTGCCGGCGGCGATCACGGCACGGGCCGTGGCGGCGGCGATCTCATGCGCCTGCCGGAAGGACAGGTTTTCGCGGCGCACCAGCGTGTCGGCCAGTTCGGTGACCGTGATGCAGGCGGCATCGATGTTTTTTGCGACCCGTTCGCCATTGATGGAGACGGCGCTGATCAGGGCTGCCAGAAGGTCGAGCACGCGTGCGCCGCTCTGGAAGGCCGCGTAGCCGGCCACCTGAACCTCGCCCTCGCTGTCATTCATGTCTGTGAAGGGCGTGTTGTGCATCGTGTTGATGACCGCGTCCGCGCGCCCGCAGGTCATGGAGGCGAGATGGCGCAGATGCTCGATGGGCACCGGATTACGCTTTTGCGGCATGATGGACGAAATCTGCACAAGGCTGCCGGGCACATGAAGCTGCCCCACCTCGAAGGCCGACCAGAACTGCATGTCCTGGATGAGGCGCCCGAGATGCAGGAAGCTGAGCTTCATCGCGCTGTAGAGGCCGGTGACATAGTCAACCGAGGCGATGCAGCCATAGGAATTGCGCAGCGGCCCGGAAAAGCCCAGCAGATCGGCCATGCGGGCGCGGTCGATGGGGAAGCCGCTGGTGGTGATGGCGGCAGCACCCATCGGACAATGGTCGATATTGGCGCGGGCCGCCTGAAGGCGCTCGATGTCGCGCAGAAGCACCTCGACGGCGGCCGACAGGTAGTGGCCGAAGGTCGAGGGCTGTGCCGGCTGGCCGTGTGTGTAGGCAACGATCAGCGTGTCGCGCTCGGCCTCGGCCTTGGCGATCAGAGCGGAGGCCAACGCGTGCGCCTTGCCGATCAGCGTGTCGGCATGGTGCTTCAATGTGAGTTTGAAGACCGTGTGGTCCATGTCGTTGCGCGAACGGGCCGTGTGCAGCATGCCGGCAAGATCCGGTCCAAGCCGCTTTTTGAGCTCCGCCTCGACGAGGAAGAAATAATCTTCCACCTCGCCGGTATAGGTGAGGGCATCGATATCGACCGTTTCGTCAATATCGACGAGCGCACCGGCAATGCGGGCAGCATCTTCGTGGGCGAGAATGCCGCTCTCCGTAAGCATCACCAGATGCGCCCGGTTGATGGCGCGGAACGCACCCACATAGTTGGCCTTCACGCCTTCAAAGAGCGGCGCGAGCACCGTATCCTTGTAGACGGGGTGAGGGAATTTCTCGTTGAGGCTCATCGTGCGCTTATCCCTTGAGGCCGGCCATGACAACGCCGCGAATGATGAAGCGCTGGAAGATGAGGAAGACGACCAGCGTCGGCAGCGTGGAGATGGCCGCACCCGTCATGATCAGTTCCCAGGCCACATCCACCTCGTCGCCGAAGCTCGAAAGGCCGACCGGCAGCGTGTACATCTCCACCGAATTGGTGACGATCAACGGCCAGATGAAGGCGGTCCAGTTGCCGAGGAAGACGAAGATCGCAAGGGCAGCGAGCGCCGGGCGCACCAGCGGCATGGCCACCTGCCACCAGATCTGGAACTCGTTCAGCCCGTCGATGCGCGCGGCCTCGAGGAAATCGTCGGGCACGGTCTCGAAAAACTGCTTCATGAGGAAGGTGCCGAAGGCGGTCATGACGCCCGGGAACATGATGCCCCAATAGGTGTCGAGCCAGCCAAAACTCTTGCTCATGAGATACCACGGGATGACCAGCATCTCGGTCGGGATCATCAGCGTTGAGAGAATGGCGATGAAGACCAGATAGCGGCCGGGGAACCTGAACTTGCACAGCGCGTAACCCACCAGCGCGTCGAAGAAGACGGCCGACGCGGTGGTGACGATGGCGATGACCAGCGAGTTGATGAACCAGCCGTAGAAGCGCCCGTCTTCGAGAACATAGGTGTAGTTCTCGAGCGTCGGCTCTTCGGGGATCAGGTTCAGATTGTAGACCTCGAAGGGAAATTTCAGCGAGGTCGAGATCATGAACACGATGGGCATGATCATGAGAATGCCGCCGCCGAACAGAAGCGCCCAGCGGATGAACTGGCCCATATTGCGCCGCGAACTGCGCGAGGAACCGGAGAAAAGCGCGTCCGTGGACGCTTTGACTGCAATGTCCTGACTGGCCATGTCAGCTATCCTTCAAAAGTCGAAGCTGGATCAGGCTGACGACCAGCAGAATGGTGAAGAGCACGACGGTCTGCGCCGCCGCATAGCCCATGTTGAAACCGTTGAAGGCGGTGTCGTAGATCAGGAGCACCAGCGGTTTGGTGGAGTTCAGCGGACCGCCGGGATTGTTGGTGGTCATGTTGAAGACCTGATCGAAGATCCGCAGAAAGCCGATTGAGGAGAAAACGACCAGGAACACGATGGTGGGCTTCAGAAGCGGGATGGTGATCTCGGTGAGAACCGTCCAGGTGGACACGCCATCAATGCGCGCAGCTTCATAATAGCTTTGCGGAATGGCGCGCAGGCCGGCCATGAAGATGATGACCTGAAAGCCGAGACCGGCCCAGACCGCGCAGGCCAGAACAGAGGGCAGGGCGTTGGTCGTCGAGCTCAGAAACTCGATCTGACTGATGCCGAAGCTTGCCAGAAAATTGTTGAACACGCCGATGGGGACCGGCTGGTAGAACCAGCGCCACACCCAGGCCATGGCCACCGCACTTGTCATGAAGGGCAGGAAATAGAGCGCACGGATGGTGCCGTGCATGAAGCGCACCTTGTCGAGGTGATAGGCGATGATGAAGGACAGGACGAGGCTGACCGGCGTACCCAGGATCAGATACATGAAAGTGTTCTTGAACACTTTCCAGAAGACCGGATCGCTGAACAGCTTGGCGTAGTTTTCAAGGCCCACATATTTCCGGTCGCCGAGCAGGTTCCATTCCTGAAAGGAAAGGACGAACGCGTTGGCTGTGGGATAAAAGCGGATGACGACGTAGAAGAGAACCGGCAGCGCAAGGAATATCCAGGCCCAGACGATCTGCTTCTGCGAGATGGTGAGATTGTTGTAAAAGCGCATGGCCCCGTCCCGAATTTCGTTGGGCGCCCGGCGGACCGGACGCCCCAAAGGCCTTATTTCTTGTAGTATTCGTCGAGGATTTTCTGCTCTTCCCCGGCGGCCTGCGCGACGCTCTCTTCAAGCGCCTGACCCTGCAGCTCGATGCGCTGCATCATGTCCACCATAGTCTGGCGCTGGGCGCTCTCATTGGCGAAAACGGTGGTCTTTGCGTATTCCAGACCCTTGATGAAGGGGCCATAGACCGGATGACTGACGTTCTCGTCGGTCATGGCGGCAGACGGCTTTGCGGGCAGTTCGCCGACGGTTTCAAGCCAGATCTGCATGGCCTCGTCGGAGGTGAGGTACTCCATGAACTTGACGGCGGCATCGAACTTCTCGCCTTCCGCCTTGGAGGTGATCGCGTTCACCCAGTAGGAGGAATAGTTCGATTTGGTGCCATCGGGCCCGGCGGGAAGCTCGGCCACACCCCATTTGAGACCGCGCACGCTTTCAAGCGCGCCGATGCGGAAAGAGCCGTCAATGTGCATGCCGGCGCGACCGGCCTTGAAGGCGGCCTGCGGCTCATCCATGAAGGCGGCCTTGGTCACGCCATGCTTGGCCTGCAAATCATTATAGAAACCAAAGGCTTTCAGCCCGGCCTCGTTGTTGTAGTTGACCTTCTTGTAATCATCCAGATAGGGCTCGCCGCCGAACTGGCGGATCAACACTTCGCGGATCCAGTGATGGTCCTGCGCGGTCATGCCGGTGGTGATGCCGACGGCGGTAAGGTTCCCGGCACCGTCCTTCTTGGTTAGTTTTTTCGCGGCTTCAACGAATTCGTCGAGATTGGCCGGTGGGTTCTCGATGCCGGCTTCCTCGAACATGCGCTCATTGTAGAACAGCGCCAGCGAGCGCACGGCAGTCGGCAGCGCCCAGTAGCTGTCGCCCATCCGCATGGCCTTGACCATGGGGAAGAAGTCTTCCTCGATCTTTTCCGGCGGGAAGGTGTCGGCGGGCAGCGGCTGGATCAGCTCGGCTTCTACATAATCGTTCAGCCAGCCATAGAAGAGCTGGACGACGTCGGGGCCCTGACCGGCCGGAATGGCAGCGGCTACCTTGGTGCGATAGCTGTCATAGGGGAAATGCGTCATCTTGACGGTGATGTCGGGATTGGCTGCCTCGAAATTCTCGATCAGCTTGTCCATCGCATCGACGCGCGCTTCGAAGAAATACTGCCAGTACTCGATCTCGACCGCTGATGCGCCACCCGCGCCAGCAGCCATGGTCATGGCTGCCGTAGCGGCACCCAGCATGAAGGTCCGTAGTCTGTTGCGTTTCATTCTGTTTGCTCCCTTTGATCGCCAGCCAAATCCTGTCTGGCAAAGCAGTCACCCTCTGTTCATCCGTCTCGATGAGGCGGCATGTCCATTCGCTGACGATTAACTCAATCAAGTTGAATATTCAAGTAAGTTGAATTAATAAGCGCATATGAAGATCAGTAGCCCCCGTCGCATCGTAGGATCGAATGCTGAACGCACGCGCCTGCACAACCGCCAGGTCGTGCTTGGCCACGTGCGTGAACGGCAGCCCATAGGGCGTGCGGAGATTGCACGCATCTCGGGTCTGTCCATTCAGGCGGTCAGCAACATCATTGCCGAACTGGAGGAAGACAGGCTTCTGATCGAAGCCGGGCGGCAGTCGGAGGGGCGGGGCCTTCCGGTTCTGAAATACCGGCTCAATGCGGACGGCGCGGTGGCGCTCGGCATCGAGGTCAGGCCGGACGCGATGTTCGGCGCACTGGTGAACCTCGAAGGCGAGACGCTGTTCACCACCCGCGAGGCATTGCCGGACAATGCTCCTTCCACGGTTGTTTCCGTTGCCCGGCGTATCCGTGCCAGTGCGCTCGAGGGGCGTTGTGGCAAGACCCAGAAGATTCTGGGCGCTGGCGTGGTGATGCCGGGCCCGTTCGGCAAGGTTGGCATATCGGGTGCCGGGCAGTCGGCGCTTCATGGTTGGGAGGACAGCGATCCCATTGCCGTTTTCCAGGAAGCGCTCGACATGCCCGTGGTTGTGGAAAACGACGCGACGGCTGCTGCCGTGGCCGAGCGCGTGCGCGGCGTCGCAACGGGATTGCGCACTTTCTGCTTCATCTATTTTGGGGCAGGGCTTGGCCTTGGCGTGGTAGCAGATGGCGAGGTTCAGCGCGGGGCGTTCGGCAATGCCGGCGAGATCGGCCATGTCATTGTCCGGCCCGGCGGGCGTCTTTGTGCCTGCGGCAATCATGGCTGCCTCGAAACTTATGCCAGCCGCATCGCTGCGCGCACCAGGCTCGCGGATGCGGGCATCGAGATCGGCAGCGCTTCCGACATCGAAAACCTCTACAATGCGGGCAACGCGCATTTAATGGAGTGGATCGATGAGGCTTCAGGTCCGCTTTCGCAGGCCGTTGGCCTGATCGAAAACCTTTTCGATCCCGAAACCGTCATTCTTGGCGGTGCCATGCCGGATGCGGTTCTCGATCACCTCATTGCGTCGCTCGAACTTCCCGGCGGTTCCGTCGCCGCGCGGGCCGGGCGGGTCACGCCGCGTGTCCAGCGCGGCGCCTGTGGGCGTCTCACAGCCGCGCTCGGCGGGGCAGCACTCGTCATTCACGACACCATCACTCCGCGCATTGCCGCAAAAACTTGATTCTCTGGGAGGTTCACAAATGCCCGTTTCCGATCAGGAGCGTATCGCCGCGCAGGTGCGCAATCCGCGCATCGTCAGGCTCTGGCAGGCCCTTGCACCGCTGAAGTCGTGCGTCTCCTTCATGAACACGGGCGCGCATCCCGACGACGAGACGTCGGAAATGCTTGCGGCTCTGGCCCTGCGCGACGGCATTGCGCTCTCCTTTGCCTGCGCCAATCGCGGCGAGGGCGGGCAGAACGCCATCGGCTCGGAGGTGACACATGATCTGGGCGTGGTGCGCACGGCGGAAATGGAGCGCGCCGCCGATGTGCTGAACCTCAATCTCTACTGGCTATCGGAAACGCCCGACGACACGATCTTCGATTTCGGGTTTTCGAAACGCGGCACCGAGACACTTGAAAAATGGGGTCGCGAACGCACGCTCAAACGCTTTGTCGAGATCATCCGCACGGAGCGACCGGATATCATCTGCCCCACATTCCTGGATGTTCCGGGGCAGCACGGGCATCACCGCGCGATGACCGAGCTTGCCCATGACGTGATGAGCGCTGCCGCCGATCCGGCATTCCCGGGCGTGGACCTGCCTGTCTGGCAGGTGAAGAAGCTTTATCTTCCGGCGTGGTCGGGGGCGGGAGACAATTACGATGACGATCTGCCGCCGCCCAGCGCCACGCTGACGGTTAAGGGCACCGGACAAGACCCGGTAACGGGCTGGAGCTGGGCGCAGATCGGTGAACAGTCGCGCGCTTTCCATCTGACGCAGGGGATGGGTCGCTGGGTGCCGAATGGTAAAGAGCGCGATTGGCCGCTGCATCTGGTGCGTTCCGAGGTGGACGGGCCGGACAAGCAGATCACGGACGGGCTGCCTGCGACGCTTGCCGACCTGGCGTCCTTTGCCGGCGCATCTGAGATTGCCGACCATCTCGAAATGGCGCAGGCGGCCTGCGAGGCCGCATTCGCAGCATTTCCGGATATGAAGGAGGTCGCGCGTCAGGCGGCTTCGGCCCTCAAGGCGGTCCGTAAGGCACGCGATGCCTGCCCTCGCAAAGCACGTGAAGAGGTGCAGCACCGCCTCGCGGCCAAGGAAATCCAGCTGTCTCACGTCATGCGGATTGCCAGTGGCGTGGATGTACGCGCAACGCTCGAACGTGATGTTCTGCGTCCAGGCGACAGTGTCGCGCTGGCAATTGAAAGCTCCGGGCCGGTCGCGGAGGTGGCGCCGGTTCTGCCGAAGGGCTGGCGCTTTACGGATGGGGTTGTCCATGTGCCGGTTGATTCCGAAAGCACGGATTGTTACCCGGCTTTCTACCGCCCCGGTGTGGCGCGCCTTCCGGCCATCCGTGTCGGCGTGACCGTCGATGGGGTTTCTTCAGAAACGCTTCTGCCACTCGAGCGGGCACCGGTCGTGCTTCCTGCGCGGTCAGCGACGCTTGCCCCCGACCGTGCATTGATCAATGCGGCGGCAGCCACCCGCAAGATCGATCTGCGCGTCTCCGAGCTTTTCCCGCATGGGGGAAAGGCATGGCTGGAAACGCCTCCCGAGTGGTCCGCGACGGCCGTTGCAAGCGGCTTCCTTGTGGAGGCACCGAATGACATTGCGACCGGCCTCTACGACCTTTCCCTGCAGATTGACGAAACGCCTGCAGAAACGGTCAAACGCATAGCCTATCCACATATAGGTGAACGCGCACGCGCGTTTCCGGCCCAGTTGTCGGTGCGGGTTCTGGACGTGGATCTCCCGGATGTGCGGGTGGGCTATGTCGGTGGCGGCAACGACCGCGTGGGTCACTGGCTCAGGGCTCTCGGCCTCGATGTGACGGAACTTGCGGACAGCGATCTCACGGAAGAAGGGTTTAAAAACATCGACACGCTGGTGGTGGGCATCTTTGCGATGCGTGCGCGACCGGCGCTGAAAAATGCCATGCCGCTGGTGCATCGCTGGGTGGAGAATGGCGGCAATCTCCTCACGCTTTATCATCGCCCGTGGGACGACTGGGACCCGGAGACGGTGCCGCCACGCCGGCTGGAGATCGGCAAGCCATCGCTGCGCTGGCGCGTGACCGACGAGAATGCGCAGGTAACGCATCTCCTGCCCGAGCATCCGCTGCTCAACACGCCAAACCGCATCACGGATGAGGACTGGAAGGACTGGCACAAGGAGCGGGGTCTCTATTTTGCCAAAAGCTGGGATGAGGCCTATGAACCTCTTCTCTCCATGGCCGATCCCGATGAGGCGGCACATGAGGGCGCGCTTCTCTCGGCCCGCATCGGCCAGGGGCGGCACACGCATGTGGCGCTCATCCTGCACCACCAGATGGAGAAGCTTGTGCCGGGCGCGTTCCGCCTGATGGCAAACCTCGTGGCCAGGCCGTGAGCGCGGCGGTTACGGCAAAGGACAATCTGCGCGCCGGCGCATGGCTTCTGGCGGATATGGGCCTGAACATCTGGGCCATATCGATCGTCAAGGCGATGGGCGCCGGCTATCCGCCGTGGCAACTCGTCTTCCTGCGCGCCCTGGTCGGGTTTGGCCTGATCCTGCCATGGCTTGCGCGCCAGCCCGCCGTGCTGACACGGATCGACCGGGTGCCACTGCATGTGTTCCGTGTCATTCTTTCAGCGGTGGCGCTGACGGGCGGGTTTTACGCGGTCGCGCATCTGCCGCTCGCACTCTACATGACGATGAATTTCACGCGGCCGGTGGTTCTGGTGGCGCTTTCGGCTTTGATCCTGCGCGAAGCTGTTTCCGGTTCGCGCTGGCTGGCGGCAGGGCTGGGCCTCGTGGGCGCGTTCATTGCGACAAGTCCGGGCAATGTTCCGTGGACGCCGGCGCTTCTGGCTGCACTCGCTGCCGTTCTGGCCGGAACCGGCGCCATCATCGTCACACGGCAGCTCAAGGGAACGCCACCGGTCGTCATGATGCTGTTCTATACGGGTGGGCTTTCGCTGATCACCGCGTGGCCGGCGCTCTCGGGCTGGCAGCCGGTCGCCGCGGGGCACTGGCCGTTTCTTCTGGCGGTGGGCGTTTTTTCGCAGGCCGCGCAGTTCTGTTTCCTGCGCGCCCACTGGCTGGGCGATGCCGGCTTTCTCGGGCCGCTCGGCTATTCGAGCCTCATTCTTTCCGGGCTTGTCGGCTACGTCTTTTTCGGTGAAATACCCAGCCTCAACACGGTGATCGGCGCGGCCATCATCGTTCTTGCAACGGGTTTCCTGACGTTGAGAACGGCGCGGCTCAGGAGCCACGCCGCCTCGGGCAGTTGATCTGAAAGCGCCGGTCAGTCGGGATCGGCGCCTTCCGCGATGGGTTCATCGGCGATTTTCGGCCGGAAATAGCGGCCGACGATGAGCGGCAGGACAAAGCCCACAATGGCAAAGGTCCAGAGGCCGATGGCCAGCCACGAGTTGAACAGCATGGTCCAGTCGCCATCATGAATGGTCATGGCGCGGCGCAGATTCTTCTCCATCTGGTCGCCGAGCAACACGCCGAGAATGATCGGCACCAGCGGCACGTCGAGCTTGCGCAGGACCCAGCCCATCACACCGAAGATGACCATCACCACCAGATCGAAGGTGGAGCCGGAAATGCCGTAGATGCCGACGAAGGAAATCATCGCCACGGCGGGCATCAGATAGCGTGTCGGGATCAGAAGAACCCGCACGAACAGCGAGACCAGCGGCAGGTTCATGGCCAGAAGCATGATGTTGCCGATGAAGAGCGCGGCGATCAGGCCCCAGACCACATCCGGGTTTTGCTGGAAGAGCAGGGGGCCGGGCGTGATGTTGAGCGCAAGCAGCATGGCGAGCAGGACGGCCGTTGTGCCGGAGCCGGGAACGCCAAGCGCCAGCATCGGCACCAGAGCACCGCCAGCCGCCGAATTATTGCCGGCTTCAGGTGCTGCCACGCCGCGCGGGTCGCCCTTTCCGAACGTGCCGTTGCGGTCGGAGATGCGCTTTTCGAACGTGTAGGAGATAAAGGAGCCGAGCGAGGCACCGGCTCCCGGCAGCACGCCTGCAATGAAGCCTAAGATCGTCGAGCGGCCCATGGCGGGAATCGTCTCGCGCACCATCTTCCATGGCGGCACGATGCGGCCCACTTTCACGGCCTTGTCGTCGGCACCGCCGCCGGCCCGGTGTTCCAGAAAGATGAAAACCTCCGAGAGTGCGAACAGGCCAACGATGGCGACCAGAAAGTCGATACCGTCATAAAGATGCACTTCACCGAACGAGAAGCGCGGAACGCCCGTCTGGCCATCGACGCCGATGGTGGCGATGCCCAGTCCGAGAACGGCGGCGAGCGCCGCTTTTGCCTGGTTTCGGCTTGCAATGCCGCCAAGCGTGGCAAAGGCCAGCACGAACAGCGCGAAATACTCGGCCGGTCCGAACAGCAGCGCGACCTTGACGAGCTGCGGTGCCAGGAAGACCAGCCCCCATGTGGCGAAGAAGGCGCCGACAAAGGAGGCGAGACCGGAAATGGCAAGCGCTTCGCCGGCCTTGCCCGCCTTCGCCATCGGGTGCCCGTCGAGCGTTGTCATGAGGGCCGGTTCGTCGCCTGGTATGTTGAGCAGGATTGACGAGATACGGCCACCATACATGGCGCCATAATAGACGCTGGTCAGAAGGATGAGCGCTGGCGTGGCCGGCAGGCCAAGCGTGAAGGCGAGCGGTATGAGGATCGCAACGCCGTTTGAAGGGCCGAGCCCCGGCAGCGCACCGATAATGGTGCCGAGAAAGCACCCGATCAGAGCCAGAAACAGGTTCTGCCAGGTGAGCGCGACGGCAAATCCGTCTGCGAGTGAAGCGAGTGTGTCCATGGAGGGCCTCCCGTCTCAGAAGCCCCAGGGGCCGCGTGCCAGCGACAGCCCCAGGACGAGATGGAAAATGACATAGATGCCGACGGCAATCATCACGCCGGCGGTGAAGGCAGCTACCGGATGGGAGCCCAGGCGCCAGGAGAGATAGCTCGCCGCAACAGCGGTGCAGGCGACGAAGCCGTATTCCTTGAGAAACAGCGCATAGGCGACCATCACCGCGGTGGCCATGCCGATCTCGAAAAGGCGTGAGAAAGTGGGCCATTCGGGCTCGGTGTCCGGTTTTAGGACGATGATCGCGCTGGAAATCGCCAGCACGGTGCCGATCATGAATGGAAAGGCCTTTGGTCCGAACGGATCGGAAATGAAGCTCAGCTCGATCTGCGTTGCCTGCCAGATATAGAAGGCGGCGAGAAGGAAGCCGAAGACCCCGAAGATACGGTCGCTCATGACGGACGCGCTCCCCTGATTGTTCTTGATACAATTCGGGCCTGCGGGATGTCCCGGCAGGCCCGAGTGAGTTCCGTCGCGTGTTACTTCACGATGCCGATCTGCTTCGACAGATCGGTGATGGAAGCGATGGATTCCTTCACGAAGGCCTGAAACTCCTCACCCTGCAGGTTGAGCGGGGCGAGGCCGTTCTGCGCCATGACTTCCTTCCATTCGTCGGATGCATAGACCTTGCTGACGGCATCGACCCAGAAGGCGTAGGCGTCATCCGACATGTCGCCGGGCGCATAGAAGCCGCGCCAGTTGGCGCCGATCACGTCGATACCCTGCTCCTTTGCCGTCGGGAAGGACGAGAAATCGCCTTCGAGGCGTTCCGGGGCGAGAACGGCAATCACCTTGATGTCGCCGGAATCGACGAAGCCCTTGGCCTCCGAGGCATCACCCGTGAACGCCTGGACGGAACCGGCCAGAAGCTGCGTCACAGCCTCGCCGCCGCCGTCGAAGGCAACGTATTTCACCTGACGAACATCCTCGACGCCGGCCTTGGACGCAGCGATAAGAACCTTGAGGTGGTCCCAGCCACCAACGGCGGAGCCGCCCGCGACCGATACCGAGGAGGGATCTGTCTTGATCTTGTCCATCAGTTCGGGGAGCGTGTTGATCGGCGAATCCTTGGCAACCGCGATCACGCCGTAATCCGCACCGACCGAACCTACCCAGCGCACCTGGTCCATGGTGTTGCCGGGGAAGGCGCCCTGCGCGAGGCGGGTGGCGGTGGCCGAAGAGGCGGCGACGATCAGGTTGTTCTCGGCATTGCGCTTGCCGACCACTTCAGCAAAGGCAACGCCGCCGCCACCGCCGGCAACATTGGAAACCTGCATCGTGCCGGGCACAAGCTTCAGATCCTGAAGTGTCTTGCCGACCTGGCGGCAGGTGAAATCCCAGCCGCCGCCCGGGTTGGCGGGGGCGATGCATTCGGTGTTGTTCGGTTCGAACGCGAACGCCGACAGGCTGGATGCGAGCGTGAAGACGGCCGCGAGGCCGAGCAGCTTTTTCATCGATTTTCTCCTCCTTGAGTGATTCCACCGAGACATGGCGAAATCTTCCTCAAACTTTTAATACCGCCGCCCTCCCATTGGCCGGAACGGTATGACACGAGATTGTTCTCATGACGAATGAGAGCCTATAGGGTAAGCCTGTCAACAAGCTGTCATTGTCTGGAAAAATGCATTTCTTGATTGTTGAAGACACGCGCGATGTCGCCGAAGCCATAGAGCGGCGGCTTGAGAAAGCCGGCCATGTGAGCGATCGCGCTGAAACGCTGGAGGATGCGGAACATTTCGTTGCCATGGCACGCTACGATCTGATCGTGCTCGACATCAACCTTCCGGACGGCTCGGGGATTGCGTTCCTCAAAAAGCTACGGGCAGCGGGAAACCGCGTGCCGGTGCTTGTGCTGACGGCCAGGCTTGCCGTGAACGACAAGATCGATGCGCTTGATCTGGGTGCCGACGACTACATGATCAAACCGTTCGATCTGGGCGAACTCGAAGCGCGCATTCGCGCGATCATCCGCCGGCGCAGCGGCGATGCCGACCGCACACTGACCGTGGGAAAGCTCACCTTCGACATGGCCGCCCGCCGGGTCCTGATCGATGGAGAACCCTGCGAACTGACGCGGAGGGAGCAGACACTTCTGGAGATCTTTCTCACCAACCGCGATCGGGTGCTTGAGAAGGAAGACCTGCTGACGCGGCTGTTCGGCCATGACGAAGAACGCAATCCAAACGCGGTCGAACTCTATGTCGGGCGCCTGCGGCGCAAGATCGAGGGATCGGGCCTTGAAATCCGGACATTGCGCGGCCTCGGCTATCAGGCGGTTACGATGGAGCCGGGGACCTGATGGCGCATCCCGTGCGTCAGGCCGTGCCCGGTCGCAGCCTGTCGATCGCCTATCGCCTGACGATCTCGCTCACCCTGGTGCTCACGCTGGCTGTCGGCGCCACCATCTATGCGGCCTATGGCTATGGACGGCAGGCGGCCAACGAGGCGTTCGACCGGCTGCTTCAGGGGGCCGCGCTGCAGATTGCGGAGCGCATCTTCGTTATCGAGGGCGAGGTGCGCGTCGACATACCTGTTTCGGCGTTTGAACTCCTGTCGCTCGCCAAGGACGAACGTGTGTTCTATCGCGTCGCGCAACCTGACGGGACGACCCTTACGGGTTACGAGGACTTTCCGATGCCCGAGGCGGATACGATCCCCGAAGGCGGTTTTGCCTATGAGGTGGATTTCGGCGGCGAGCGGGTGCGCGCGCTTGCCATGTTGCGCAGGCTTGCCGAACGCGCGGTGAGCGGCGACATATACATCGTTGTCGCGCACACGACCGGAAGCCGCGAGCAACTTGCCCGCAGCATGGCCACACAGGCGGTTGCGGTCATTGCCGGTGCCGGTTTTGCCATCCTTATCCTGGCGCTGCTTGCCATGCGCTATGCCATGCGGCCGCTGGAACGCATTCAGAAGGCGATTCTCGAGCGGGATCCTCTCGATCTCTCGCCCTTTTCCATGCATGCGCCCGACGAGGTGTCGGCGCTGGTGGCCTCCATCAACCGGTTCATGGGCCGTCTCGACCGGCGTGTGCGTGCCATGCAGGATTATGTTGCCGATTCCGCCCATCAGATACGCACCTCCATCACCGCCCTGAGGGCGCATAGCGAACTCGCGCTGGATGAAGACGACCCGCAGCGGCTGAAAGCGCTGCACCGCCGCATTCGCAGCCGCGCCATCGGTCTGAACCGCCTGACGGACCAGCTCCTGAGCCATGCGCTCGTGACGCATCGCGCCGACACCGCCCGCCTCGAACCACTCGATCTCCGGCGTATCGCTGTCGGCGCGGAACGCGATTTCGTTCAGATTGTGGGTGGTCGAAAGCCGCGCATACGGCTCGATCTGCCGGAAGAGCCCGTCATGGTGCATGGAGATGCGTTCAGCCTGCGCGAAGCGGTCAAGAACCTGTTGAACAACGCTCATGCGCATGGCAAGCCGCCCATCGATCTCGTGGTCGCATTGAGCGACGACCGCGCACGCATCGCCGTTTCAGATCGGGGCGAGGGGCTGCCCGCCAGCGATCCCGCGGATATCGGCCACCGTTTCGCAATCAATCCCAACAAGCCGGAAAGCGCCGGGCTGGGGCTCGCAATCGTGCGGGAGGTGGCGGAGTTCCACCATGGGCGCATCATGCTGGATCGCGGCGCCGGAGGCTTTTCCATCAGCCTCGATCTGCCGCTCGCACGGGAAGGAGCGGAAGCGCCATGAGACGCCTGATTGCCGGCCTTGTTCTGCTCCTCATGTCGTTCGCGCCGACGGCGGGCATGGCTGAAGACACGCTGTTTGAAGCGACCGGCGAGGGGAGCGAGGCCCTGGTTATCGGCAGCGTGACGGATCTCGTCTTCATCGAGCCGCTTATCCGCGAATTTCAGCGCGCCAATCCCTCGACGGCGGTTGTCTATCGTCAGATGACCAGCCTCGATCTCTATGCGGCTGTTGCGGAGGCCTGCGAAGCCGGGACATTCTTCGCCGATACGGTGATTTCGTCGGCCATTCCCGAACAGGTGCGCCTCGTCAACGATGGCTGTTCGGAGCCGTTCCGCTTCAGCCTGCCGACGGATCTGCCCGACTGGGCTTCCTGGCGCAACGAGCTTGTCGGCTTGACCTTCGAGCCCGCCGTCATCGTCTATGACAGGCAGGGACTGAGACCCGGGGAAGTGCCCCGCAATCGTTTTGAACTGGTCGACCTTCTGCGCCAGACAGAGCGCTTTCGCGGCCGCATCGGCACCTACGATATCGAGAGCTCGGGCGTCGGATACATCTTCGCATTCGAGGATGCCGCGCAGGCTTCCACATGGGGGCGGTTGCTGGAAAGCCTTGGGCAGAATCAGGCAAAACTTTTCTGCTGCAGTTCCGAGGTGATCGACGGTGTGCGCACCGGGCGTCTGGTGCTCGGCTACAACGTTCTGGGCTCCTATGCCCTTGCCCGCCAGGAAGAAGACCCGCGGATAGGCATCATCTTTCCGTCCGACTATACGCTTGCCCTGTCGCGCGCTGCATTCGTCTCGCGTCACGCGCGCAACAAGCGTGCTGCCAACGCCCTGATCGCACTTGCGCTGACTGATACCGGACAACGGCTTCTCTCCGGACCGTCACGCCTGTTTTCATCGCTCAACGGTCCCGAAATGCTCAATCTCATCGACACCGGGTCCGGACCGACAGCGGGAGAGGCCGCATTCCGGCCCATAGCGCTTTCTCCAGCACTTCTGGTTGGCCTCGATCAGGCCAAGCGCAGGGCGTTTCTGGACCAGTGGCGCAAATCCTTTCAGGCCGGCGGTGGAGAGTAGGCGGAACCCTATTTGCTTTCCAGGGGAGCTTGGCTAATCATGCGGCTCAACACCGGAGGGGGATCGGGAGGATATGGCAAGCGGACAGGCTGCAAGAGCGCCACGCAACATGGCTGCGGACCCGGAATTCGGCCCATGGCTGGCACAGGCCTCAATCCTCGTGATCGATGACGAGCCGGGCATGCGGAATTTTCTCATGCGTACGCTCGGTCCCCGCTGCAAGCGTCTCGACGAGGCCGCCGACACCGAAGAGGCATCGCGCAAGCTCGACACCAACCATTATGACGTGGTGATCCTCGACAACATCATGCCGGGCAAGAATGGTGTCGACTGGCTCGCCGAGCAGCGCGCCATCGGTTTTTTCTCCAATGCCATTCTCATGACGGCCTATGCGGATCTGGAGACCGCCATCCAGGCATTGCGTGCCGGCGCCGTGGATTTCATTCTGAAGCCATTCCGCTCCAACCAGCTTTTGAACGCCGTGGCGCGCTGTCTCGACCAGATGCGCCTCCAGCGCGAAAACTACGTCCTGCGCTACGAACTGAAATCCACTTCCGATCACGTTCTGCTGCGCGACAAGCTGATCGGCGGCTCCAAAGCGATCAGCGATGTGCGGGAGACGATTGCACGCGTTGCACCGCTGCCGACGTCGGTGCTTCTGACCGGTCAGTCGGGCACGGGCAAGGAAGTCGCCGCGCGCTCGCTTCATTCGCTGTCGGACCGGGCGGACAAACCCTTCGTCCCCGTCAACTGCGCCGCCATTCCGCCGGACATGATCGAAACCGAGCTGTTCGGTCATCTGAAGGGTGCGTTCACCGGGGCGGACACGGCCCGCGAAGGTCTTTTCATGCACGCTCAGGGCGGAACGCTGTTTCTTGACGAAATCGGCGAGTTGCCGCCTGCCACGCAGAGCAAGCTTTTGCGCGTGCTCGAGGATCGCCGGATCAGGCCGGTGGGCTCGGAGCGCGAAATCCCTGTCGATCTGCGCTTCGTCTTCGCGACCAATGCCGAACTCGAAAAACTGGTCGAAGCCGGCCAGTTTCGCGCCGATCTGTTCTTTCGCATCAACGTCATGCGGATCCACCTGCCGCCGCTCAAGGATCGTGGCCAGGACGTGCAGGAACTCGCCGATCTGTTCATGACCAAGCTGTCGCAGCAATTGGGAACGCCGAAAGTCTCCATCGGGGCAGATGCACGATCGGCCCTTGCGGCCTATCCCTGGCCCGGAAATGTGCGCGAACTGCGCAATCTTGTCGAACGCACGCTTATCCTGGGTCGTTTCCCTGACGATTTCGGCGGCGGGATTCGTACAATGCAGCAAAGCGGTACCAGTGGCGAGAGCCTTGCCGATATCGAACGCCGGCACATACTGGCCGTGCTCGACCGGCTGGGCGGCGACCGTGAGGCTGCCGCGCGCCAGCTTGGTGTTTCCCGCAAGACAATCGACCGCAAATGCGCGGCCTGGAATGTCTGACCGATTAGAGCCGGACCGGCGCAGGGGGCAGGGACGTTCGGTCCGTTTTCGCCTGCTTGTGATTGCGCTTTTGCCGACGCTCGTGATCCTGCCCCTGCTTCTTGGCATGGCGGTCTATCGGTGGAACGCAAAGTTCGACGCAGCCCTGATCTCCAAGGTCAATGGCGATCTGACCATCGCGCACCAGTATTTCGCGCGGCTTCTTGAAAACACCGGTGAACGCATCGCGGCCCTTGGCGGCTCGGCAAGGTTCCGCGATATCGTGGAGGCCGGAGGCGGCGGTCTGGAAGCGCTCCTGGAAGAACATCGCCGCGCGCTCGATCTCGATTTTCTTTATCTGATCCCCACGAATGGCAGGGTCGTAACATCCGCTCCGAAGCTTGCCGGCGCTCCACGGTCTGACTGGCCGATCATCGAAAGGGCGCTTTCAGGAGAGGCGTCTACCGGGATCGATATCTTTTCGGGCGAGGAACTGACCGCAATCGCGCCCGCACTCGCCGCGCGTGCCCGGCTGGAACTGGTGCCAACGCCCAATGCCGTGCCGACCGACCGGGCGGCTGAAACGCGCGGCATGGTCGTTCATTCGGCAACGCCGGTGCGTCTTGCCGATGGCAGCCCGGCCGCCCTTGTCGGCGGCAATCTCCTGAACCGCAATCTCGTTTTCATCGACACGATCAATGATCTCGTCTACCGCGAAGCGAGCCTGCCGGAGGGAAGCCAGGGAACGGCAACACTGTTCCTCGACGATGTGCGCATCAGCACCAATGTACGGCTCTTTGAGGGGCGCAGGGCCCTCGGCACACGCGTTTCGAGCATCGTCCGCTCGGCAGTGCTCGGTCAGGGGCGCGTCTGGCTCGACAGCGCTTTTGTCGTCAATGACTGGTACATCTCCGCCTATGAGCCGATCACCGACAGCTACGGCAGGCGCGTCGGCATGCTCTATGTCGGCTTTCTGGAAGCGCCCTTCACGGAAGCGAAGTATACGACGCTGCTGACGATCGCCATCGCCTTTCTGGCGATCACCGCATTGAGTGTTCCGCTGTTCCTGCGCTGGGCCCGCTCGATCTTCAAGCCGCTTGAGCGCATGGCCGGCACGATTTCGGAGGTTGAAGGCGGGGACCTGGGCGCACGCACGGGCATTCGTGGCGTCGACGACGAAATCGGCCGGGTGGCGCAGCATCTCGACCTGCTTCTTGAGCAGCTGCAGGAACGCGACAGGCAATTGCGCGCCTGGAACGAGGAGTTGAACGCCCGGGTGGAAGAGCGCACGCGCGAGCTGCGGCTCGCCAACCGGCAGCTTGAGGCCACGACCCGGCAGCTCATCATGTCCGAAAAACTCGCTGCGATTGGCGAGATTACGGCCGGCGTTGCCCATGAAATCAACAATCCAATCGCCGTCATACAGGGCAATCTTGAAGTGGTGCGTCAGGTGATGGGGGATCGCGCGGATGAGGCGCGGACGGAATTTCGCCTGCTCGATGAACAGATCCACCGGATCAGCCAGATCGTCACCAAGCTGCTTCAGTTTGCCAAGCCGGAGGAATATGCGGGCTTTCTGGAGCGTCACGCCCCGACGGATGTGATTTCCGACACGTTGCCACTGGTGCAGCACCTTCTCAACAAGGCAGAAATCGTGGTCATGCGTGAAGATCGCGCGACCCGCCTTGTGTTGATGAACCGCACGGAACTCCAGCAGGTTCTCGTCAACCTGATCGTCAATGCCGTCCATGCGATGCCTGACGGAGGCTCTCTCTCGCTCGCCACGCGCGATGAAGAGCAGGACGGAGACAAGGGGCTCGTTATCGCGGTTTCGGATACGGGCGTCGGCATGACGCCCGAAATGCTCGACAGGGCGTTCGATCCGTTTTTCACCACAAAGCGGCAGGAGGGGACCGGGCTCGGTCTTTCAATCAGCCAGACGCTGATCAGTCGTCAGGGCGGGAAGATCTCGGTCGAGAGCAGGCCGGGCGAGGGCACTTGTTTTACGATCTGGTTGCCGGAGGCGCGCTAGATCGCCGTGCGTCCATCCGGACGCACAAAGGACGATCTAGACTAATAGTGGAGCATCGGAATAACCCGAAAACCGGATTCCACTTTTCGGTCCGATGCTCCAAGCGCCTCGGACAAAATGTCCGACGGCCTTGGACAAACTGTCCATTGATCTGATCTGTCAGCCGATAAATATCTGAAATCGTTCACATCAGTCATCTGGCACGACCATTGCTTACCTCCAGGCGAGGTAAGAGGAGGACGCTATCGATGACCGGGGCCTGACCCGGAAGCCACTGTCGCGGAGGGCGGCGTGTCGGCATCAATCGGGAATTTTCGAACGAATAACCAGCAGGACGGCTGCCGGGAAACCCGGCAGGAGGAGGAGACTTATGTCCGCAGCAAGTGACACATTATCCGGCGCCCCCGCCGGCGGTATTATGGACAGGGAGAGGATCATTGCCCAGCCGGGCTTCAACCGCTGGCTTGTTCCGCCGGCGGCCCTGGCGATTCATCTTTGCATCGGCATGGCCTATGGCTTCAGCGTGTTCTGGCTGCCGCTGACCCAGGCCATCGGCATTTCCGAGCGTGTGGTCTGCGAGGACATGACGCTCATCAGCGCGCTTTTCACCACAAGCTGCGACTGGCGCGTTTCTGATCTGGGCTGGATCTACACGCTGTTTTTCGTGCTGCTCGGCTCGGCGGCGGCGATCTGGGGCGGCTGGCTCGAACGCGCCGGCCCGCGCAAGGCGGGCGTGGTCGCGGCCTTCTGCTGGTGCGGCGGCATCGCCGTTGCGGCCATTGGCGTGATGCTTCACCAGCTCTGGCTTATGTGGCTCGGCGCCGGCGTGATCGGCGGCATCGGCCTGGGGCTCGGCTATATTTCGCCGGTTTCGACGCTGATCAAATGGTTTCCGGATCGCAGGGGCATGGCAACGGGCATGGCCATTATGGGCTTTGGCGGCGGTGCGATGATCGGCGCCCCGCTGGCCGACATGCTCATGAACACGTTCAAGACCGCGGGCTCCGTTGGCGTCTGGCAGACCTTTCTGGTCATGGCCGCCATCTATTTCGTCTTCATGATGGGCGGTGCCTTCGGCTATCGCATTCCGCCATCCGGCTGGCGACCGGAAGGCTGGACACCGCCGGCAAAGAGCGCGAAATCCATGATCACGTCGCGCCATGTCCATTTGCGCGACGCTCACAAGACGAAGCAGTTCTGGCTGATCTGGGCGGTTCTCACCCTCAACGTGTCGGCTGGTATCGGTGTGATCGGCATGGCCTCACCCATGCTTCAGGAAATTTTTGGCGGACGCCTGCTCGGCATGCCGGAACTGACATTCAACGAACTCGACGCATCCCAGAAGAGCGCCATTGCCGCGATTGCCGCGGGCTTTGCCGGTCTGCTCTCGCTGTTCAACATCGGCGGCCGCTTCTTCTGGGCGTCGCTCTCCGACAGGATCGGCAGAAAGAACACCTATTACGCGTTCTTCCTGATCGGCATCGTGCTCTATGCGCTCGCCCCTTCGGCCGCGCATATGGGCAGCCAGGTGCTCTTCGTCCTGATGTTCGGCATCATCCTGTCCATGTATGGCGGCGGCTTCGCCACGGTGCCGGCCTATCTGGCCGATATTTTCGGCACCCAGTTCGTTGGCGCCATTCACGGCCGTCTTCTGACGGCCTGGGCGACTGCCGGCATCATCGGTCCCGTCGTGGTGAACTACATTCGTGAAGCGCAGCTCAATGCGGGCATTCCGCGCGAGCAGGTCTACGACTTCACCATGTATATCCTGGCCGGCATGCTCCTCCTCGGTCTGATCTGCAACATGCTGGTCAAGCCGCTTTCGGACAAGTGGTACATGTCGGATGAGGAGGTCGCCAGGCTTCAGGCGAAATCGGCGGCTGCCGATGCAGGCCCGACCGGCTCGTTCGGTATCGGCAGGGGTGGTTTCGATGGCAAGGCGCTTGCCGCCTGGGCCATCGTCGGCATCCCCATTCTGTGGGGTGTCTGGATAACGCTGCAGAAGACCGCAGCCCTGTTCTAGAGCATCGGACCGAAAAGTGGAATCCGGTTTTCGGGCTATTCCGATGCTTCATCTATGATCCAGACAGGGTTGTTGCAGCGCTGCCCTCCGGCATGAGCCCCGCCGGAGGGCAGTTTCGTTTGTGCCAACCGGGGGAAACTGCAGGAGCAGTCCTGTCTGCGGCGCAATCGCGGGCTTGCCCATGTGCCCCGCGCTCTCTATGTCGGGCCCGTTGTCATCGGGATTTCAAAGAGCCGGAGGCGGGACCCTGGACGAGCACATCATTATCATCGGTGCAGGCCATGGCGGCGTACAGGCTGCCGCGAGTTTGCGCGAGGAGGGGTATGAAGGCCGGCTGACGCTTGTTTCGGGCGA
The DNA here is from genome assembly GCF_056431025.1 of Nitratireductor lacus. Lineage (NCBI taxonomy): Bacteria > Pseudomonadati > Pseudomonadota > Alphaproteobacteria > Hyphomicrobiales > Phyllobacteriaceae > Nitratireductor > Nitratireductor lacus. Next base: position 87,128 of record NZ_JBWKMB010000008.1, on the reverse strand, counting down.
TCCGGAACTCCCCTATCACAAACCGCCGCTTTCCAAGGTTTTCCTGAAATCACTGGATGCCGAACCACAGATTCTGCGCGCCCGGCTGTTTTACGACACACAGAATATCGAGCTTGAGACGGGTGTCTGCGTTACCGGCATCGCGCCGGAAACCCGCACGCTGATACTGGATGATGGCAGGCAACTTGGCTGGAGCAGACTTCTGCTCGCCACCGGTGCTGAACCCCGCCGATTGACGGTGCCCGGTTCTGAAGGCGCCGGCGTTCATTATCTGCGCGACTGTGCCGATGCCCGCGTCCTGCGCGATGCCCTGGTCGGGGCGCAGAACATCGTCGTGATCGGTGGCGGCTTCATTGGGCTTGAGGTGGCGGCGACGGCCGCCATGGCCGGAAAGAGCGTGACGGTGGTGGAGGCGGCCGGACGCATCCTCGGCCGGGCCGTGAGTGCGCGCGTCGCAGAACACATACACGCCTATCATGAGAGCCTCGGTGTCAGGATATTGACGAACGCGGGTGTTGCGCGGTTCGTGGGCGAGAAGGGAACCCTTCGCAGTGTCATCGCATCGGATGGGCGGGAGCTTCCCGCCGATATGGTGCTGGTGGGCATTGGCGCGCTGCCGAACACCGCCCTGGCCGAAGCCGCGGGCCTTGCCTGCGACAACGGAATTCGCGTGGATGCCAGCTGCCGCACCAGCGCTGCCGACGTTTACGCGATCGGGGATTGTGTTTCCTTCCCGCACGCCGCGTCAGGACGCACACTGCGTCTTGAATCGGTCCAGAACGCCACCGATCAGGCGCGCATTGCGACAAAGGCAATGCTCGGCAAAGACGCAGCCTACGACGCCGTCCCATGGTTCTGGTCCGATCAGGGCGAGCGCAAGCTGCAGATGGCAGGTCTCCCTTTCGATGTGGATCGGGAGATCGTGACGGGAGATCCCGAGAGCGGCGCCTTCGGCGTCTACCTCTTCGCAGGCGACCGTCTGGTCGCCGTGGAAACCGTCAATCGGCCCGGCGAACACATGATGGCGCGGCGGATGCTGGCGGCAGGCTTTTCACCGTCTGTCGAAGAGGTGCTCGAGGGTCCGGCAGCGCTGAAGGCGGCGATGATGGCTGCGGAACGGTGAGCGCTCACCGGCGCCAGGCGTCCTGACTGCATGAGCTGTGGCTTGTTTAGAATAAAAAAGGGCTTCTTTCAAAAACCGTGAACCATTGATTAGCTCCAGCCGGACTGCCGGCCGCTAGCGGCAGCTCTCCATGAGGTTACGGCCGTGCCGCCGCCATGCCACTACTCTGCGGCGATAGCGCTGAGCCTGACCAGCGCTGCAAGCATCAGCTGAGCGCCCTTTTTGATGGCTCCCCAGTCGGTCCATTCCTCCGGCGCATGGCTGATGCCATCGTGGCTTGGTACGAAGATCAGGCCCGAGGGGCACAGGGCCTGCATTGTCTGGGCGTCGTGGCCGGCGCCGGATGGCATGGTGAGGGTTTTAAGCCCGAGCTGGTCCGCTTCCTCGTTCAACAGTGAGACGAGTGCGCCGTCGAGACGAACCGGTTCCATCCGGCTCTGCTCCTCGATGGAAAAGCCGAGCCCGTTTTCCTGCGCGGCATCGCGCACGGCCTGTTCCATGGCCTGGGCCAGGGACGCCATCGTGCCGGGATCGGTGTCGCGGATGTTGATGATAAAATCGGCGCGGCCCGGCACGGTGTGGATGAAATTGGGCTGAAGCGTCACTTTGCCGATCGTGATGCGACTGCGCTCGCCGCCATGCTCGGCGATCACGCCACGCACCGCCTGACCGACCGCCGAGAGGCCGGTGAAGGCATCGACACGCAGGTTCATCGGCGTGGTGCCGGAATGGTTGGCGCGGCCGATCAGCGACACGGCGAGATTGATGACGCCAGCGACACTGTCGGCGATCCCGACGGGGGTGCCGGCCTGCTCCAGTACCGGACCCTGTTCGATGTGCAGTTCGAGAAAGGCTTTGACGGCGCCGGGCGGGCGGGCGGCATCGAGCGCATCACGGGCGTTCAGACCCTGATCGCGCATTGCGTCGGCAAGCCGGATACCGTCGGCGTCGCGGGCTTCATCCAGCCATTGGGCGGTCACGAGGCCGGCAATGGTCTGCGAGCCCAGCATGCCGCCGAACCGTCCTTCCTCCTCGGCGGTGGCGACCACTTCGATGGCGGTCGTCGGCGTGAAAGCGGCGTCCTTCATGGCGCGCACGCATTCGAGCGCCACACAGACGCCGAGTGCTCCGTCGAAGGCGCCGCCCTCGGGCACGGTGTCGAGATGCGAGCCGGCCATGATAGATGGACCGTCCACCGGACCGTATCTTCCGAACAGGTTGGCGACCGGGTCGCGATGCACGGTCAGGCCATCAGCGCGCATCTGCTCCAGAAACCAGCTTCGCACGGCCATGTCCGCATCGCTGTAACCGACGCGGTTATAGCCGCCGGTCTGCGAATTGCGACCGAAAGCGTTGACCCCATCGAGCAGGGCGCGCAGGCGCTGTGAGTTGATGACGGGTGTGTGGACCATGAGATCTGCCTGTTTTTCAAACATTTATTCCGCGTCGTGAGTGCGGAACAGCGATGCGTTTTTGATTTATTATAATAAATGCTTGCCAATGGATAGATTGTTAGGATTAATTGTGCGCAACAGAGGGAGGAGCCCCCATGAGGAAACTGATTGCAGCCGCCATGACCGCCGGTTCGATGCTCTTTGCGTCGCCGGTCTTTGCGCAGACACCGCCCAACGTTCTGGTCGTCGGGCAGATCGCGGAGCCGAAATCGCTCGATCCCCACGCGGTGACGGCAGTCAACGACTTCCGCATCCTGATGAACGTCTATGACGGCCTGACCCGTTACAAGGACGGCACGCTGGAACCGGAACCGGCGCTGGCGGAGAGCTGGGAGATTTCCGATGACGGGATCACCTACACCTTCAAGCTGCGCGAGGGGGTGACGTTTCATGACGGCACGCCGCTCAACGCGGAGGCGGTGAAGTTCAACTTCGACCGCATGCTGAAAGAAGATCACCCCTATCACGATACGGGACCGTTCCCGCTCGCCTTCTACTTCTCGTCGGTGGACGAGGTGAAGGCGGTGGACGACCTGACCGTCGAGTTCACGCTGAAAGAGCCTTTTGCGCCCTTCCTGTCGAACCTGTCCTATCCGACAGGCCTGATCGTTTCGCCCGAGGCGGTCAAGGAACACGGCAAGGATTACGGCCGCAATCCGGTCGGAACGGGGGCCTTCAGGTTCGAGGAATGGCAGGCCAATTCGCGTGTCGTCATTACCCGCAACGAAGATTACTGGGATGGTGCGCCGCCGCTCGAGGCCGTGATCTACCGTCCGATCACCGACACCAACACCCGCATTGCCGAAATGCTCTCCGGTGGTCTGGACGTGATGGTGGAGGTGCCGCCGGACAGCCTGCAGCAGTTCCGCGATGGCGCGAATTTCAGCGTTTACGAGCAGGCGGGCCCGCATGTCTGGTTCCTGATCCTCAACATGAAGGAGGGGCCGTTCACCGAAAAGGCGGTGCGCCAGGCTGCCAATTACGCCATCAACAAGAAGGCGCTGGTCGAGAACATTCTGCAGGGCACGGCGGACGTGGCCGCGGGACCGACACCGCCGGCCTTCGCATGGGCCTACAATGAAGAACTGCAGCCCTATCCCTATGATCCGGACAAGGCCAGGCAGCTTCTGGAAGAAGCCGGTTATGATGGTGAAGAACTGACCTTCTACGTCACCGAGGGCGGATCGGGCATGCTCGATCCCATCGCCATGGGCACGGCCATTCAGGCCGATCTGCAGGCCGTCGGCATGAAGGTCAACATCGAGACCTATGAGTGGAACACGTTTCTCGGCAAGGTGAACCCTGGCCTGGAAGGCAAGGCGGACATGGCCGAAATGGCATGGATGACCAACTCGCCGGACACGCTGCCCTTCCTGGCGCTGCGCTCGGAAGCCTGGCCCGACAAGGGCGGGTTCAACTCCGGCTACTACGCCAATGAGAGGGTGGATGAACTCCTGAACAAGGCGCGCACCTCGACCGATCAGGCCGAGCGCGCCGCACTGTACAAGGAGATGCAGCAGATCGTTCAGGAGGATGCGCCCTGGGTCTTCGTCGCCAACTGGAAGCAGAATGCGGTGACCGGCGCGAATGTCGAGAACTTCAAGCTCCAGCCTTCCTTCTTCCTGATGTTGCAGGACGTGGCCAAGCCCTAAGGGCGAGGGCGGCATGTAGGGCACCGCATCAAAAGCGAACCGCGCCCATAACCGAACCTGAAACGAGGCCCCAGCCATGGCAGCCTACATAGCCAAGCGCCTCCTTGCCGCCATCCCGGTCCTTTTCGGGCTCTCGATCATCGTCTTTCTGATCATGGCGATGATCCCCGGCGACCCGGCAACGGCCATTCTCGGCTCCTATGCGACGCCTGAGAACGTGGCCAGGATCAACGCCGATCTCGGCCTCGACAAGCCTCTGCCCCAGCAATACCTGATCTGGCTCGGGAACCTCCTTCAGGGCGATCTCGGGCGTTCCTATGCGCTCAACCGACCCGTGCTGGACGAGGTGCTTGAGCGTTTCTCGGCCACGCTGATCCTGGCCGGAACGGCGCTCATGCTGTGCTCGATCCTCGGACTTCTGGCGGGCGTCGTCTCGGCCGTGCGCCAGTATGGTCTGGCCGACAAGGTGATCACTGTTCTGGTGCTGATCGGCATTTCGATACCGTCCTTCTGGCTCGGCCTGCTTCTCATCCTGGCTTTCGCCGTCAAGATCCGGTTGTTCCCGGCCAGTGGCATGTACGCCATCTATGGCGGCGGCGATCTGCCGGACCTGCTTCACCATCTGTTTCTGCCGGCGCTGACGCTGGCGGTTGTCGCCACCGGCGTCATCGCGCGGCTGACCCGCACGGCCATGCTGGAAGTGCTGCGGCAGGATTACATTCGCACCGCGCGCGCCAAGGGGCTGACCGAAAGACGCGTGATCTACCGTCATGCCTTCAAGGCCGCACTCGTCAGCGTCATTCCGGTGATCGGCATTCAGGCCGGGTTCGTGCTCGGCGGCGCGGTCTACATCGAAACCGTGTTCCAGTGGCCGGGCATCGGTTCAATGCTGGTCAACGCCATTTCCACCCGCGATCTGCTTCTGGTGCAGGGCGGGGTTCTGGTGGTGGCCGCCGCCTATGTTCTTTTCAATCTGGCCGCCGATGTGGTGCAGACGCTTCTTGATCCGAGGTTGCGCTGATGAGTGAAGCCGTTTCCACCGCCGCGAAGGGCAGGGCGCGGGGGGCAGGCCGCCCCGGTCCGGTCCGCCTGCTTCTCAACAACACGCTTGCGGCTTCCGGGCTGGCACTGCTGGTGCTGATCATCGCGGCCGCGCTTCTGGCGCCGCTCCTGCCACTGCCCGACCCGGATGCGACGGCACCGGCCAACAGGCTGTTGCGCCCGCTCACAGAAGGGCACCTGCTTGGCACGGATGCGCTCGGGCGCGATATCCTCTCGCGGCTTGTCTGGGGCACGCGCGTCAGCCTTGCCGTGGGCATCTCGGCCACGCTGATCGCCGCCTTCTTCGGTTCGCTCATCGGGCTTGTTGCAGGCTATGCGGGCGGGCGCGTGGACGCCTTCCTGATGCGCGGCATCGACATGGTGATGGCGTTTCCCTACATCCTGCTGGCACTTGCCATCGTGGCAGCGCTCGGGCCGGGTCTGCTCAATGCGCTCTACGCCATCGCTGTGGTGAACATCCCTTTCTTCGCGCGCAACATTCGCGGCATCACCATCGGCCTGTCGCGGCGCGAGTTCGTCGATGCGGCGCGTCTTTCGGGCAAGTCGAACGCGGGCATTCTGTTTGGCGAGATTCTGCCCAACGTTCTGCCGGTCATCATCATCACCATGTCGACGACCATCGGCTGGATGATCCTTGAAACGGCCGGCCTGTCCTTCCTCGGGCTCGGCGCACAGCCGCCGCAGGCCGATCTCGGCTCGATGCTGGGCGAGGGTCGCAAGATACTCTTCACCGCGCCGCATGTTTCGATCATTCCCGGCCTGATGATCTTTGCGCTGGTCATGAGCATCAATCTGCTGGGCGATGGCGTGCGTGACGTGCTCGACCCGCGGCTGAAGTCGGGTGCGCTGACGCGGCCCGTGGCCCGCACCGCCGTTGAGCGTCGCACGGTGCCCAAGACCCGCACCCATGGCGACAGCGTTCTGGAAGTGGCGGGTCTGAACACGGAGTTTCACATCGGCGATGACGTCTATCGTGCGGTGGGCGGCATCGACCTGCACCTCAAGCAGGGCGAATGCCTTGGCATCGTCGGTGAATCCGGTTCGGGAAAATCGGTGACGGCCATGTCGCTCATGGGGCTGGTGCCGACACCGCCCGGCCGCATCACGGGCGGAGCCGCATGGCTCGGCGACGAAGACCTTTTCGCCGTCAGCGATGAGCGCATCCGCGCGTTGCGCGGCGCGGATGTCAGCCATGTGTTTCAGGACCCGCTCTCTACCCTGCATCCGCTGTTCACCATCGGCGACCAGCTTACGGAAGCGATCATGGCGCACCGGCCGATCCGGCGGTCGGAGGCGGATGCACGCGCCGAGGAGCTGCTGCGTCTGGTGCGCATTACCAATCCGGCGGAGCGGCTGAAGGTCTATCCGCACGAACTGTCCGGCGGCATGCGCCAGCGCGTGTGCATCGCCATGGCGCTTGCCAATGACGCCAGGATCATCATCGCCGACGAACCGACAACGGCGCTGGACGTGACCGTGCAGGCGCAGATCCTGTCGCTGATGGACACGTTGAGGCGGGAAAGCAATGCGGCGATCCTGTTCATCACCCATGATTTCGGGGTCGTGTCGGCCGTGTGCGACCGGGTTGCCGTCATGTATGCGGGGCGCATCGTCGAGACGGGCACGACGCAGGAGGTGCTCAATGCGCCGGCGCATCCCTACACCCGCAAGCTGATCGACTGCGTGCCGGTTCTGGGTGAGCCCGGCCGCAGGCTCGACGCCATCGAGGGGCGTCCGCCGGTGGTCAACGATCTGCCGCCGGGCTGTGCCTTCGCGGCACGCTGCCCGCGGGTGAAGCCCGATTGCCGCAGGGGGCAGATCGCACTTTCCAGCATTGGCGATACGCAGGCCGTGCGCTGCCTCTATCCAATGACCGGGGAGACCGCCGATGACTGACACCCCCCTTCTGGAAATCGACGCTGCGGAGCGGATCTTCGGCGGTGGCCGCACGCTGTTCGGAAAAACCCTGCCGGCGGTGCATGCGGTGCAGGGCATATCGTTTAATGTGCGCAGGGGCGAGACGCTCGGCGTGGTCGGGGAATCGGGCTGCGGCAAGTCGACGCTTGCGCGGCTGATCGCCGGTCTCGATAGGCCCACCAGCGGCGCGATCACCTTCGACGGGGTGGATCTGGTTGCCGAAGCCAGACGCGATCCGCAGAAGCTTGCGCAGCGCGTGCAGTATGTCTTTCAGGATCCCGTCGCATCGCTCAATCCGCGCAAGACGATCCGCACCATTCTGGAAGCGCCGCTCAAACACCTGCTCGGACTGGACCGCGAGGCGCGCGAAAAGCGCCTGCGTGAGCTGATGGAGGCGGTCAATCTCGCGCCGGAGTTTCTGGAGCGCTACCCGCACGAGTTTTCAGGCGGGCAGGCGCAGCGCATTGGCATTGCCCGCGCGCTGGCCGCCGACCCCGAACTGATCGTGCTTGATGAGCCGGTTTCCGCGCTCGATGTGTCGGTGCAGGCGCAAGTTCTGAACATTCTCGACGATCTCAAGAAGACGTTCGGCCTCACCTATGTCTTCATCAGTCACGATCTTTCGGTGATCGAAAGCGTCAGCGACCGGGTGGCGGTGCTCTATTTCGGCCGGCTTGCCGAACTCGGCGCATCGGAGCGCATCTTCGCAGCGCCGCGCCATCCCTACACACATCTTCTGTTGAAATCGGCGCCGGTTCCGGGAAAACGGTCGCTCATCCCGGAAGATGCAAATACAGAACTGCCGGATCCGTATGATCCACCGCCAGGCTGTGCATTCTTCGCCCGCTGCCCGCGCGGTACCGACCGATGCAAGTCGGTGCAGCCACCACTCGAGGCCGCACCCGGCCACCCGGGGCACATGGCCGCGTGCCATCACCCCGTCAAAGAGAACGAGGATGCCTGACCGCAGCAGTCCGCCACCGGCTCCAGAGGCGTCGCAGCTTTCCACGGTGCTCAAACGCCGCAAGCGGCCGGACATCATCGCCGACCGCATACGCGAGATGATCGTCGCACACGGGCTCAGGCCTGGCGATCGCATCCCGCATGAGTGGCTGTTACCGGAAACGCAGGAAGCGTCGCGCGGAACGCTGCGGGAAGCCCAGAAAATACTCGAGTTCCAGGGGCTCATCGCCAGCAAGACGGGACCAGGCGGCGGCGTGTTTGTCTCCACCGTCGGGGCTGACCAGGCAATTCGGTTGCTCGACAACCTCTTCCTGTTCCAGCCACCGTCCATCGCGGAGATCTATGCGATCCGCAAGGTTCTCGAGCCGCAGCTTGCGGCGAGCGTTGCCGGCCGGCTTTCGCCTGAGGCGTTCACGGAGCTGCAGGCCAAGATACGGCTCTACGAGGCGGAACCACAGACGGCGGAAGAGGAATACCGGCAGCGTCTCGCCGAGCTCGACTTTCACGTCGAGCTGGCGCGCCACGCAGAAAACACGCTGCTCGGCTTCAACTGCATTTTCCTCGTCAGCCTGCTGCGTGACATGACCGTGTGTCGGGCGATCTACAAGGAGCCGAACCCGACGCTCCGCGAGACGGGCCTGCATTACCAGATCAGCCTGATGCGGGCGATCAAGGCTGGCGATGGCGAGCGGGCTGCAAGGGTCATGCGCGACCACATGGAAGCGGCGGAGCGTTACATGCTGGAACGGGCCGAAATTCGCCGGTAGGGGCATTGCGATATGGGCGAAGCCAAGCCTGCAAAGCATCTTATACACTGCGGGATACGGGAAGAAACCGCGGCTGACGGTTTCGTGTGGGATGATGGCCTCCCATTGTGCCGGGCATGAGCAGAAAAGCCGTGCTGAGGCACCTGGTACATACACTTTGAAAAAACCCGCGAAATGAGTCACATATCCGAGGAGCGGGGAGTGTCAGTGCGCCCAATCACGATGAAATTTATAAAACGCATGTAAATGACTGAAAATTATTCTAAATTCGCCGTTGCGCCGATGATCGACTGGACGGACCGGCACTGCCGGTTCTTTCACCGGCAGTTGACGGGCAGGGCGCTGCTTTACACCGAGATGATCGTCGCCGATGCCGTTATTCATGGCGATCGCGAACGCCTGCTCGGTTTTGACCGGAGCGAACACCCCGTCGCGCTTCAGCTCGGCGGTTCCGATCCCGAAAAACTTGCAGAAGCAGCGGAGATCGGTGCCGGGTTCGGCTACGACGAGATCAACCTCAATGTTGGTTGCCCGTCAGACCGGGTCCAGTCGGGAACATTCGGTGCCTGCCTCATGAAGACGCCGGGCGTCGTGGCGGCCGGTGTTTCGGCCATGAAGGCACGTGTATCTCTGCCCGTAACGGTGAAATGCCGGATCGGGGTGGATGATCAGGACACCGAGATCGCGCTCGATGCGCTTGCCGATGCGGCCTGGTCGGCTGGAGCGGATGCGCTTTGGGTGCATGCGCGCAAGGCGTGGCTGCAGGGGCTGAGCCCCAGGGAAAATCGGGAAATCCCGCCGCTCGACTATGACCGCGTCTATCGTCTGAAACAGGCCAACCCCGACCGGTTCATCGGCATCAATGGCGGCATTGTCAGCCTGGACGAGGCGGCCGCGCATCTTGCGCATGTGGACGGCGTGATGCTGGGGCGCGCGGCCTATCAGAACCCGGCCATTCTGGCGGACGTTGATGCTCTTCTTGAGGGTGGCGAACGGGTGCCGGTCGATTACGCCCTGCTGATCGAGGCAATGGCGGCCTATGCCGAACGGCACATCGCCAGTGGTGGACGGCTGTCGCATGTGACACGGCACATGATTGGTCTTTTTCATGGTTTCGACGGCGCACGCCGCTATCGACAGATCCTCTCAAGCAGGGCGACGAAGCCGGGTGCCGGCGCGGAAGTCCTGCGCGAGGCTTTTTCGGCTGTCGATCTTGGCACCCGACGCGACGCGGCCTGATCTCGATCTCACCACAGGAAATTGCATTTGTGCCGCATCGGCGCTAGCTAGGGCAATTCCAGGAAAAGCGGGTACCGGTTTTCCGTCCGGAATTGCGTAAAAGCAACAAGATAGAGCGCTCTTGCGATCCAATGAAAAATGGAAGCAATCCAGCCTCGCTGGCCCGGGGTTGAGAGGGGGACATCATGAACCTGCCTATGGGCGAAATCGCCATGTTCGCGGCTGCGCTGGCGGCGGCGGGTGTCGTGGCCGGCATTCTTGCCGGCCTGTTCGGCATCGGTGGCGGCGCGATCCTTGTCCCGGTGTTCTATCAGGTGTTCGGGCTCGTCGGCGTGGACGAGGCGGTGCGCATGCACCTGTCCGTCGGCACGTCGCTTGCCATCATCGTTCCGACCTCGTTGCGCTCCTTCCGTTCGCATTATCTGCGTGGCGCTGTGGATATGGATCTGTTGCGGAGTTTCGTTATCGCCGTGCCGGTCGGTGTGGTGCTGGCAACGCTTGTCGCTGCCCATGTGTCCAGCGGCGGCCTGCGGGCGATTTTTGCGGTGATTGCCCTTCTGGTCGGTGTCCGGCTTCTCTTGAACCGTGAGACCTGGCGGCTGGGAGCCGACATTCCAGGAAATCCGGCGCGCTCGCTTGTCGGCACATTGATCGGATTTCTGTCGACCCTGATGGGCATTGGCGGCGGTGTCATGAACAACACCTTCATGACGCTGTTCAACCGGCCCATGCACCAGGCTGTGGCGACCTCGTCAGGCGTCGGCGTTCTGATTTCGATCCCGGGCCTGTTCGGCTATGTGTGGGCAGGATGGGGCGAACCGCTTCTGCCGATTGCGTCCACCGGCTATGTGAACTGGATCGCCGTCCTGCTCATCATCCCGATCACGCTGCTCGTCGCTCCGCTTGGCGTGCGGATCGCCCATGCACTCGACAAGAGAAAGCTCGAAACGGCGTTCGGCCTCTTCATGATCATTGTCGCCGCCCGCTTTGGCTGGAGCCTGCTCTAGGCTGGGCCGCCACTCCTCTATCTCAATGTTTCGCTTGATCGGTGGCTGCAATGCCTGTGCGTGGTTCGACAAGCTCACCATGAGGGAGGGTTTCACCGGGCTTCATCTGGAGCAGCGGCAGAGAGGCATTGTTCGCTAGCGCCACCGTCCCTCATGGTGAGCTTGTCGAACCACGCACCAGTCCTGACCCTAGATCAGCGCCCGCTCAAAGCGGTTGTAGCGCATGGAATAGAAGGGCACGGGCGCTCCCGGCTTGAGCTCCGGATCAACCTTGAGCCGCTGCTCCAGATCATCGAGGATCGTGCAGGTGATGAGCGGAACCTCGGTTTCCTTGGCTTCGGGAATGGGAAGCCAGACCAGCTCTTCCAGCTCGTGGGTCGGGCCACCATCGGGCAGTTCCACGGCCACGTCATCGCGCCAGGCGGCCAGAAAGCGGGTGTCGAAGCGGCGCACACGACCGGGCGGCGTGATCGCACGGGCGATGTAACGCAGGCCGGAAAGCGAGGGGCAAACGCCGTTTTCGGCAAAGCCCTGCCAGTCCTTCGCTGTCGTGCTGAATGTGCCTTTTTCGCCGATCAGAAGACCGGCTTCCTCATAAGTCTCGCGGATTGCCGACATGGCGACGGCGCGCGCACGCGCTGCCGTAGCGCGCGAACCGGTGCCGATCAGCCGGCGCTCTTCGTCAGGGTGCAGACCCGCGGCAACGGGAATGCGGCCATCGGCGGGATCGGTGCGTCCGCCGGGAAACACGAAACGGCCGGGCATGAACGCGTGTTTGCGATGGCGACGCCCCATCAGCACCCGCACTTCGTCACCGCTGCGATCAAGCAGGATGAGGGTTGCCGCATCGCGCGGCCGCATGGGCTTGCCGCCGAGCGAAAAATCCTTGGCTTCCGCGCGGTCGACGGCGGCCTTGTCGAGGCCGTCCATGCGGTTCGGACGCCCGCTCATGAGCGCCTCCCGGAGTGTTCGGGAAGTTCCGGGTGGGTTTCCGCCAGCTCGTCCTCATCGCCGAAGCCGTGCATGTAATAGGCCCATTGCAGGCCGACGATCGCACCCTTGATCGGTCCAATCAGAATGAGCGACATGATCAGCGTGATCGGCACCCAGATCGACAGATGCACCCAGCCGGGCCAGTCGGTGAACGCCTCCATTCCCATAAAGGCACCGACGACGATGTGACCGACGATGAAAATCACCAGATAGGCCGGAAGATCGTCGGCGCGGTGATGGTGGAGCTCCTCTCCGCATTCAGGACATTGATCGGCGGTTTTCAGATAGGCGCGAAAGAGTTTTCCCTCGCCGCAACTGGGGCAGCGCCCCATAAAGCCGCGTTTCATGGCTTCCATCAGGGGACGTTCGGGCTTCTTTGACGCTGCTGCGCCGCCGTAGATTTTCTCTTCCATCATCGTCTCCTGCCCTGCGAAGCGCGGCGGCTATTGCCGGCAGCGCGTCCGGAGCGACCCTTTGCCTTGTGGAACGACTTCATCGATCCCGGCAACTTGTCGGGCTTGCTCAGCATCTCGAAGCGCATGGCACCGGCCAGCGGCGCGATCTCGACCAGCCGGACGGACACGCTGTCACCGAGCTGGAAGCCGCGCCCGCTGCGCTCGCCCACCATGGCATGCCGGGCTTCGTCATAGATATAGTATTCGTCTCCAAGCGTAGAGACAGGCACGAAGCCATCTGCGCCATAATCCGGCAACTGGACAAAAAGTCCCGCCTTGGCCACGCCGGAGATGCGGGCATCGAATTCTTCGCCGACGCGGCCCGACAGATGCTCGGCAACAAGCCGGTCCACCGTATCGCGCTCCGCCGCCATGGCGCGCCGCTCGGTGGCCGAAATCAGCGCTGCGATTTCTTCAAGCCGGGATTCCTCTTCCTGGGTCAGGCCATCCTTGCCGAGCCCGAGGGCCGCAATGAGTGCGCGATGGACGATCAGATCCGCATAGCGGCGAATCGGCGAGGTGAAATGGGCGTAGCGCCGCAGGTTGAGGCCGAAATGCCCGAGATTTTCCGGCGCGTAGACGGCCTGGCTCTGCGAGCGCAAGACCACCTCATTGACGAGCTGTTCGTGCTCGGTGTCGCGCACGCGGGCGAGGATGGCGTTGAACTGGGCGGGCTTGAGCTGCGCGCCACGCGCCAGCGAAATCTCGAAAGTGCGCAGAAACTCCCGTAACGCTTCCTGCTTGGCAAGCGACGGGGCATCGTGGACGCGGTAGACGAGCGCCTGGCGTTTGGCCTCAAGCGTTTCGGCCGCAGCCACATTGGCCTGGACCATGAATTCTTCAATCAATTTGTGCGCATCGAGACGCGGGGGCACGACGACGCGATCGACGGTTCCGTCCTCCTTCAGGAGAATTTTGCGCTCCGGCAGGTCTAGTTCAAGCGGCTGGCGGTTGTCGCGCCCGCGTTTCAGAACCGCGTAGGCATCCCAGAGCGGCTTGAGGATGGGCTCGAGAAGCGGGCCCGTCTTGTCGTCCGGTTCGCCGTCAATGGCCTTTTGTGCCTGCTGGTAGGAGAGTTTTGCCGCCGAGCGCATGATGACGCGATGAAAGCTGTGACCGACCTTCTGGCCGGACGCCGAAAAACGCATGCGCACGGCAAGGGCTGGACGCGGCTCGCCTTCGCGCAGCGAGCACAGATCGTTGGAAATGCGCTCGGGCAGCATCGGAACGACACGGTCCGGAAAATAGACGGAATTGCCGCGTTTCAGGGCCTCCCGGTCGAGTGCGGAACCCTGCCGCACATAATGTGCGACATCGGCAATGGCGACGGTGGCGATGAAGCCGCCGGGGTTCTTTTCGTCCGGGTCGGGCTCGGCCATGACAGCATCGTCATGATCCTTGGCGTCGGCCGGGTCGATGGTGATGAGCGGCATGTTGCGCCAGTCTTCGCGGCCTGAAAGCGTGACGGGCTCTGCGGCTTCTGCCTCGGCGATCACCCCGTCGGGGAAGATGTGCGGAATCTCATGCGCGTGAATGGCGATCATGGAGACCGCCTTTTCGCTGGAAAGAGAACCGATGACCGACGTCACCCTGCCGCGCGCCGGGCCATAGCGCCCGCCGGACATGGGCTCGATCTCGACCAGATCGCCATCCTGCGCGTCGTTCAGATCGTTCCCCTCAACCACGAGTTCGCGCTGCGTGCGCTCCACGGGCTCGATGCGAAAGGCGCCATCCTTCGATTTGCGGATGACACCGAGAATGCTCTGCCGGCGTTTTTCGAACACCTTCATCACGCGGCCCGTATAGGCGGGGCCTTCGCTGCTTTCGGTCGGGAAGACACGGGCCAGAACGCGGTCGCCGATGCCGGCAGCCTTGCCGCCTTTCTGGGTGCGGATTTCCACGAGGGGCAGGGGACCTGCGCCTTCGTCCTGCTCCTCCCGTTCGGCAGGCCGTGCCAGCAGGGCACCGGAGGCATCGCGTGAGAAGACATCGAGCACGACCACATGCGGCAGTGCGCCGGGGCGCAGAAGGCGCTTGCGCGTCTTCTTCAGAAGCCCCTCGTCCTGAAGATCGCGCAGAATGTCCTTCAGCCAGATGCGGTCGCCGCCCTTGAGGCCGAAGGCCTTGGCGATGTCGCGCTTCGACGTGCGGTCGGGATTGTCTTTGATGAAGCGCAGCACCGCGTCGCGGTCGGGGAGGCCGTCTCCGGAAGACGCCTTGGCGGAATTCTCCTTCCGTCCGGCTTTGCCGAGGGAACGGGTCTTTGCTTTCGACTTGCCGGAGATGCTGCGCGCCAAGGCGTTATTCCTCTTTCTTGGCTGCGGTTTTCTTCTTCGCCGCGGTCGTCTTCTTTGCCGTTGTCGCCTTCTTCGCGGGAGCCTTCTTTTTCGCTGCCGGCTTCTTCTTGCCGCCCTTGGCAGCCTTGGCCGCGATCAGTTCCACTGCTTCCTCAAGCGTCACATCCATCGGCTCCTTGCCCTTGGGAAGTGTCGCATTGACCTTGCCGTGATTGACATAGGGTCCATAGCGCCCGTCGCGGACGGTGATCTTGCCGCCCCCGTCCGGATGGTCGCCAAGCTCCTTGAGGGCCGTCGGCGTCGAGCGTCCGCGCCCGCCCTTGGCCTGTTTTTCCGCAATCACGGTGACGGCGCGGTTGAGACCGATGGAAAACACGTCCTCGACACTCTCGAGATTGGCATAGGCGCCGTCATGCAGCAGGAAGGGACCATAGCGCCCGATACCGGCCGAAATCATCTTTCCGGATTCGGGATGCTGGCCCACATCGCGCGGCAGGGCGAGCAGCGCCAATGCCTTCTCGATATCGATGGAATCAGGCGCCCAGCTCTTCGGCAGGCCGGCGCGCTTGGCTTCCTTGCCTTCACCGCGCTGCACATAGGGGCCGAACCGGCCGGAGCGCAGCGTGATCTCTTCTTCGGTGTGCGGGTCCTTGCCGAGCACCTTGTCGCCGTCGAGGCCGTTTTCGCCATTCTCGCCATTGCCGGCCTCGCCGAACTGGCGGGTGAAGCCGCATTCGGGATAGTTGGAGCAACCGACAAACGCGCCGTGGCGACCGAGTTTCAGGGAAAGCTGGCCGGTTCCGCAGCGCGGACAGGCGCGCGGATCGGTGCCGTCTTCCTTGGTCGGAAAGGCGAGCGGGGCAAGTTCCTCGTTCAGCGCATCGAGAACATTGGTGACACGCAGTTCCTTGATCTCATCCACATGGCCGGAGAAATCCTGCCAGAAGTCACGCAGAACCTCCTTCCAGGAAAGCTGGCCGTCGGAAATCTTGTCGAGCTTTTCCTCAAGGTCAGCCGTGAAATCGTATTCCACATAGCGCTCGAAGAAGTTTTCGAGGAATGCGGTCACGAGCCGGCCCTTGGCCTGCGGCATGAGCCTGCGCTTCTCGATCGTCACATAGTCACGATCCTCAAGCGTCTTGAGCGTCGCCGCATAGGTGGAGGGGCGGCCGATGCCCAGCTCTTCCATCTTCTTGATGAGAGAGGCTTCCGAGTAGCGCGGCGGCGGCTCGGTCGTGTGTTTGGTGGCGTCGATCTTTTCGCGCGTCTGCGTCTCGCCCTCGTGGATTTCCGGCAGGCGGCGGCTTTCCTCGTCCTCGGCGTTTTCGTCCTTGTCGATCGCGTAGGCGGCAAGGAAACCCTCGAACCGGATCACCGACCCGACCGCACGCAGGCCGGCATTGCGGGCGCCATTCTCGGCCACGATCTCGACCGTGGTTCGCTCGATCTCCGCCGGCTGCATCTGGCTTGCGATGGCCCGCTTCCAGATTATTTCGTAGAGACGAGCCTGATCCGCATCGAGATAACGGCGCACCTGATCGGGCGTGCGGGAGAAATCCGTCGGACGGATCGCCTCATGCGCTTCCTGCGCATTCTTGGCCTTTACCGAATAAAAGCGCGGCTTCTCGGGCAAATAGCGCTCGCCGAATTCCGCGCCGATCGCCTTGCGGGCCTGATCGAGCGCCTCGGGCGCCATCTGAACGCCGTCGGTACGCATATAGGTGATGAGACCGGTCGTCTCGCCGCCAATGTCGATGCCCTCATAAAGGCGCTGCGCCACCTGCATGGTGCGCGAGGCGCCGAAACCAAGGCGCGAGGACGCGGCCTGCTGGAGGGTCGATGTGGTGAAGGGCGGGGCTGGATTGCGCCGCGTCGGCTTCGCCTCGACGGAGACCGCCCTGAACGAGGCGCCCTCAAGCATCGCCTTTATATCGTCGGCCTGCTCCTGGCTCTTGATGTCGAGCTTCTGGAGTTTTTTGCCGTCGACCGTCGTCAGTCGCGCCTCAAAACTCTCCTGGCGCGGCGTGGCGAGCGTGGCGGCAATCTGCCAGTAATCCTCGCGGATAAACCGTTCGATCTCCGCCTCGCGGTCGCAGACAAGCCGCAGCGCGACCGACTGCACGCGGCCCGCCGAACGCGCTCCCGGCAGCTTGCGCCACAGGACGGGCGAGAGCGTGAAGCCGACCAGATAGTCGAGTGCGCGGCGTGCAAGATAGGCATCCACCAGCGGCGCATCGACCTCGCGGGGATGGGCGAGCGCGTCGAGCACGGCCTTCTTGGTGATGGCGTTGAAGACAACGCGCTGGACCGGCTTGTCCTTCAGCACCTTTTTCTGCTTCAGCACTTCCAGCACATGCCAGGAAATCGCCTCACCCTCGCGGTCGGGGTCGGTGGCAAGGATCAGCGTGTCGGCGTCTTTCACAGCCTTGGCGATGTCGCTCAGCCGCTTGGAGGAAGGGCTGTCCACGCTCCACGACATGGCGAAATCCTCGTCGGGACGCACGGAGCCATCCTTGGGCGGAAGGTCGCGCACGTGTCCGAACGAAGCCAGAACCTTGTAGTTCGAGCCCAGATATTTGTTGATGGTTTTCGCCTTGGCCGGCGACTCGACGATAACGAGATCCATAAGCTTTCAGATTTCCCCGCAGGCATCCGACGTGTCGCGGCGCCTCGCTATTTGAACGAATCCAGCCTCGTCAAATGGCCGTGCTTTCTCGTGCGGTCAAGGGCCAATGGGAATTTCGTCCGCTGTAAAGCGCCTGTGGACAGGGTTTGTTTATCGTAAATTTTCCGTTTATTTGTTTATAATGGTGTGTATACTTCATCTGGGTCCTTAATGGAGAATGATCGGGGACGGCAGGTAGCGGGCAACACGAAAGCACACGAAAGCAGCACGAAAAAGCATCGGACAACATGAAGGGGTGCCTGGCGCTAGATCGCTGTGCGTCCATCCGGACGCACAAAGGACGATCTAAACTATGGATGGAGCATCGGCATAATCCGAAAACCGGATTCCACTTTTCGGTACGATGCTCTGGAAGGGAGTGTCGGCGAATGAGCGAACATTGCGGTGGGGGCCGAACAGATGCACTCGACTACATGCAGGCGATGCTCGGGCAGTTGCGGACGATGGCGCTCGCAGAACGCTGCGAGATGCTCGCTTACATGATCGAGATGGCATATCTGGAGGCGGGTGACATCATCCGCGGCGCCCAGCCATATCGTTTCGAAGGGAATGGGCTCGACCTAGATGTCCGGGGGAAGAAGCGAAACCGCGCTTCCTGAATGCCGCTCCAGCCGGCCAGCCAGATCGAGCTCAAGCAAGACAGTCAACACCTGTGATGGATGCAGTCCTGTATGACGGATAATGTCGTCTATCAGCACGGGAGACGGTCCCATCACCTGAGTGATGCGATCGCGGTCGCTGTCACTGGGTGGCGGAGCAGCCGAAAATGACGGCGGTTCCTCCAGACTTTCCGGTCTCGAAATCGGCCTGTCCAGCAGCGGTGCGATGTGGGAAATCACGTCGTCGGCTTCGGTGACGAGGATCGCTCCGTCCTTGAGCAGTGCGTTCGTCCCGCCCGTGCGGGGGTCGAACGGCGATCCAGGCACTGCAAAGACAAGCCGCCCCATCTCTCCCGCCAGCCGCGCACTGATCAGGGAGCCGGAACGCCTGGCGGCTTCCACCACAACGAGGCCAAAGGCAATCCCCGCGACGAGACGGTTGCGGCGCGGAAAATCACGCGCCCGGGGCGACCATCCGAATGGCATTTCACTGAGAACGGTCCCGCGTTCTGCGATTTTCTCGAAAAGAGCGTGGTTTTCGGGCGGATAGGGCTTGTCCAGCCCGCCGGCAAGAGCGGCGATGGTGCCGGTATCGAGGCTGCCCTGATGAGCGGCGGCATCGATGCCCCGTGCCAGCCCGGAAGCAACGGAAAAACCGGCGCTTCCAAGTGCGGCCGCCAGTTGCCGGGCCATCTTCATGCCGGTGAGGGAGGCGTTTCGCGCGCCGACCAGTGCAACTGTCGGTCTGTGCACAATGGAGAGATCACCCTTCATTGCCAGAAGGGGCGGGGGCTGGTCCATGCGCCGCATCAGCGGCGGATAGTCAGCTTCCCCCACGGCAACGAAGGCGGCGCCCAGGCGCCGGGCTTCCTCCATTTCGCGCTCTGCATCCGCCCGTGAGGCGATGACGATCTGTCTTTTTGCCCCGCCACGCTGCGCGAGCTCGGGCAGCATCTCCAGAGCCGTTTCGGCAGAGCCATAATGATTGACGAGCTGGCGGAATGTCACCGGGCCGACATTCTCGCTGCGCAGCAGCTGAAGCCAGGCGAGGCGCTGTCGGTCGCTAAGCCGCGCGCCTTCGCCGGGCGCGTTCACCCCTTGCCCCCGATACGGGTTTCGGTGCCAGCCATGAGCCGGGAGATGTTGGTGCGGTGTTTGATAAACACGATCACGCTCATCAGAATGAAAAGTTCCGCGGCCTGAACATAGTCCAGAAGATAGAGGCCGACCGGAACGGCGATGGCGGCCACGAGGGCGGAAAGCGAGGAATACCGGGTGATGAAGGCCACCGCGAGCCAGACTGCGGCAAAGATGAGAGCCCCCGGCCAGGCGATGGCGATCAGGACGCCGAGATAGGTGGCGACGCCCTTGCCACCGCGAAATCCGAGCCAGACCGGAAAGAGATGGCCGAGAAACGCGCCAAGCCCCGCCGCGACAGCCTGATCGGGCCCGTAAAGGCCGGCCAGCAGAACGGCGACCGTGCCCTTCAGCGCATCGCCAAGGAGCGTGAGGGCCGCTAGCTTCTTGTTGCCTGTGCGCAGCACGTTGGTTGCGCCGATATTGCCCGAGCCGATCTTGCGGACATCGCCAAGGCCGGCAAGCCGCGTCACGATAAGGCCAAACGGAATGGAACCGAGCAGATAGCCGAAAAGGAGCGCGGCCACGAGATACGGCAATGCTAGCTGCCAACTGATGGGATCCGGCATCGGGCTCTCTCCCCTGAAACTGCGTTCACTCAGGCCGTGAACACTGTGCGGCCTGCAACCATTGTTTGCAAGACCCGGCCCTGCATTCGCGCACCTTCGAAACACGTGTTCTTTGAAAGTGAGCGAATATCCGTCTCGCGGACGATCCACGGCGCGTCGAGGTCCACCAAAACCAGATCGGCGTCTGCACCGGGTTTCAGCGTTCCGCCGGGCAGGCCGAACAGACGCGCCGGCGCGGTGGACAGGCACTCGACAAGACGCATGAGCGGCAGGTCGCCATTGTGATAAAGGCGCAGGGCCGCCGCCAGAAGCGTCTCAAGCCCGATGGCACCGGCCTCGGCTTCGGCAAAGGGAAGGCGCTTCGTGTCCACGTCCTGCGGATCGTGCGAGGAGACGATGATGTCGACCGCCCCGGTTTTGAGCGCTTCCACCATGGCGAGCCGGTCATCCTCGGTGCGCAAGGGCGGCGAAAGCCGGAAGAAGGTGCGGTAATCGCCGATATCGTTCTCGTTCAAGGTCAGGTGGTTGATCGAGACGCCGGCACTGACATCCGCGCCATCATTCTTGGCGCGGGCAATGGCGGCCGCCGACATGGCGGTGGAAATCTTGGCCGCGTGATAGCGTCCGCCGGTCAGTCCGGCGAGCATGAGATCGCGGCTGAGCGGTATGGTCTCGGCCTCTCGTGGAATGCCGGGAAGCCCGAGCCAGCTTGCGAAAAGCCCTTCATTCATCACGCCGGAGGACGCCAGATGCGGGTCCTGCGTCTCGTGAGCAATGGTGATGCCGAGATCGCGGGCATAGGTGAGGGCGCGCCGCATCACCAGCGCGTTGGCGATGGTCGAACGCCCCTCGGTCAGCATGACTGCGCCCGCCTCGTGCAGCAGGCCGAATTCGGAGAGCTCCTTGCCGGCAAAACCCCTGGTCACGGAGGCGGCGGGAAAAACATTGACTGTCGCCGTCTCACGCGCGGTGCGTTTAACGAACTCAACCAGCGCAACATCGTCGATCACGGGCGTCGTATCGGGCATCATGATGACCGAGGTCACGCCGCCTGCGGCAGCGGCCCGGCTCGCCGAGGCGATGGTTTCGCGATGTTCCGCACCGGGTTCACCGATGAACACACGCGAATCCACCAGGCCGGGAAGGATGGCATGCCCCCGGCAGTCGACGGTCCGGGCGTTCTCGGGCGCGCCCTGATTGTGCGCGTCAGCACCGGCGGCAACGATCTTGCCGTCGGCGACGATAACCGAACCGTTTTCGTCCATGCCGCGCGAAGGATCGACGATACGGGCGTTCTGAAAGACGGTCGCGCTCATGCTGCGCCTCCCTCGGCGTTGCGTCGCGGATCGAGCAGCGCTTCCATCACGGCCATGCGCACGGCCACGCCCATCTCCACCTGCTCCTGAATGAGGCTTTGCGGCCCGTCGGCGATCTCGGAGGCGATTTCCACGCCGCGGTTCATGGGGCCGGGATGCATGACCAGAACGTCGTCCTTGGCCGCCTTCAGTTTCTCTGCGTCGAGGCCGAAATGGCGGAAATACTCTCGCACCGAGGGAATGAGCGATCCCGCCATCCGCTCACGCTGGAGCCGCAGCATCATCACGATGTCCGCCCCTTTCAGGCCTTCATCCATGCGCGTAAACGGTTCCACGCCCATCTGTTCGATGCCGGCGGGAAGAAGCGTCGAGGGCGCAACGACCCGCACCCGAGCGCCCATTGCATTCAGCAGAACGATGTTCGAGCGCGCCACGCGCGAATGCAGCACATCGCCACAAATCGCCACGGTGAGCCCGCCGATGCGGCCTTTTGCGCGGCGGATGGTGAGTGCATCGAGCAGGGCCTGCGTCGGGTGCTCATGGGCACCATCGCCGGCATTGACGACCGAGCAGGAAACCTTTTGCGCGAGCAGGGCCGCAGCACCGGCCGCCGCGTGCCGGATCACCAGAATATCGGGCCGCATGGCGTTCAGCGTGATCGCGGTGTCGAGCAGCGTCTCGCCCTTCTTGGTCGAGGAACTTGCGACGGACATGTTCATGACATCCGCACCCAGCCGCTTGCCGGCCAGTTCAAACGAAGACTGGGTGCGTGTCGAGGCTTCGTAGAAAAGGTTGATATGCGTACGGCCGCGCAGCGCGGCCGTTTTCTTCTCCTGCTGCCGTGAAATGGCAACGGCGGCGTCGGCCCGGTCGAGAAGGGTTTCGATGTCGAGGGGCGATAGCCCCTTGATGCCAAGCAGATGGCGGTGCGGGTAAAGTGGGAAAGAGGCGTTTGTCATCTCAAGAGCCTGCTATAGGCCGCAGTCTGGTGGGCTGCAAGCGCGCATCGCGTGCGAAGCACATCAACGGGGCACAAATAACAGGTTTTGTGTTTTTGTGGTTCATTGCGCTTTCATCGATTGGCAAGGTGTGCTTGCCACTATGAAGCGTCGAGCGCGCCTTGATTCCCGACGCGCCGCATTTTTGTTGTGATAGAGTGAAGCCGTGACGCACGAAGTAACCAACCAGTCGCCTCCGATCGCCGGGACCAATGCCTGGCGCAGCGATCCTTTGCTGATGCAGGCGGCGGAGCGGTTTTCCGAGCCCGTGCGCAAAGAGCTCGATACGCTCGGGCGTTTCGTGCGCAATCAGGAGGCGCTCGACCTGGCCCGGCTGGCCAATGCCGAGACGCCCCAGCTCAGAACCCATGACCGGTACGGCAACCGGCTCGATCTGGTCGAGTATCACCCGGCCTATCACGCACTGATGCGCCGTTCGGCCGCCAATGGGCTTCATTCCTCCATTTGGGAGAAGACGGAAGCGGAGGCGGGCCATCGCCACCAGATACGCGCCGCGCGCTTTTATCTGACTGCGCAACTTGAATGCGGGCATCTGTGCCCGCTGACCATGACGAATGCCTCGCTGGCGGCGCTGATGGCGGACAACACGCTGTTTCGCCGCTGGGCGCCGCGTGTGGCCGTCCGCAAATACGATCATTCGAACAAGCCCGTCGTGCAGAAAAGCGGCATCACCATCGGCATGGGGATGACCGAGAAACAGGGCGGAACCGATGTGCGCGCAAACACGACCCGCGCCGAACGCCTTGAAGGCAAGATTTACCGCCTGACCGGGCACAAATGGTTCCTGTCAGCGCCGATGTCGGACGCCTTTCTCGTTCTGGCGCAGGCCGACAAGGGGTTGTCCTGTTTCCTCGTTCCGCGCGTGCTTGAAGATGGCACCGGAAACGGCCTCAATCTCCAGCGCCTGAAAGACAAGCTCGGCAATCGCTCGAACGCGTCCTCGGAAGTGGAGTTCCACGGAACGATGGGCGAACTGGTTGGCGAGCCGGGTGGTGGCATCCGCACCATCATGGATATGGTGACGCTGACGCGGCTCGACTGTGCACTGGGCTCGGCGGGCATGATGCGTGCGGCACTGGCGGAAGCCGTGCATCACACGCGCCACCGCCAGGTGTTCGGCGCGCGGCTCATCGAGCAGCCGCTGATGATGCGGGTGCTTGCCGATATGGCCCTCGACGTCGCCGCCGCAACGGCGCTTTCGATGCGGCTCGCGCGCTCCTTCGACGAGGCCGCCGACAGCCGCGGCGATGCGGCTTTCGCCCGCGTCATGACCCCGGTCGTCAAATACTGGGTCTGCAAGCTGGCGCCCGCCGTTACCTATGAGGCGATGGAGTGCCTCGGCGGCAATGGTTATGTGGAGGAAGCGCCGCTTGCGCGCCATTACCGCGAAGCCCCGGTCAACGCAATCTGGGAAGGCTCCGGCAATGTGATGGGGCTCGACGTTCTGCGGGTCCTCGAACGCAATGCCGGGCTTTTCGACGATGTGCTGGGCATGATCGGCAATGATCTCGGCGAAAAGGGCGGTGCGACGCTCGAGGTTCTGGCCGCCGCAGCCCGCGTCTGTCAGACGGACGAGGGCTCGGCGCGCATCCTGACCGAACAGCTTGCGCTCGCCGCCGCAGCTGCCGAGCTGAAGCGCATGGGCGCCGGCCGTGTTGCCGATGCCTTCATCGAGACGCGTCTGGCCGGCCAGTGGCGCAGCACCTATGGCATGCTGGATGCGCGCCATGACGCGGCTTCCATCCTCGATGTGCTTTATCCCGAGGCGAGCTGAGCCACGACGGTCAGAACCAGTGGTATCGTGAAGAAGGCGAGTGCCGTCTGCAGCGTGGTGATGCTCGCATAGAGCGGTGCATCGCCGCCAAGCTGGCGGGCGAGAAGATACCCGTTCATGGCGGTCGGGACTGCAGCGCAAAGAGCCAGATAATCGAGCGCCGGGCCGTAAACGCCAAAGGCAAGCGCGATCGAGATCATCAACACCGGAAAGAAAACCAGCTTTAGAAAAGCGGATGTCCACAGTGCCGCCCGTGCGGCGAGGAAATCGCCCGGGCGCAGGCTCGCACCGATGGTCAAAAGCCCCATGCCGAGCGCGGCTCGTCCGACCAGGTCCAGCGTCTGGTTCAGCGGCGGATAGAGACCGAACGGCATGAAGCGCAGAAGGACTGCCGCCGCCGCCGCCAGCACCATCGGATTGCGCGCAACGTCCAGAAGCACTTTCGACCAGGACGCGCTGCTGTCGGCAAAGCGCGTCACCACGAACACAGAAGCGATGTTGATGGGGATGATGATCGTCGCCATCACCAGCGCGACCACGGCGGCGCCCTCCGGCGGAAAGAGTTTCTGCGCCACAGCCAGCGCCATAAACCCGTTCCAGCGCACGGCTGTCTGGAACAGTGAGGAATACTGACTGTGCCGGATCAATCGGCTCGCCCTGAGCAGGGGCCACAGCGCCAGAACCAGAAAGATCATCGCAAAGACCGAGACCGAAAGCGCGCCGAGCAGGGCATCGAGCCGGAGTTTTGAGAAATCGGCGTTGGCAATGGTGATGAAAAGCAGTGCCGGGTAGAGGAACCAGTAGCAAAGCTGCTCAAGCCCCGGCCACGTCTCATCCCGGATGAGGGGAGTCCGCCGCAGCACATTGCCCGCAATGATGAGCAGGAAGATCGGAAGGATGCTTTCGAAAATCGCGAACATGGGGAATCCGGCGGCAGGAGGGTTCTTCTTGCTAATGGTCGATACGGAAACTGTAAAGCGCGGGACGGGTGCGCGCCGCCTGTGAAAGTTAACCTTAACGATTGGTAAGCGTTGCAGGTCGATTTGCGTCGGTTCAGTGTGCTTCTCATCCAAGGGCGAGACTCATGAACCGTACATTCGCAATCCTTCTGTCGGTCTACTGGACTGTTAATTTCGGCTTTGCCGCCTGGTCGGCCGCGTTGGCCGAAGGCATCGTCGTGCCCGCTGGCGCCCTGGGTACTGAAAGCGCCTGGCAGGCGTCGCAGTTTTTCGGTCATCTGGGCATGGTGCTCGGCAACGCGCTCGTCGCCGCGCTCTTTGCATGGACGCTGCTCGTGTCGCTGCTCGAAGCAGGGGACAGGCGCGAGACCGCAAACGTCGCCGGGCTTGCATGCGCCGCTGCGCTCGTCATGCTTCTGATGGATGTTATTTACGCGGGGCTCGCTGCGAAGGCGGCAACATTCGCTCCCTCGGCCGCGATAACGATGAAATTCCTGGCGGTGCTGGCGACACATCTGGTTTTGCGCCGTGAGGAGGTCGAAGCGGAGAGCGAAGAAGCGGTGCAGGCCGCGCGGCCCGCATCCCGTGTCTCGACGCTGCGCATCATCGATGCCGCACACGACACCATGGCTGGTCGAGTTGCCAGAAGGCAAGGTCTGCGCTTCTCACCACCCGCCAACGACCACGGGAGCCCGTGATGCGCTACCTGTTAGTCTTCTGGGCGCTCCCGCTCGGCCTGTTCTGGGGCTGGTACGGCCTGTCCTATCATGACATCAATTTCGGCCTCGGCTTTTTCAGCCGGGAGATGAACGATCTCCTGTTCCGGATCTATGGCGACATTCTGGGCATCGATCCCGCGATCATTCCCGGCATGGTGGCGCGCGCCTGCGTGCTCGACAGCTTTATCCTTCTGGGCATCGTCGCCTTCCGGCGCCGGCGAGCTCTCTGGAGCTGGTTCCGGGAGAAACGCGTCGCCTATCGGTCCCGCGACGCAGCGCCGGAAGCGCGCAACCTGTCCAGCGCGCCCTGAAGGATGAAGGCGGCGGCGGCCGAATCGATCCGCTCCGCCCGTTTCCTGCGCGATACATCCATTTCCAGCAGCGCCCGTTCTGCGGCAACCGTCGACATGCGTTCGTCCCAGAAGGCGACCGGCAGCTCTGTAAGCCGCTCAAGATTGCGGACAAAGGCGCGCGTCGACTGCGCGCGCGGACCTTCGCTGCCGTCCATGTTGACCGGCAGGCCGATAACGATGCCGCCGACATTGTCGCGCTTGAAGGCGGCAAGCAGCGCTTCGGCGTCCTGCGTGAACTTCTTGCGCATGATCACCTGACGGGGGGTTGCCAGGGACAGTCCGCGGTCAGAGACCGAAAGCCCTATGGTCCTGGTGCCGAGATCGAGCCCGGCCAGCGTCTGGCCTGCATCGAGAAAAGCGGGGAGTTCCTGCAGGTCGACCACTGACAAAACTGTGTTCTCCGATTACGACTGTGGGATCGTTCTAGGGTCAGGACCTATTAATATGATCACAATGGCGTTCGATAGACCAAGAGATGCAAGGAGAAGCCCGCAGAGCGGGGTCTTCCCCCCGGTCAAGGGGTTTGACGCGGCAGGTCGCCGGTCTATCGAACGTCCTTCGGATCGGCCTGATTTGCACGGCCTACTTTGTCGCAAGACCTTGAAAGACGTGAAGTCTTCCCGCGGTCCTGCTTCGCGTATCCGCACAAATCAGGCCGACCATTGCGACCATATTAATAGGTCCTGACCCTAGCGCTGCGGCGGTTACACGAAAAGCCGCCATTGCGCGATAGCCGCCACTGACAGCGCGGCGCGACAACCGACAAGGAGGACAATTCCATGGACCTGACCTGGTACGGGCATTCCGCATTTCGCGTGGATGCGGGCGATGCGCATATCCTGATCGATCCCTTTCTGAGCGGAAACCCCTCCTGGAACAATGGGTGGGAGGAGCCGGCTGAAGGCGTGACACATGTGTTGCTCACCCACGGCCATGACGATCACATCGGCGATGCGGTCGATATTCTGAAGAACACCGGCGCCATGCTGGTCGCCAATTTCGAAATCTGCATGTTCCTTGTCGGCAAGGGCGTGGACCAGAACCGCATCAACCCCGGCAATCACGGCGGCACCGTCGATTGCGGCGGCTTCACCACCACCTTCGTCAACGCGCTGCATTCCTCGTCGTCTGCGGGCGAGGGCGGTGCGAACACCTATCTGGGCAATCCCGCCGGTCTTGTCCTGCATTTCCCCGGTGACAAGACGCTCTATCACATGGGCGACACCGACATTTTCGGCGACATGGCGCTGATTCAGGAATTGCATCAGCCCCATATCGGCCTCGTGCCGGTTGGCGACCGCTTCACCATGGGCGGCGCGGTGGCGGCCCTTGCCTGCCGGCGCTATTTCAAGTTCGAGACGGTGCTGCCTTGCCATTTCGGCACGTTCCCGATCATCGATCAGACCGCGCAGAAATTCATCGAGGGGATGGAAGGTTCGGGCGTGAACGTGCCGGCGCTGAAGGTCGGCGACACGATTTCGCTATAGCAATTCCGGTGCGCCGGAGCGCGTTGGCGGTTGCACGCCGCCCGCGCGCCGATTATAGCCGTGGCGCAGCCAATAAGCGCCTGGAGAAAACCATGTCCGTGGACATCGATACCGTGAAGCGCGTTGCGCGCCTTTCCCGCATTGCCGTTGATGAGGCCGATGCAGAGCGCATGACCGGCGAACTGAACGCCATTCTCGGTTTCGTCGAGCAACTGAACGAAGTGAATGTCGAGGGTGTCGAGCCGATGACCTCCGTCATCCCGATGGCGATGAAGAAGCGCCAGGACGGCGTGACCGACGGCAGCAAGGCTGACGATATCGTCGCCAATGCGCCTGCTTCGGAAGACAATTTCTTCGTCGTTCCCAAAGTGGTCGAATAAGAGCGCCCCGCTTCCAAACCCATTTGCCCTGAAGGGCCTCCGGATTTTCACGGATCTTCCATGACAGAGCTCACCAAACTCACAATCGCCGAAGCGCGCGAAAAGCTCGCCGCCAAAGCTTTCACCGCCACCGAACTGACCGAGGCCTATCTTTCGGCCATCGACACGGCCAACGAAAAGCTGAACGCCTATGTCGCCGTCACGCACGACAAGGCGCGGGCGATGGCAAAGGCGAGTGACGAAAAGATCGCCAGGGGCGAGGCGGGCGCGCTGGAAGGCATTCCGCTCGGCATCAAGGATCTTTTTGCCACGCAAGACGTCCACACCCAGGCGGCCAGCCACATTCTCGATGGTTTCAGGCCGAAATACGAAGCCACCGTCACGGCCAATCTGTGGGCCGACGGCGCGGTGATGCTCGGCAAGCTCAACATGGACGAATTCGCCATGGGGTCGTCCAACGAGACGTCATACTATGGTCCGGTCATCAACCCATGGCGCGCCGAAGGCTCCAATGCCGATCTCGTTCCCGGCGGCTCTTCGGGCGGTTCGGCCGCAGCCGTTGCGGCATTCCTGTGCGCGGGGGCGACCGCAACGGACACGGGCGGCTCGATCCGCCAGCCCGCCGCCTTCACCGGCACGGTCGGCATCAAGCCGACCTATGGCCGCTGTTCGCGCTGGGGCACGGTGGCCTTCGCCTCCTCGCTCGATCAGGCAGGGCCGATTGCGCGCGACGTGCGTGACGCGGCAATCCTTCTGAAGTCCATGGCGTCCGTCGACGACAGGGACACGACCTCCGTCGATCTTCCGGTACCTGATTACGAGGCTGCGATCGGTCAGTCGATCAAGGGCATGAAGATCGGCATTCCGCGCGAATACCGTCTCGACGGCATGCCGGAGGAAATCGAGGCGCTGTGGCAACAGGGCATCGACTGGATGCGCGATGCGGGCGCGGAGATCGTCGACATCTCGTTGCCGCACACCAAGTACGCGCTGCCTGCCTATTACATCGTCGCGCCTGCCGAGGCGTCTTCCAACCTCGCGCGCTATGACGGCGTGCGTTATGGGCTGCGCGTGCCCGGCAAGGACATTGCCGACATGTATGAGCAAACCCGTGCCGCCGGTTTTGGCCGTGAGGTCAAGCGTCGCATCATGATCGGCACCTATGTGCTGTCGGCCGGCTACTACGACGCCTACTACCTGAAAGCGCAGAAGGTACGCACACTCATCAAGCGCGACTTCGAACAGGTTTTCGATCAGGGCGTGGATGCGATCCTGACGCCGGCCACGCCGTCGGCTGCCTTCGGCGTTGCTGATCAGGAGATGGCGTCCGATCCGGTGAAGATGTATCTGAACGACATTTTCACCGTGACGGTGAACATGGCGGGCCTTCCGGGCATCGCGGTGCCGGCCGGACTTGACGCAAAGGGGCTGCCACTCGGCCTGCAGCTCATCGGCAAGCCGTTTGAAGAAGAAACGCTGTTCCGCACAGCACACGTGATCGAACAGGCCGCAGGCCGTTTCGCACCGAACAGGTGGTGGTAATGCCCATGGCGCGGCTCGCTTCCTGATAGAAAGGCCGCGTCATGTTCCATTTCATCTCCGCGATTGGCTGGCTGTTCCTGCAGCCACTCGGCCTTGCCGCAATCCTGATTGCGGTGTCGTTGGTCACCGCTTTTTTCGGCTGGCGCCGCCTGTCCATGATGGCAGGCGGTCTCTCTTTTCTGGTTCTCTTTCTGTCCGCCTGGACGACGCTTGGCGCGCTTCTTCTCGGACCGCTCGAAGACCGTTTTCAGAAGCCCGACCCCGTCCCGGAGAGGGTTCACGGCATCGTTGTTCTGGGCGGCGGGCTGGAAGGCTCCATCAACAGCGCGCGCGGCGGCCACGAGCTGAACGCCAGCGGTGACCGTTTCGTGGAGGCCGCCATCCTTGCGCGCCGCTTCCCGCAGGCAAAAATTCTCATTTCCGGCGGGCAGGGCGCTGTATTCCTGAACGGTGAGGGCGATGCGGACACCGCACCGCGCCTTTTGACCGCACTGGGCGTCGACCCAGACCGCCTCATCCTCGAAAATCGCTCGCGCGATACCTATGAGAACGCTGCCTTTTCCAGAGAGATGGTGCAACCGGCGGCGGGTGAGACCTGGCTGCTCGTCACCTCCGCCTTCCATATGCCGCGCGCCGTCGGGGTGTTCCGCAAGGCCGGTTTCCCTGTAACGCCATGGCCGGTCGATTATAAGACGGCCGGCAATGAGAAGCCGGGCTTCGCGGAAGACAACGCGCTCGATTCGCTGCGCAATGTCACGGTCGGGATACGCGAGTGGATCGGCCTCGCCGCCTATCGCATCGCGGGCAGGACAGACGCGTTTTTGCCCGCTCCGGAGGCATCCTTGGACTGAGTCGTGGTGGCTTTTTCGGGGTATGATGGTGCAATGCAGCAAAATTGTCCGTATTTCGCCACATCTCTTGAAAATTCCTTTACGCCTGCAAGTGATTGATTGCGCTATGAAAGCCCGGTTTTCTAAGGCTTTTTAACTGTTTCGCAGCCGTCATTTTGCCGTTTTTGGACTTGCGGAAGCCTGCGCGGAGGAGTATCTCCCGCCGTCACGGATCGGCGATCGGGATCATCCCGTTCGGAGATCGGATAACAAAACGGGATATGCATGGACGATAGCGTTGAGAGATCCTGCTGGGGCGTGACCGCCAAAGCAGTGATCGGGCTTGCGGGAATAATCTTTCTGGCATGGCTCTTGATTGGCGCCGAAACGGCAGCGGTCGTGGCAACGGCAGGCTGAACCACCAGCAAAACCGCACAGCACCGGTTCTCAAAAGTCAGAGGGCGCAGCGCAACCGCTGCGCCCTTTGCTTGTTCGGGGAAATCGCCTACATCTTCGCATGTCGCGGTCACGCCAGAGCATGCCGCGCCGCAACCCGCTAATGGCCGCAGACCACTGGAAACTTTCTTGTGGTTACATTCTGGAGCCTTCGCCCATGTTCCTTTCCGTTTTCGACCTGTTCAAGATCGGTATCGGACCGTCCAGCTCGCACACGATGGGGCCGATGACGGCGGCGGAGCGTTTCCTGGCTGAGATCGCGGGCGATGACTGGCCGCGCCCGGCGGGAAGCGTCGTGCACCGGCTCTCGGTGAGCCTGCATGGTTCTCTCGCCTTTACCGGTGTCGGGCACGGCACGGACCGGGCGGTCATACTCGGGCTTGCAGGCTACAATCCGCTGACCGTTGATCCCGACCGGATGGACGGGCAGCTCGCCACCATCGCCGCCGACAAGATGGTGCGGCCGGCAGGGCATCCGCCTTACCATTTCGACCCGGAAACCGATCTTGTGCTGGACAAAAAGCAGGCTCTGCCGGGGCATGCCAATGGCATGGCATTCAACGCCCATGATGTGGACGACAGGCTCCTCCTTCGGCGGATCTATTACTCCATCGGCGGCGGTTTCGTGGTTTCCGAGGAAGAGCTTCAGACACTCAAGAGCGAATCCGCAAAGCCCGCTAAGGACGATGTACCGTTTCCCTTCGCCAGCGCCCGCGAAATGCTCGCCATGGCGGCTGAGGGCGGGCTCTCCATTGCCGAGATGAAACGGGCGAACGACGAAAAGCACATGACGCGGGCCGAACTCGATGCCGGGCTGGACCGCATCTGGCAGGCGATGGACGCGTGTATCGAACGCGGCCTCTCGCAGGATGGTGTCATGCCGGGCGGCCTCAATGTGCGTCGTCGCGCACGTCATCTGCACGAAAAGCTGGACGAGGACTGGCGGCAGAACCGTCCCAACCCATTGGCTGCAAACGACTGGCTTTCCGTTTTTGCGATGGCCGTGAACGAGGAAAACGCCAGCGGCGGACGTGTGGTGACCGCACCGACCAATGGCGCGGCAGGTGTGGTGCCGGCCGTCATGCGCTACTGGCAGAAGTTCCACGTGGATGCGGACACCAACGGCATCCGCGATTTCCTGCTGACGGCGGCGGCCATTGGCGGCATCGTCAAGCACAACGCCTCCATCTCCGGGGCGGAGGTGGGCTGTCAGGGAGAGGTCGGGTCGGCCTCTGCCATGGCAGCCGCAGGCCTCGCCGCGGTTCTGGGCGGCACGCCGGAGCAGGTCGAAAACGCCGCCGAGATCGCGCTTGAACATCACCTGGGCATGACGTGCGACCCGGTTGCCGGGCTGGTGCAGGTTCCCTGTATCGAACGCAACGCGCTGGGCTCTGTCAAAGCCGTCACCGCGGCTTCACTGGCCGTCAAGGGCGACGGCAAGCATTTCGTCTCTCTGGACGCTGCGGTGGAGACCATGCGGCAGACCGGAATGGACATGAACGAACGCTACAAGGAGACAAGCCTTGGCGGCCTCGCGGTCAATGTCGTCGAGTGCTGAGCGCGTTCAGACACTGTGGAGAGCGCACGGGCCGCGCTTGACCTTCACTGCCCGCCACCCGACATTCAGGACATGGCACTGAATCTCATAAAATTGTGCGTCGGCTGTGAAAGCGTCGAGCAACTGGAGGACTGGATCGCGCTGCGCGTTCGCGAAAAAAGGGCGCGTGGCGAGCCGGCTGAACACTTCCACACGACCCGCATGGTGCCCAAGCGCGTCGAAGAACTGACGGAAGGTGGCTCCCTCTACTGGGTGATCAAGGGATCGATTCAATGCCGGCAACGGCTTGTCGACATACGCCCGTTTCGTGATGCGGAGGGGGTGTCCCGTTGCCATCTCGTTCTGGAGCCCAGACTGGTGCGTACGCAGTTTCAGCCACGACGGGCTTTTCAGGGATGGCGCTATCTGGATGCGAAGGACGCACCGGGCGATATCGGCAGTGCGGGAGACGATGCCGCGATGCCTCAGGAACTGCGCCGCGAGCTCTCTGAACTCGGCTTGCTGTAACGACCGTTCTGGCGCAGGCTTGTCGTCAGCCTTGCAACCGATCGGAACACGCCCATCTTTCTCACTATGAGCGACAAGAAAACGCCTGCACCACACCGCGCCAAAGCCGATCTCGCCGGGCCCAAGTCCACTTCGGGCGCGATCGACGCTTTCGTTCGGCATGCCCGTGCCGTTGCGCCGGTACACGGAACGGGCACAGGCCGCCTGATTCTGGCGCTCGACGCGACGATGAGCCGTCAGCCCACATGGGATCTCGCCTGCAAGCTTCAGGCGGAAATGTTCGACGCAGTCGGCAAGGCCGGTTCACTCAATGTCCAACTCGTCTATTTCCGCGGTTTTGGGGAAAGCCGCGCCTCGCGTTTCGTGCGCGATACTGATGCGTTGAAAACGCTGATGACGAAGATCGACTGTCGCGGCGGCCATACGCAGATCGGCAAGGTGCTTGCACATGCGCTGAAGGAAACGGCGCGCGAAAAGATCAACGCGCTTGTCTATATCGGCGATGCCATGGAGGAGAGCGTGGACGATCTTTCCGACAGGGCCGGGCAGCTTGGCCTGAGCGGCGTTCCGGTCTTCGTCTTTCAGGAGGGGCACGATCCCGTCGCAGAGCGTGCCTTCCGCGAAATCGCCCGACTGTCGAAGGGGGCGTGGTTTCGGTTCGATTCACGTTCGGCCGCGGAACTCGGCAGGCTCCTGTCCGCTGTCGCCGTCTACGCGACGGGCGGGCTGAAGGCACTCAGCGATCGCAACCGGCCGGAGGATCGCAGGATGCTGGAGCATCTGCGTGGCGGAAAAGACCGATGACCTTTCCCTTCTTTCTCTTTGGGCTTCTGCTGCTTCTGGTTCTCGGCGGCCTTGCATTCGTCAATGCGAGCCCGAAGCGGGTGGCCGACACACTGCGAATAGCCGGCCCCGCAGTGCTGGCGCTCGTCGGTGTGGTGATGCTCTTTGCCGGCAGGGCGGGAATCGGCGGGATGCTGATTTCAGCGGCCGCCGCCTGGTTCGGTTCGGCGCGGCTGAAGATGGCGCGGAACAAAACGCCCGGCCAGCGCTCAACCGTACGCTCCGCTGCCATCGAGATGGAACTCGATCACGATAGCGGGAAACTGTCCGGTGTGGTCCTTGCTGGCCGACACGAAGGACGCAGTCTCGCAGACATGACGCAGGAAGAGCTGCTTTCGCTCTACGCCGAACTCGAGCGCGACGAAGAGAGCCTAAGGCTTCTGGAAACCTATCTTGACAGCGAATTCCCCACCTGGCGCGACAGCACGCAGTCGGATGGCGACCGGGGGGAGGGAGTTGCGCCGGGCACGGGCCCCATGACCGAGGAGGAGGCCTATGAGGTCCTTGGTCTTGAACGAGGTGCGACCGTTGCGCAGATCAGAGAGGCTCACCGCCGCCTGATGCAGCGCCTGCATCCCGACATGGGAGGAACCTCGTCTCTTGCCGCCCGTATCAACGAGGCGCGCGATGTTCTGCTGTCCACTCATCACTGAATTTCCGCTACGCGCGACGCTATCCTGACTCATCTTCAACTCCGGTCTTACTGCTGCACGGCGTAGCAGGAGATGCTTTTCTTCTTGAGCGACGCACAGGCACCCCAGGCGTCGGACTTGCTGTCGAACCCGACGAAACGCGCGCGGTGATAGGTGATGCCGCCCTTTTCGAATGTCTCGGTGATCGGCACAGCCCGTGCGAGGACCTGGCCGGCCTTCTTCTCGGTTTCGGCGAGGAACATGAGAGCTTCATCCTCACTCGGCATAGACGCGACCTGGATCACCCAGCCGCCCGGGGAGGCTGCCCCCTGCGGCTCTGGCGCGGTGGAAGCCGTGGGCATCGGGTCGACCGCCGCAACCGTCGCACGCGGGCGCGGCACGGCAGTGTTCATGGCGGCGGCCTTGACCGGCGCCTCCGGCGCGTATGCCGTCAGCGTCTCAGCTTCCGGGCGCTCGGTTGGCAAAGGTACCTGCTTGCCGGGAATCATGGCGGCAAGCGCGGTACGTGCACCACCGGGCGCCTTGGCAATCAGCATGCGGTCGCGTCCGGTGGAGCCCTCATTCAGGTAGCGCTTGATCAGATCGGCCATATGCGCGTCGCGGCTGCGCGATGTGCGGCCACCCAGAACAACGGCGACGATGCTGCGGCCATTTGCCTGTACGGAGCTGGCAAGGTTGAAACCGGAAGCGCGTGTATAACCGGTCTTGATGCCGTCAACCCCGTTGACGCGCCCGAGAAGTCGATTGTGGTTGCCGTAGCGGCGCTTCTTGTAGGTGAAGGAGGTGGTCTGAAAGTAGCTGTAATACTGCGGATAGTGCTCGCGCAGGGCGATGCTGAGCTTGGCCATGTCGCGCGCGGTTGTCTTCTGCTGGCTGTTGGGAAGGCCATGCGCGTTCTTGAACGTGGTTCGGGACATGCCGAGTTGGCGTGCTTTAGCCGTCATCATGGATGCGAACTTGGCTTCCGAACCGCCGAGAAACTCGGCAACGGCGGTTGCCGCGTCGTTTGCGGAGCGGGTTACCAGTGCCCGGACCGCCTGATCGACAGTCAGGCTGTCGCCGGGGCGCAGCGCGATGTTCGTCGGGGGCTCGGCCGCCGCATTGCGTGACACGGGGATGCGCGTATCCTTGGAGATGCGCCCGCTCGCAAGCGCCTCGAAGATCAGATAGGCCGTCATCATCTTGGTGAGCGAGGCGGGATAGCGCGGCGCGTCGGCATTCGATTCGTAAAGCACCTTGCCGGTCTTTGCGTCCATGACAATGCCAGCATATTTGGCGTTTGCGGAAGCCTGCTCCGCAGCGCCCAGCATGACGATACCTGAAACGAAAAGTGCCGTGAGAATCCTGCCTGAGAGCCGCACAAGATTCGCTCTACCCAACAACGCCTGACGCACGATTACACCCATTTGCATCTGGTTTCAGGCCGCGAGGCATCCCCACTCGCTGGCCCATTTCCCATCACCCTATCGGCGCCGGCGTTACCAATCCGTTTATGGTGAGCCATTCGTTGACGGAATTTCTTAACATTGACTCGAAATCGAACGATCTTTCCGGTCAAAGGGTGGCAGAGATGGATCAACTGTCATGATGGCGTAGTTTTGAACGCAAAAGGCTTTCAGCCGTATTGTCAGGAACGGATAAGGGCTTAAAATTGTCAGAAGGGTACCTACATGTCCCACGTAAGGGCTCGGCACAGGGAATGGAATTTTTGAATATCGGTGAAGCCATGCAGCACGACGCCTGGCGAATGCAGGATGGCGAAGATGATGGTGACAGTTCCGACCGCGGGACTGCGGTTATTACGCGCACGAAAACCAAGACGAAGAAGCCGAGCCTCTATCGTGTGTTGTTGCTGAATGACGATTACACGCCCATGGAGTTCGTCATTCACGTGCTTGAGCGCTTCTTCAGGAAGGACCGCGAGGCCGCGACCAGAATTATGCTGCACGTACACAATCACGGTGTGGGTGAATGTGGCGTGTTCACGTTCGAAGTGGCTGAGACCAAGGTAACGCAGGTGATGGATTTCTCCCGACAGCACCAGCATCCACTTCAATGCGTGATGGAAAAGAAATGAGGTACTGAATGCCGGCTTTTTCCCAAGGCTTGGAGCGGGCACTGCATCAGGCGCTCACATTTGCCAATGAGCGCCACCATGAATATGCGACGCTCGAGCACCTGCTTCTGGCGCTGATCGACGATTCGGACGCTGCAGCCGTTATGCGGGCCTGCAATGTCGATCTCGATGCGCTCAAGGATACGGTGGTCAAATATATCGACGGCGAACTCGATAACCTCGTCACGGGCTATGACGAGGATTCCAAGCCGACCGCAGGCTTCCAGCGTGTCATCCAGCGCGCTGTCATCCATGTACAGTCGTCCGGGCGCGAAGAAGTGTCCGGGGCGAACGTGCTCGTGGCTATTTTCGCCGAACGCGAAAGCCATGCGGCCTATTTTCTGCAGGAACAGCAGATGACCCGCTATGACGCGGTCAACTATATCAGTCATGGTATCGCCAAGCGGCCCGGTGGGTCGGAGGCAAGAACGCCCCGCGGTGCGGAAGATGACGAATCCGGCGCGCCGGGGACGGATTCCGAGGAGAGTGGCAAGAAGAAGCAGGCTCAGGATGCGCTCACCGCCTATTGCGTCAATCTCAATGAGAAGGCGCGGGCAGGACGCATTGATCCCCTGATCGGGCGCGCGCCTGAAATCAACCGCACGATCCAGGTCCTGTGCCGCCGCTCCAAGAACAACCCGCTTTACGTGGGCGATCCCGGCGTCGGCAAGACGGCGATTGCCGAGGGGCTCGCCAAGCGCATCGTCGAGGGCGATGTGCCGGATGTTCTGGCGGACGCGACGATTTTCGCCCTCGATATGGGCACGCTTCTGGCCGGGACACGCTATCGTGGCGATTTCGAGGAACGTCTGAAGCAGGTCGTGAAGGAACTGGAAGATTATCCCGGCGCGGTTCTCTTTATCGACGAAATTCACACGGTCATCGGCGCAGGCGCAACGTCCGGCGGTGCAATGGACGCGTCCAATCTCCTGAAGCCTGCCTTATCGTCCGGATCGATCCGCTGCATCGGCTCCACCACCTACAAGGAATTCCGACAGTTTTTCGAAAAAGACCGTGCGCTGGTGCGCCGCTTCCAGAAGATCGACGTCAGCGAGCCGACGGTTGAGGACGCCATCGAAATCATGAAGGGGCTAAAACCCTATTTCGAGGACTTCCATAAGGTCCGCTATACAAATGAAGCCGTGAAGGCGGCGGTGGAACTTTCGGCGCGCTATATCAACGACCGCAAGCTGCCCGACAAGGCAATCGACGTGCTGGACGAAACCGGCGCCTCGCAAAAACTGCTGCCGGAATCGAAACGACGCAAGACGATCAACGTCAAGGAGATCGAGGCGACGATTGCCACCATGGCCCGCATCCCGCCGAAAACAGTTTCGGCCGATGATGAGAAGGTTCTGGCGACGCTTGAGGACGAGCTAAAGCGTGTCGTTTACGGGCAGGATGCAGCCATCACGGCGCTCTCGTCGGCGATCAAGCTGGCGCGTGCCGGCCTGCGGGA
This sequence comes from Nitratireductor lacus, assembly GCF_056431025.1. Lineage (NCBI taxonomy): Bacteria > Pseudomonadati > Pseudomonadota > Alphaproteobacteria > Hyphomicrobiales > Phyllobacteriaceae > Nitratireductor > Nitratireductor lacus. The sequence continues at coordinate 49,237 of NZ_JBWKMB010000008.1, read as the reverse complement.
GCCTGAGAAGCCGATTGGCTCCTATCTGTTCTCGGGCCCCACGGGTGTTGGCAAGACCGAGGTCGCCAAACAGCTTGCGGCATCGCTTGGTGTGGAGCTCCTGCGCTTCGACATGTCGGAATACATGGAGCGCCATACGGTCTCGCGGCTGATCGGCGCTCCGCCCGGTTATGTCGGCTTCGACCAGGGTGGCCTGCTGACCGACGGTGTCGACCAGCATCCGCATTGCGTGCTGCTTCTCGACGAAATCGAGAAGGCGCATCCGGATCTGTTCAACATCCTGTTGCAGGTGATGGATCACGGCAAGCTCACGGACCACAACGGCAAGAGCATCGATTTCCGCAATGTGATCCTCATCATGACGACCAATGCGGGTGCGTCCGATATGGCCAAGCCAGCCATCGGTTTCGGATCGTCGAAGCGTGAAGGTGACGATATGGAGGCGATCAACCGCCTCTTTACGCCGGAATTCCGCAACCGCCTGGACGCCGTTATTCCGTTTGGCGCTCTGCCGGTTCCGGTCATTCATCAGGTCGTGCAGAAGTTTGTCATGCAGCTCGAGGCACAGCTTGCCGAGCGCCGCGTCACCTTCGATCTCTCGGAGGATGCCGTCGCCTGGCTGGCCGACAAGGGATATGACGAACGAATGGGCGCGCGTCCTCTTGGACGTGTCATTCAGGAGCATATCAAGAAGCCACTCGCAGACGAGGTACTGTTCGGCCGGCTCAAGAAGGGCGGCACGGTCCGCGTAACCGTCGAAAAGGACGATACGGGCGAGAGCCGCCTGAAGCTTGATGCCGTGCCCGACGATGCGCCGATCAGGCCGCGCGACGAGGTTCCGGCCAGGAAGAAGGCGAAACCGGCCGCCAGGAAAACGCGCAAGCCCAAATCGGCTGCCAAGCCCAAGGCGCAAAAGCCCAAGGAGCCGCCCAAGCGCAGCCTTGTGCCGCAATTGCCGCGCAAGAGCTGATAGCCGGGAACGATTTTCGAGTGGACTAATTTCGAAGGCGTGGGTGTCCCAAGCACCCACGCCTTCGTCGTATCGCCCACCGGGCTGGGCTGTGCTAGGTCGTTGGAGCGATGAGTGAGAATGCGACAGCCGAATCGAGCAGCGAAGAAAGCCACTTTGCCTGGTATCTGCGGGGCGTGCGGCGCTGCTTCTCGATACCGGGCCTGGTGCTGGTAAGCGCGTTTATCGGGTTTGCAGGCCTTGCGCGAGAGGCCGGGCTTACGCTTCCCCAGACCGTTTTCATGACGGGCGTTGTCTGGGCCCTGCCTGCACAGGTCGTGCTGGTTGGCGCGGTCCTGGCGGGCAACAGTCTGATTGCCGCGGCCTTCGCTGTCGCCCTTTCATCAGTTCGTCTGGCGCCAATGGTTGTTGCCTTGACGCCGGAAATGCGTACGCCCGGAACCCGCAAATGGGTTCTCTACGTCCTTTCCCACTTTGTCGCGATCACCTCCTGGGTGCTTGCCATGGAAAGTTTCAGGCATGTACCGCGCCATCTGCGGACGGCGTACTACACCGGTATCGGGTCCACGCTCGTTCTGGTGAATATGGGCGTGGTAGCAACCGTCTTCCTGTTGGCTGAAAGCCTGCCGGTACAGGTGACGGCAGCGCTGTTCTTCCTGACGCCGATCTATTTTCTGACCTCGCTTTGGGGTTCGGCACGCGAACGGGCAGGGCATGTGGCAATGATCCTGGGGCTGGCGAGCGGGCCGGTGTTCCATATTGTCCTGCCGGGCTTCGACCTGCTCGCCGCCGGCGGCGTGGCGGGGGGCGCCGCCTATATCTGGCATCGCATGCGCGTGAAGCGGGAGGTGGTCGGGTGAGTTTCGACGCGTTTGACGCCTGGTGGTGGCCCTATCTGTTCATCCTGCTTGCCGGCTGGCTGGCGACGGATTCGTGGCGCTATCTCGGCGTCTATCTTGGTGGCAAGATGTCTGAGGAGTCAGACATTCTGGTCTTTGTGCGCTGTGTTGCGACGGCGCTTGTGGCTGCCGTCATTGCCAATCTCATCGTTTTCCCCAGCGGCGCGCTTGCCGATTCCCCTCTTCTCCTGAGGGTGGGTGCGGCGATTGCAGGGTTCGCCGCCTATCTTCTTGCCCGCAAACAGATTCTCGCCGGAATCGTCGTTGCCGAAACCGTTCTTTTGACCGGGTTGTACGTGATCGGTTGATCTAAAGCTGGGATCGGATTTTTTCAGCCTGTTCGGCAAGCACAGCCTGATCCGCCATCTCGCCGGTATGGGGGCGCAGTGCAACGCCTTCAAAACGCGGGATGATGTGGACATGCAGATGAAACACGACCTGACCACCGGCCAGTTCATTGAACTGCTGGATGGTGACGCCATCTGCATCGAAGGCTGTTTTTGCGGCGCGGGCGAGCTTCTGGACCGTGCGCATCACCGCCGCAAGGCTGTCTGCGTCGACATCGAGAATGTTGCGTGAGGGCTTCTTCGGTATCACGAGACAGTGGCCATCGCCGCGCGGCATGATGTCCATCAGCGCAAGGGTCTCGTCATCCTCATAGAGCTTGTGAGAGGGCAGTTCGCCGCGCAGGATTTTTGCGAAAACGTTGTCGTTGTCATAGGCGGCACTGGTCATTGGAACCTCTTGTCTCAGGCAATTGCCGCCGCATTTTTCTGCGCTAATGTCCGGGCCGTCAACTCCCGGCGTCGAGCGATTCGTCGCGTTATCCAGAAGGTTCAGACCGTGACCTATCTTTATTTGATCGTTGCCATTCTGTTCGAGGTGGTGGCGACGACGGCACTCAAGCAGACCGAGGGGTTCACGCGCCTCATGCCGTCGCTGGTCACGCTTATCGGCTATGCAGTTGCCTTCTTTTTCCTTTCGCTGACGCTGCGCACCATGTCGGTCGGCATCGTCTACGCGCTTTGGTCGGGTGCCGGCATCGTGTTCATCACCGCCATCGGCTGGCTCTGGTTTCAGCAGGCGCTCGACGCTCCGGCGCTTCTCGGGGTGGGGCTCATCATCGCCGGTGTTCTGGTGATCAATCTCTTTTCGAAATCAGTCATGCACTGAAACCCGTCAGCCTTTGCGGAACGGTGTATGGGCCTCCAGCATGCGGCTGATTTCCGCCACGTCGCGGCGTTCCATTTCCAGATATTGCGCCACCGCACGCCGCAGGCCGGGGTGGGGAATGTAATGGGCTGAGCGGGTGGTAACGGGCTCATAGCCGCGAGCGAGCTTGTGTTCGCCCTGCGCGCCGGCCTCCACGCGCGTCAGTCCGCGCGCAATGGCAAACTCGATTGCCTGATGGTAGCAGACCTCGAAATGCAGGAAGGGGTGATGTTCGACGCAGCCCCAGTTTCGGCCGAACAACGTGTCTGAGCCAATGAAATTGATCGCACCGGCAATGTAGCGGCCATTCCTGCGGGCCATGACGAGCAGGATGTCGTCGGCCATCCGCTCGCCAATCAGGGAGAAGAACCGGCGGTTGAGATAGGGCCGTCCCCATTTGCGGCTGCCGGTGTCGGCGTAGAAACTGAAGAAGTCGTCCCAGACGGATTCTGTCAGGTCCGGTCCCGTCAGCCAGTCGATTTCGATACCGTTTTCGAGCGCGGTACGACGCTCCTTCTTCAGCGCCTTGCGCTTGCGTGAAGCGAGCGTGGCAAGAAAGTCGTCGTAGCGGCCATAGTCACGATTGAAAAAATGAAACTGCTGGTCGGTGCGCATCAGAAACCCCGCGCGGTTCAGCGCGGCGATGTCGTCGTCTGTCGCGAAGGTGACATGCGCCGAGGAAACGCCCAGCCGGTCCGTCAGGGTCTTGATTCCTTCCGCCAGCGCCTCGCGCACGGCGCCGGAAGACGCTCCCTCGCGCACAAGAAGGCGCGGACCGCTCGCCGGTGTGAAGGGTATCGACACCTGCAGTTTTGGGTAATAGCGCCCGCCGGCACGCTCGAAGGCATCCGCCCAGCCATGATCGAAGACATATTCGCCCTGGCTGTGAGATTTGAGATAGCACGGCACCGCTCCCAGAAGCGCGCCATCTGCCGCGCGTAGAAAAAGATGCTGTCCAAGCCACCCGCTTTCGCGCACCGCGCATCCACTGTCTGCCAGGCTCGAAAGAAACGCGTATGAAACGAATGGGTTGTAGGGTGACCCCGTCCCGCCCCGATGCGCCCCGGAAAGAGCGGCCCAGTCAGCCTCTGGCATATCGGCGAGTGACGGCGAGACCGTCAGCGTCACGTCGCCCGACATTGGCGTGTTCCTTTCTGTTCCGGTCATAGAGCATAACTAAGCGTCCGCCGGGTGCCGCTTCAAGAGGTTGCGAACGCTTGGCGCAATCAGGGTGTGAAACCTTCGAACGTCATCTGGTCGGCATAAGCGAAGGTGCGCTTGACGGCCTCGCGGTCCCGCACCGTCCATGTGATGACAGGCATGGAGAGGCGTTCGCGCACGAATGCGACAAACGGGTTCGGCAGCTCTTTTACCGCGTAGGAGACGAAAGAGATGTCATGCGCCAGCATGGAAAAATGCGCTTCCATGGCCTCGGGCGAGGTGCCTTCGGCCGTCAGGCCGCACGGTAGTCCGGGTGCCCGTCGGGCAAACTGGCGCACCAGCCGATGCTCGAACGACATGAGTGCCACGGGCCCCGAATACCCCTCAAGCGTCTCAGCAACACGGGCAACGAGCGCGTCGTCATGGCCCTCGGAGCCCTTGAGCTCAATCACCAGCGGCACGCGACCGGCCACCAGGTCCAGCATTTCACGAAGGGTCGGCACATGGGCGGCGGTATCGCCGACCTTCAGCGCGCTCATTTCCGCCGCCGTCTTTCCGGCAATCGTCCCGTCCTGACCCGTCAGACGGCGCAGTGCATGATCGTGAAAGACCATGGGCACCCCGTCGGATGACAGATGCACATCGCATTCGATGGAATAGCCGGCATCGGCCGCTGCCTCGAAAGCCGGGAGCGTGTTCTCCCAGCGCGTATTGTTCATGTCATGAAGACCGCGATGCGCGATGGGCCGTGCCGTCAGCCAGTCGAGATCGGGCATTACTCGGCAACCTCGATGATGGCATCGATCTCGACGGGTGCGTTCATCGGCAGCGATGCCATGCCGACGGCTGCGCGTGCATGACGTCCGCGATCTCCAAGCGCCGCCACGAGGAAATCCGAAGCGCCGTTGGCGACCAGGTGCTGGTCGGTGAAGTCCGGGGTCGAGGCGACATAGACGGAGATGCGCACCACGCGCTTGATCCGCTCCAGATCGCCGAGGGCGGCACGCGCCTGTGCCAGCACATTGACCGTGCACCATTTGGCCGCGAGCTTGCCGGCTTCGGTTCCCAGTTCACGCCCCAGAAGGCCCATGGCCATCAGCTTGCCGTCCTTGATGGGGAGCTGTCCTGAGGTCATCAGCAGCGGGCCGGTCTGGACATAAGGCACATAGTTTGCAACCGGCGCTGCCGCTTCGGGCAGTTCGACACCCAGTTCCAGCAGTCTTTTCTCGATTTTACGTGCCATCTTGCTCTCCCGGCATTTCAAAGGATTCTTGACGCGGCAACTCCGCCGCGTAGGCGAAACTAAACGTCAGTTGCAACACTTTCGCAATCGAATCTGCGCTCAAGGGGGAATGTGCCGCAGCGGCAGAGGTTGCATATTTGCCTCGCTTCCGCCACGACTCTCGTTCAAACGGGAACCATCCAGACGGTCACGACACGCTGCGACCGTAAAAGCCGAATTCCGGAGGTCGTTCATGCGCTCATCGCGCCTATTTGCCTTGGCCCTGTTCTTCGTTCCGGTTGCCGGGCCGGGCGTTGCCCTGGCCGCACCAAAACTGCTGCCGCATCGGGCCGTTTACGACCTCTCTCTGGAACAGGCGAGCGACCGTTCCGGCATCAACGGCATTACCGGGCGCATGGTCTACGAGTTCGCCGGATCCTCATGTGAGGGCTACACGACCACCTTCCGCTTCGTCATGCGGCTTGAAACGGACGAGGCATCGCGGCTTTCCGATCAGCAGACATCCACCTATGAGGACGGCAACGGAAAGGTCTTCCAGTTCGTCAACAAGATGTATCTCGACAACGCGCTCGACCGGGAAGTGAAGGGTGTGGCCCGCCTCGGCGACGGCGAAACACTTGTGGAACTTTCCAAACCCGAACGTCGCAGCGAGACGCTTGAGAAGACGCAGTTCCCGGTTCAGCACATGAAAGAGGTGCTGGCAAAGGCCGAATCCGGCGGCGGGTTTTACCAGACCACGCTTTATGACAGCTCCGAGGATGCTGACCGCGTGATGATCACCTCTGTGACGATCGGCAGACCGAAACCGATGGGAGAGGGCGAAGCGGAACGTTCGGCCGCCGCGCCGCTCGGGACCCAGTCTTACTGGCCGGTGAGCATTGCCTATTTCGATCCGACACAGGAGCGCGGCGAGGCTTTGCCGGATTACGAGATCAGCTTCCTGTTGCACGAAAGCGGGGTCACGCGCAGCCTCGACATGAATTATGGCGAGTTCTCGATTCGCGGCCAGCTTGTCGATCTGACCATGTTCGATGAGACAAAAGAGGGGCGCGATTGCGCCGATTAGGCCCATTCGCCGGCCAAACGCTTGCAATCTGCGCCATAAGCTTCTATATGCGCGCGCATTCCACACACGGATCTTGGTTCCGGTCGGGAGACATCCGGCCAGCGCCTCCGGTGGCGGTTTCCGCCTGACGGTCCGTGGAGGTTCAACCGGAAAGGATAACGAATGGCACTGCCCGATATCAGCATGCGCCAGCTTCTGGAAGCTGGTGTTCACTTTGGTCACCAGACCCACCGCTGGAACCCGAAGATGTCCAATTACATCTTTGGCGCCCGCAACAATGTTCACATCATCGACTTGAGCCAGACCGTGCCGCTGCTGCACCAGGCGCTGAAGGCCGTCTCCGACACCGTCGCCAAGGGCGGCCGCATCCTGTTCGTCGGCACCAAGCGCCAGGCGTCCGAGATCGTTGCTGATTCTGCCAGGCGCTCGGCACAGTATTATGTGAATGCGCGCTGGCTCGGCGGCATGCTGACCAACTGGAAGACGATCTCCAACTCGATCCAGCGTCTGCGCAAGCTCGACGAACTGCTCGCTTCCGATGCTCAGGGCTTCACCAAGAAAGAGCGCCTGAACCTTGAGCGCGAACGCGAGAAGCTCGACCGTGCCCTCGGTGGCATCCGCGACATGGGCTCCACGCCGGACCTGATGTTCGTGATCGACACCAACAAGGAAGCGATTGCCGTCCAGGAGGCCAAGCGCCTCGGCATTCCGGTTGTCGCCATTGTCGATTCGAACTGCGATCCGGACGTTGTCGACTACCCGATCCCGGGCAACGACGATGCCGCACGTGCGCTCGCTCTTTATTGCGACCTGGTTGCCAAGGCGGCAATCGACGGCATTGAGCGCCAGCAGGGTGCACTCGGCCTCGATATCGGCGAAGCAGTCGAGGCACCGGCAGAACCGGCTCTCGACGATGAAGCCGCAGCGCCGGCAGCGGAAGAAAACAAGGACGCCTGATAAGCGCCGTTCCGAAAATGCGGGGCTCGAGCCCCGCGGCGGCCGCGCGGCACACAGGAAGCTACGCGGCCGTTTTTGTTAGAAGATTGATGAAGAGGCGACGATGAGCATTACAGCAGCAATGGTCAAGGAACTGCGCGAGAAGAGCGGCGCAGGCATGATGGACTGCAAGACGGCCCTGACCGAGAACAATGGCGACATGGAAGCAGCCATGGACTGGCTGCGCAAGAAGGGCATCGCCAAGGCCGACAAGAAGGCCGGCCGCACGGCTGCCGAAGGCCTGATCGGTGTTGCATCCGACGCAAACAGCGCCGTTGTCGTCGAGGTCAATTCCGAGACCGACTTCGTTGCCCGCAATGACGCCTTTCAGGCACTGGTCAGCAACATTGCGGCCGTTGCGCTCGGCACCGACGGTTCCATCGACGCTGTCGCGTCCGCGACCTATCCCGCGACCGGCAAATCCGTTGCCGACACGGTGAAAGACGCCATCGGCACGATCGGTGAAAACATGACGCTGCGCCGCTCGGCGAAGCTTTCCGTGGAGAACGGTGCGGTCGCAAGCTACGTCCACAACGCCGTGACCGACGGTCTTGGCAAGCTTGGCGTCCTGGTGGCGATCGAGACGACCGGCAATGCCGACGCTGCCCGCGCCTTTGGCCGTCAGGTCGCCATGCATGTCGCCGCGACCAACCCGCTGGCTCTGACCGAGGCTGATGTCGACCCGGCAGCGGTTGCCCGTGAGAAGGACATTTTCTCCGACCAGGCCCGCCAGTCGGGCAAGCCGGAAAACATCATCGAGAAGATGGTCGAAGGCCGTCTGCGCAAATTCTTCGAGGAGGTTGTCCTCCTGAAGCAGGCTTTCGTGATGAACCCGGACCTGACGGTCGAGAAGGCGCTGGCCGAAGCCGAGAAGGAAATCGGCGCTCCGGCAAAGATCGTCGGCTTTGTCCGTTTCGCACTCGGCGAGGGTGTCGAGCGCGAAGAGACCGACTTCGCGGCTGAAGTGGCTGCTGCCGCAAAGTCGTAAGACGGGCGAATAACTGTTTGAAGACAAAGGGCGCCGCGTGACAACGCGGCGCCCTTCGTGTAACGCAGGGTCAAATTTGGAGACTTTAAAGATGACCGAGAAACGCTATCGGCGCGTTGTCCTGAAGGCATCCGGCGAAGCCCTTATGGGCGAGCAGGGGTTCGGCATCGATGTTTCGGTCGTCGACCGCATCGCCCGCGACATTCTGGAAGCGCGCAGGATTGGCGTCGAGGTCGGCGTGGTTATCGGCGGCGGCAATATTTTCCGCGGCGTTGCCGTGGCCTCCAAGGGCGGCGACCGGGTGACCGGGGACCACATGGGCATGCTTGCAACCGTCATCAACTCACTGGCGCTGCGCACCTCGCTGGTGAAGATGGGGGTTGATGCGGTGGTGATGTCGGCCATCGCCATGCCGGAGCTTTGCGAAAGCTTTTCCCAGCGCCAGGCTACGAGCTATATGAATGCCGGCAAGGTGGTGATTTTCGCTGGCGGCACCGGCAATCCGTTCTTCACCACGGATTCGGCGGCGGCACTAAGGGCTGCCGAGATCGGCGCCGATGCGCTTTTCAAGGGAACGCAGGTCGACGGCGTCTATTCCGCCGATCCGCGCAAGGATCCGGATGCGACGCGCTACGAGCGCCTGAGCCACGCGCAGGTGATCCGCGATGGGCTGGCCATCATGGATACTGCCGCGATTGCTCTTGCGCGTGAGAACCACATTCCGATAATCGTTTTCTCGATTCACGAAGAGGGCGGATTTAACGCCATCTTGAAAGGCGGCGGGCATTGCACCATCGTGTCCGATGACGCCGAACCAGAACAGCGTGCCGGTGCGTAAGGAGATTTAATGATGGCCGACGGCGTTGATTTCAAAGACCTCAAGCGGCGTATGGACGGGGCGACGAGCGCTTTCCAGCATGATCTTGCTTCGCTGAGAACGGGCCGTGCTTCGGCCAACCTTCTGGATCCGGTTCAGGTGGAAGCCTATGGCGCGGCAATGCCGATCAACCAGGTGGCGACGGTTTCCGTGCCGGAGCCGCGCATGATCTCCGTTGCGGTCTGGGACCAGAGCATGGTCAACGCAGTGGACAAGGCGATCCGCGAATCGAATCTCGGTTTCAATCCGATCGTCGATGGCTCGACCCTGCGTATTCCCTTGCCGGAGCTCAATGAGGAGCGGCGCAAGGAACTGGTGAAGATCGCGCATCAGTATGCCGAGAATGCCAAGGTTGCAGCGCGCCATGTGCGTCGCGACGGCATGGAACACCTCAAAAAGGCCGAAAAGGATGGCGACATAAGCCAGGACGAACTGCACACGCAGTCCGACCAGGTTCAGAAGATGACGGATGAGACGATTTCGGCCATCGACAAGCTTCTGGTCGCCAAGGAAGCCGAAATCATGCAGGTCTAGATCGTCGTGCGTCCATCCGGACGAACAAAGGACGATCTAAACCATTGATGGAGCATCGGAATAGTCCGAAAGCCGGATTCCACTTTAAGGTCCGATGCTCCAGCCACCGGGGCGATGCTCAAGAGGTGAGGGGAGACTGCCAGTTGAAGCCGGCGCATGTAGCCATCATCATGGACGGAAACGGTCGCTGGGCCGAAGCGCGGGGTCTGCCGCGCCGGGCCGGGCACCGTGCCGGCGTGGAGGCGCTGCGCAATGCCGTGCGTTCGGCTGGCGAACTGGGCATCAACTGGCTCACCGTCTACGCCTTTTCGTCTGAAAACTGGTCGCGGCCGCGATCCGAGGTCAACGACCTCATGGGGCTTTTGCGGCTTTTCATTCGGCGCGACCTGGCCGAACTGCATCAGAATGGCGTTCGCGTCCGCATCATCGGCGACCGCGAAAACCTGGAAAACGACATCAGGTCGCTGTTGCTCGAGGCCGAGAACCTGACGGCGGAAAACACCAGCATGAACCTGGTGATCGCCTTCAACTACGGGGCGCGCGACGAGATATTGAGGGCGGCGAAGGCTCTGATGCACGACGTGCAGTCCGGTAGAATCGGAGCCGACGCCGTCGATCTCGATTCGTTCGGCGGGTACCTCGACACAGCCGGCATTCCCGATCCCGATCTGATCATCCGCACGAGCGGCGAGCAGCGCCTGTCGAATTTCCTGCTTTGGCAGGCGGCTTATGCCGAATTTGTTTTTCTGCCGTGCCACTGGCCGGATTTCGGCCGCGCCGATCTGGAAACAGCCATCGCCACCTTCAATGCCCGCGAGCGCCGCTTCGGCGGCGTCGGAGCGCGCGAAGCCGTCCTATGAGCGGGCGTGGGGAGGAGGGGGCGCCGGCGCCCCGCCCAAAGCGCAGCAATCTGCAATTGCGGATCATCTCGGCGATTGTTCTGGGTTTCGCCGTTCTCTTGATCACCTATCTTGGCGGGTTGCCTTTTCGTTTGATGTCTGCGGCCATGGCCGGCGCGATTTTTTATGAATGGTGCGCCATGCGCCCCGGTCCCGGCGTGCATACGGCTATTGCCGGTGCGCTCCTGGCCGGGGTCATGCTTGTGATGATTCTCGGCCAGCCCGCGACGATCCTGTTTCTTGTCCTTGCTGCCGCACTTCTCGTGCTTGCCCTGCATGGCTGGATGTCGGGTTCCGGGCTGGGAACGGCTGCAGGTCTCGCCTATGCGGCCGCCCCCGCGCTGGCGCTCGTGCATTTGCGCGCCGATGACCAGTCGGGACTGTTTGCGATCCTGTTTCTGTTCGCTGTCGTGTGGACCACCGATGTCATGGCCTACTTCACCGGACGCACTCTCGGCGGAGCGAAACTCGCGCCTTCCATTTCCCCCGGAAAGACGTGGAGCGGCGCTGTCGGCGGCACGGTGTTTGCCGTTCTAGCCGGTGCAGCCTTTGCGTTTCATGAGAGTGCGGTCCACGGCGTGTTGCTGATTGCCCTGATCGCGCTCGTGCTCGCCGTGATTTCTCAGATCGGCGATCTTTTCGAATCGGCCCTGAAGCGGCGCAGCGGGGTGAAGGATTCCAGCAATCTCATCCCCGGTCATGGCGGCGTTATGGATCGCGTGGACGGGCTGATGGCGGCTGCACTCGCCCTCTATCTGCTGGCTGCTCTTTTCGGCGGGGCGGAATCTCCGGCTCACGCCCTTTTCAACTTTTGAGGAAACCGTAACCATTTGCCTTGGATCGGCCGCGATGGCATGGAGTGTGGAGAAGTCGGGATTCGGGAGGCTCCTCTGCGGCGCGCGACCGTGTTAACCGGCAACTTATTGGAACAATGCAGCGGACCTTCTGAAAGTCGTAAGGATCTTCCAGATTGAAGCGCTGAAGCACACCGTGATCGAATGAGAAAGACGTGATCGATTTTCTTGCCTCCATCTTCAGCACGAACGGCCTGCTGGTCGGGACGATCATCCCGTTCCTGTTCGTTCTGACCGTGGTCGTCTTCGTTCATGAAATGGGACACTATCTCGTCGGTCGTTGGTGCGGCATTGGCGTGAAGGCGTTTTCGATCGGTTTCGGGCCAGAGCTTTTCGGTTTCAACGACCGGCACGGTACGCGCTGGAAACTGTCGGCCATACCGCTTGGCGGATATGTGAAGTTCACCGGCGACATGTCGGTCACCAGCACGCCCGACCCCGAATCAACCGGGCATTTGTCGCCGGAAGAGCTGCGGGTCGCCTTCCACACCCAGCCGGTCTGGAAGCGCGCGGCGACGGTGTTTGCCGGTCCGTTCTTCAATTTTCTTCTGACCATTGCCGTGTTCGCGGTCATGTTTGCTGGCTTCGGTCGGTATGTCATGGAGCCGATGGTCGCTGAAGTGCGACCGGATACGCCTGCGGCCATCGCCGGATTTCAGCCCGGCGACCGGTTTGTCTCCGTCGATGGCACCCAGGTGCGCACCTTCGGCGATGTCCAGCGTATCGTTTCAGGGCGCGCAGGCGATGAATTGGCCTTCATTGTTCGCCGGGGCGAAGAGGAAGTGGTCCTGAAAGCCACGCCTGAGCTTCTCGAACAGAAGGATGCCCTGGGCAACACAGTGCGGATTGGCGTGATCGGTGTCGTCAACGATCAGGAGATGGGCCAGCCCCGCCTGATCGAGTTCGGTCCCATCGAGGCGCTCGGTGAAGCGGTGCGTGAAACCGGCTATGTGATCTACCGCACCGGCCAGTTTCTCAAGCGCTTCGTGGCCGGCCGGGAAGACCGCTGCCAGCTTGGCGGCCCGGTCAAGATCGCAGACATGGCCGGAAAGGCCGCGCAACTCGGGTTCGAATGGCTGGTGCAACTTGTTGCATTATTGTCAGTCGGGATAGGCGTTCTTAATCTTTTGCCCATTCCCCCCCTTGATGGCGGGCATCTGGTGTTCTACGCCATAGAAGCTGTGATGCGCCGTCCCGTGTCCGAGAGGGTCATGGACGCGGTTTACCGTGTTGGTCTGTTCGCCGTTCTCGCATTCATGGGGTTTGTTTTTTGGAACGACCTGTTTGGGTGCTAGGGAGGCTCGGGAAGGCAAAATGTGTAAAAATTGAGACGATATTTACCATGGCTTCGATTTTGGCGTGACGCGAATGCCACTAAGCGGTGGTTCGTAAACGCAAATTAACCAGAAGGCTTGCGTGTAGGGAAAATCTGGCTATTAGGTTAGCTGCTTTGCAAGATTGTTCCTATTTCTCGCTGCGGGGACAAAGAGAATAGAGGTTTTCAGGCCCAATGAAGGCATCTTCGAGCTTTAAGAACGCCGTTTCGGCAGTGGCCCTTTCGGCGGGGTTGGCGATGACGGGGACAATCGCCGTCGAGCTTGCCACGATAGAGGCGGCCGAGGCCGCTACGGTCAGCCGTATCGAGGTGCGTGGAAACCGCCGCGTCGACGCGGAAACCATTCGCAATTATATCAGCATCCGCCCGGGACGTTCGTTTTCGCAGGACGATGTGAATGATGCCGTCAAACGCCTGTTTGCCACCGGCCTTTTCGCTGATGTTTCGATCAGCCAGTCGGGCGGGGCGCTGATCGTCACGGTCGACGAGTACTCGATCGTCAACCAGGTGATTTTCCAGGGCAACAAGAAGATCAAGGACGCCAACCTGGCGCGCGCCGTCCAGCTGCAGCCACGCAAGTCCTTCTCCAATCAGGCGCTTCAGGCTGACGAGGAGACCATTCGTGAAGCCTATCGGCGCATCGGCCGCGATGACGCGACCGTCAGCAGCCGCACGCAGGAACTCGAGGATGGCCGCGTCAACGTCATCTTCGAGGTACAGGAAGGCGGACGTACGAAGATTGCCGCGATCAATTTCGTCGGTAACAACGCATTCCGTGATGGTCGTCTGAAGGATGTGATTTCGACGAAACAGTCGAATTTCCTTTCCTTCCTGCTGCGCAACGACATCTATGACGACAACCGTCTGCGCGCGGACGAAGAGACCCTGCGTCGCTTCTACTACAATCGTGGCTATGCCGATTTCCGCGTCATTTCAGCGACGGCCGATCTCGACGAAACCGAGAACGCCTACACACTCACCTTCACGGTGGAAGAGGGCGAGCGCTATCGCTTTGGCAATATCGGCATCGAGAGCACGATTTCCGGCATCGATCCGGAGACCCTGCGCTCGCAGGTCGAAACCCGTCAGGGCAGCGTCTACAGCGCGAAGAATGTTGAAGATTCCATCATCGCCCTGACCGAGCACGTCGCCGGCATGGGCTATGCCTTCGCGCAGGTCACGCCGCGCGGCAACCGCAATTTCGAAACCCGCGAGATCGATGTCGTCTATTCGATCGATGAGGGACCGCGCGCCTATATCCAGCGCATCGAAATCCGCGGCAACCAGCGCACCCGCGACTATGTGATCCGCCGCGAATTCGACCTGAGCGAAGGCGATGCCTTCAACCAGGTTCTGGTGCAGCGTGCCAAGCGTCGCCTTGAAGCGCTCAACTTCTTCCAGACGGTCAACATCTCGACCGTGCCGGGATCGCAGCCCGATCAGGTTGTCCTGGTGGTTGATGTGGTCGAGAAGTCGACGGGTGAATTCTCCATCGGCGCCGGTTATTCGACCAGCGGCGGTGTCGACAGCAGCGGTGGCTTCTCCGTGGAAGGCTCCGTCACGGAGCGCAACTTCCTTGGTCGCGGTCAGTATGTCCGCGTTGCTGCCGGCGGCGGCAAGAACTCGCGCGATTACTCGTTCTCGTTCACCGAGCCATACTTCCTCGGTCGCCGCATCTCGGCAGGTTTCGACGTCTATCGCCGCACCCGCAAGTTCGACGACAAGTATGAGCGCGACACGACGGGTGCGACGGTCCGCTTCGGTCTTCCGATCACCGAGGCGCTGTCCACACAGCTCGCCTACAACCTCTCCCAGGAGGAATATACGGGCATCGGCGTTTGCGTAGACCCGACCTCCGCCACGTGTAACCTCGCTCCGGCGCTCGTCGAAGCGATCGGTCAGGAGAAGTGGATCAAGTCGTCGGTCAGCGGTTCGCTGATCTACAACACGATCGACGACATGAAGAACCCGCATTCGGGTCTTTATGCGAACCTGACGCTCGAGGTTGCCGGTCTCGGTGGCGATGCCAAGTTCGTCAAGGCCACCGCGCGCAGCACCTATTACCACACGCTGTCGGAAGAGCTTGATCTGGTCGGCCTGTTCACGGTCGGCGCCGGTCACATTCAGGCGCTTGATGGCGATCTTCGCGTGTTCGATCATTTCTCGAGCAGCGACCGCATCATTCGCGGCTTTGACTACAACGGCATTGGCCCCTATCAGAAGTCTTCCGGTTCGGGCATCGATCACATCGGCGGCAAGACCTATTTCAACGCTTCCGCCGAAGCCCAGTTCCCGTTCCCGATCCTGCCCGAGAGCTTCGGCCTTCGCGGCGCGGTCTTCGCCGATGCCGCCACGCTCTACGGCAGCGATGTTGCCGGCGCGATCGGAACCGATCTGCAGTGGCGCGCCTCCGTGGGCGCCGGTCTGATCTGGGCGTCGCCCTTCGGTCCGCTGCGTGTTGACTATGCCTACCCCGTCCTGAAGGAAGAGTCGGACGACGTGGAGCATTTCAACTTCGGTATTTCGACACGCTTCTAGCCGTTGCGTGTTGCTGGAGCAGTTCCGTTTAGCCCGGGCCCTGTGGGCCCGGGCGAAAGGTTTCCATGAAGGACCCTGATTTTTTTCCTCCCGCACGCCGCATCACGGCAGGCGAGGTTGCCTCGCTGACGGGAGCCGAGCTTGTTCGCCCCGAGCTTGCAGAGGTCGTGATCGAGGGCGTTGCCGCCGCGTCCGAGGGCGGGGCCGGCATGCTCGTTTTTATCGAGGGCAAACGCAACGCCGAGCTCGTGCGAAACACGACAGCCGCCGCTGTCCTGTGCAAGCGCGAGGCGGCAGGCCATTGCCCCGATACTGTTGCGGTTCTGATCGCCGACAAACCGCAGGTCGCATTCGCCGAGATCACACGGCTTCTCTTTCCTCAGGCCATGAGCCCCGGATCAATGACCGGCGAGACCGGCATATCCGCACGGGCGAGCGTGGCGGCCGATGCGGTTCTCGAGGATGGTGTGATTGTGGAGCCCGGCGCCGTCATCGGCGCGGGCGTCATGATCGGACGCGGCACGACCATAGCGCCCAACGCCGTGATCGGTGCATTCACCCGGATTGGCCGGGACAGCTATGTCGGCCCCGGGGCCTCGGTCCAGTGCGCCATGATCGGCGATCGCGTCATCCTCCATGCCGGTGTGCGGATCGGCCAGGACGGTTTCGGCTATCTGCCGGGCGCAAGGGGACTGGAAAAACTGCCGCAGATCGGCCGGGTCGTCATTCAGGACGATGTCGAGATCGGCGCCAACACCACCGTTGATCGTGGCGCACTCGTGGATACGGTCATCGGGCAGGGCACGAAGATCGATAACCTCGTCCAGGTGGCGCACAATGTCCGCATCGGCCGTAGCTGCGTCATTGCCGGCAATTGCGGCCTTTCGGGCTCTGTGACGCTGGGTGATTTCGTCATGCTGGGCGGCCGCGTCGGTATAGCCGACCACATCAATATCGGCACCGGTGCGCAGCTTGCCGCGTCGAGCGGCGTCATGAACGACGTGCCGGCCGGCGAGCGCTGGGCCGGTTCCCCCGCCCAGCCGATACGCGAGGCGTTTCGCGAGCTGGCTGCCTTGCGGGGGCTGGTAGACGGGAAGAGAAAGAGAATGAGGGACGGGGATGAGTGACACCGCTTCGACCACGCTTGAAAGCCTGGACATCATGGATCTGATGCGGCTGCTTCCGCATCGTTACCCGTTTCTTCTGGTCGACAGGATTGTCGAGATCGACGGTGACCGTTCGGCCATCGGCATCAAGAATGTCACGATGAACGAACCTCATTTCACGGGGCATTTTCCGGCGCAGCCGGTCATGCCGGGGGTTCTGATCGTCGAGGCAATGGCGCAGACCGCCGGTGCGATCTGCATCAACAATGCCGGCGACGAAACCCCTTCGCTCGTTTATTTCATGACCATCGACAATGCCAAGTTCCGCAAGCCCGTCGTGCCCGGCGACCGTCTCGAGATCCACGTGACGAAGGTCAAGCAGCGCGGCAGCATCTGGAAGTTCGATTGCGTCGCAAAGGTGGACGAGGCCAAGGTTGCCGAGGCGGTCATCTCGGCGATGATGTCCGTTGAGCAGGCGAGCTGACGGGAATTTTATGGCGCGCGAAACTGTCATTCACCCTTCGGCTGTTATCGAGCCCGGTGCTGAACTGGGCGAAGGGGTTCGCATCGGCCCGTTTTGCCATGTGTCTTCGGGCGCCAGGCTTCATGACGACGTGGAACTGATCGGCCATGTGACGATCATGGGCGACACGACTCTGGGCGAGGCCTGCCAGGTCTACCCGCAGGCCGTTCTCGGCGCTCCGCCGCAGAACTTCAGGCACAAGGGTGGCAGGAGCACGCTCGATGTCGGCGCCAATTGCGTGATACGCGAGGGCGTGACCTTTCACGCTGGAACGGACACAAGCCGCGGCAGGACGACGGTTGGCTCACACGGCCTTTTCATGGCCTATTCGCATGTCGCGCATGACAGTGATGTCGGCAACCACGTGACCATGGCCAACTATGCCGGTCTCGGCGGGCATGCAGAGATCGGCGATCATGTGATCATTTCGGGCTATGCCGCGGTTCATCAGTTCGTACGCATTGGCCATCACGCTTTTCTGGGCGGATTTGCCGCTGTGGTGGGCGATGTCATCCCCTATGGCATGGCGGTCGGGGACCGGGCGCGCCTGCGTGGCCTCAACCTTGTCGGTCTCAAACGCTCGGGCATGCCGCGCGAGGACATTGCGGCCCTGCGCAGGGCCTACAGGATGCTCTTTGCGGAAGGGGCATCGCTGGAAGAAAACGCCGTCGCTGTCCGGAACGCTTATCCCTCTTCGGAGCTGATCGGCGACATTGTTGCCTTCGTTTCCGGCAGGGACAAGCGCCATTTCACACTCCCGGCGCGTGGCAAAGGCGCGTCCGAGGATGATGACACAGCCTGAAAACCACCCGGTTCTGCCGCGCGATGCCCGTGTTGCGGTCGTCGCCGGCAGCGGAGCCCTGCCGCGGGATGTGGTGCGCACGCTCGTCAAGGGCGGGCACAGGCCGCTCGTCGTTGCCATTGAAGGCGAGGCGGACTGGTTGGATGGCGAGAATGTTGCCGAGTTCGATCTATGGCCGGCGCCGGCCGAGCGTCTGGGACTGTTCCTGCCCAGGCTCAAGCGCGCGGGCGTGACCCATCTCGTGCTTGCCGGGGGCGTAAGCCGCCGACCGCCGATCCTGAAGGTCAGGCTTGGATGGGACGTGTTTCGCGCTCTTCCCAAACTCCTGGCAGCCTATGCAAAGGGCGACGATGGTCTCCTGCGCGCGGTCATTGCGCATATCGAATCCAAAGGCATTCGCGTTCTGGGCGCGCACGAGATTGCACCGGAGCTTCTCGCGCCCGAAGGGGTCATGACCCGCAGCGGGCCAAAGGCCTCCGACAGGAAAAACCTGGCCGCCGCCTACGAGGCAGCCCGCATGATCGGTGCGCTCGACATCGGTCAGGCCGCCATCGCCGTGGGCGGCCGTGCCGTGGCGCTGGAAGGCATTGAGGGAACCGCAGGGCTGCTTGAGCGGATGCGCTGCATGCGCAACCATGGGCGCCTTGCGGGAAAGGCGGGCGGCGCACTGGTGAAGTGCGTCAAGCCGGATCAGGAGAAACGCGCCGACATGCCGACCATAGGCCCCGATACGATACGGGCGGCACATGCCGCCGGGCTCGCCGGCGTCGGCGTCGAGGCCGGGCGTTCGCTGATCCTGGACTATGCGACCACGATCGGGCTGGCAGACGAGCACGGCCTGTTCGTGATCGGGCTCGATCCGGAGGCGCACGATGAGCGTTGAGCGCCGCCCTTTGAAGATTGCCATCGTTGCCGGCGAGGAATCCGGGGATCTTCTGGGTGCAGACCTCATAGAGGCGCTGCGTCGGGAAAGCGGGTCGGACGTCGAGCTTCTGGGTGTTGGCGGGCGAGGGCTCATCGCGCAGGGGCTGGAGTCGATCTTTGATGCCGAAGAGATTGCCCTGATGGGGGTGAGCGCCATTGTGCGCGATCTGCCTCGACTGATACGCCGCATCGGCCAGACGGCAAAAGCCGTTGCAGATGCAGGGCCCGACTGCCTGATCACCATCGACAGTCCGGAGTTTAGCCTCCGCGTCGCAAAGAAGGTGCGCGCGCTCGCGCCTTCCATCCCGATCATCCATTATGTCTGCCCGAGCGTTTGGGCATGGCGGCCGGGAAGGGCGCCCGCCATGCGCCCGCATGTCGACGAGGTGCTTTGTCTTCTGCCGTTCGAACCCGCCGAACTGGAACGGCTCGGCGGCTCAGCCGGCACCTTTGTCGGCCATCGTCTGGCAAGCGACCCGAACATCCTGGCAGCGGCGCAGGCGCATCTGTCTGGGGCGGCCAAAGCGCCTGACGAACAGCGGTCGCTGCTTCTCCTGCCCGGATCGCGCCGTGGCGAGGTCTCGCGTCTTCTCCAGCCTTTTGGGGAAACCGTGCGCCACCTTCATGAGGCCGGTCACGATTTCCGTGTGCTGATGCCCACCGTTCCGCACGTCTCATCCATGATCGAGGCTGCGGTGAAGGACTGGCCCAAAAAGCCCGAAATCATCCTCGATCAGAAACGCAAATGGCAGGCGTTTGACGAGGCCGATGCAGCACTGGCATGCTCCGGAACCGTCTCGCTGGAGCTGGCCCTGGCCCGTGTGCCGACCATTCTTTGCTACAAGACGGATTTCGTGGCGCGTGCGCTCATTCCACTGATCACCGTGTGGTCGGCGGCCCTGCCAAACCTGATTGCCGGCTGGCCGGTCGTGCCTGAGCATTTCAATCAATATGTCCGGCCGTCCTATCTGGCCCGCCAGATCACGACATTGTGGGACGACAAGCCGGGTCGGGCCGCGCAGATGGCTGGCTTCCAGGAGATCGCCGACGCACTGGCCACCGCACGACCGTCCGGTGAGATCGCTGCGCAGGTGGTTCTCCGGCATGTTTCAGGCGCCGCCTGAGATTTTGCAGGCTTTTCCGGCAACAGGCTCGCAAAGCACGCAGATCATTGACGTCGAGGCGGCTTCCGGCTAGAGAGCGGATCGGCTGCAGACGCCTGCCGTCCGCTGACATCATGTCACGGTGAAGTTCTGCCTCAGACCTTTTCGATCCTCCTCCACGCATGTCGCGCGGATGGCAATGCGGACCCCGTCCTTTTCAGCGCGGCTCTTGCGACAGGAGAACGGGGATTTGTCTGAAAAACCCATCAACGCATTCACCGAAGGTCCTCTCGGACCCATCTATGCGCGTACCGCGCTTCCGATCATCTTCGTGATGGGCATGAACGGACTGCTTGCTGTCTGCGACGCGCTCTTCCTCGGGCATTTCGTCGGACCGGATGCGCTGGCCGCCGTCACGCTCATGTTTCCGCTTTATATGCTCGTCGTCGCACTGGCGACGCTTGTTTCGAGCGGCATGTCGAGCCTTCTGGCCCGTCGTCTTGGCGCGGCCGAAACACAGGCGGCAGGCAGAGTGTTCGCCGGCGCGCACGGGCTCGCGCTCTTTGTCAGCCTTCTTCTGATGCTGCTTTTCCTTCCGTTCGGACCGGCGATCTCCGTGCTTATTGCCGGCGGCTCGCCGGAACTGGCGGAGATGGGGCTGGTTTATCTGCGGATCACGGTCTTCTTTTCACCCCTACTGTTCCTGCTTTCCGTCAACTCAGACGCATTGCGCAATGAGGGGCGCGTCAACCTGATGGCCGCGATGAGCCTGCTCGTCTCAATCGCCAATATCGGCTTCAACTACATGCTGATCGCCGGTTTAGGCATGGGGGTTGCTGGTTCTGCTTATGGAACCGCACTCGCGCAGGCGCTCGCATTCGCCGGAATTCTTGCCTTTCGTCTGCGGGGCCGGACGCAACTGCCTCTTTCCGTGCTTGTGCGCCACGGGCTGCATGGAGGCTGGGCAAGCATCCTGGCACTCGGCGCGCCGCAGAGCCTGAATTTTATCGGCCTCGCGCTGGGGTCGGCAACAATCCTTACAGCACTTCAGTGGGTGGGGGCGCCGGGCTATGGGACCACCGTTTCGGCATACGGGATCATAACGAGGGTCATGACCTTCGCTTTCCTGCCGCTTCTTGGATTGAGCCATGCCATGCAGACGATCACGGGCAACAATTTCGGCGCGGACAGGCTGTTGCGGGTGAACAGGAGCCTGCAATTCGCTGTTGTTGTCGCCTTCGTCTACTGCCTTGCGCTTCAGGTTCTGATGGCCTGTTTCGCCTCTGCGATCGGGCAAGCCTTCGTCGGGGATCGAGCGGTCGTGGCCGAAGTGGCGCGCATCCTTCCCGTGATGACAGGCCTGTTCTTCGCCACTGGTCCGCTGATGATGATCGCGATGCATTTTCAGGCGATCGGTGATGCGGGCCGGGCGGCGGTGCTCGGTCTTTCGAAGCCATATCTCTTTGCGATCCCGCTCACCTTCGCGCTCGCCGCAATTTTCGGCGAGGCCGGTATCTGGGTTGCCGGGCCGTCTGCCGAAGCGATGCTTTTCGTCCTCACCGTCATCGTGCTTTACCGCACGGCTCGGGGAAACAGGCTGGGATGGGGGCTTTTCCCGGCGGTGAGGGGAGAGCAGGCATGAATCCCGGACTGCCGACCATGGCGGAGGCAAAGGCGCTCGCAAAGCGCCTGCGTCAGCATCTGAAGGATCGCGGCCGCACCGTAACGCATGCGCAGGCGCTCGAAACCATCGCGCACCAGCATGGATATCGTGACTGGAACACGCTTTGCGCGGCAATCGGGCAGAATGGGCCTGATGCATGGACTCCCGGGCAGCGCGTGCAGGGGACCTATCTCTCGCGGCCGTTTGAGGGAACCCTGATCGCTTCGCAAAGGCTGCGCCCCGGCTGGTTTCGCGTCGTGATCGACCTGGACGAACCCGTGGACGTCGTCACGTTCGACAGCTTCTCCAACCACCGCAAACGCATTCGCGGAACTGTCGGTCCGGACGGGCATTCCCGCGAGCGGACATCCAACGGGCTGCCGCATCTCACGCTGGAAGCCAGAGCCGCTCCATAAAGAAAAAGCCCCGCCGAAAAACGGCGGGGCTTCGTCGCATCCTATAAGGAATCAGCGCTTGGCGATCGGCACGTAGTCGCGCTGCGTAGCGCCCGTATAGAGCTGGCGCGGGCGGCCGATCTTCTGCTTCGGATCCTCGATCATCTCTTTCCACTGGGCGATCCAGCCAACGGTGCGCGCGAGCGCGAAGAGCACCGTGAACATGGTGGTGGGGAAGCCCAGCGCCTTCAGCGTGATGCCGGAATAGAAGTCAATGTTCGGGTAGAGCTTCTTTTCGATGAAATACTCATCCGTCAGCGCAATGCGCTCCAGCTCCATGGCAATGTCGAGCTGCGGGTCGTCCTTGATGCCCAGTTCGCTTAACACCTCGTGGCAGGTCTTCTGCATGATCTTCGCGCGCGGATCGTAATTCTTGTAGACCCGGTGGCCGAAGCCCATAAGGCGGAACGGATCGTTCTTGTCCTTGGCGCGGTCGATGAATTCGGGAATGCGGTCGACGGAACCGATCTCGTCCAGCATGTTGAGCGCAGCCTCGTTGGCGCCGCCATGGGCCGGGCCCCAGAGACAGGCGATGCCGGCTGCGATGCAGGCGAACGGATTGGCACCGGAAGAACCGGCCAGACGCACCGTCGAGGTGGAGGCGTTCTGCTCATGATCGGCGTGCAGGATGAAGATGCGCTCCATTGCGCGCGCCAGAACCGGGTTCACCTTGTACTCCTCGCACGGCACGGCAAAGCACATGTGCAGGAAGTTGGCGGCATAGCCGAGCTCGTTCTTGGGATAAACGAACGGCTGACCCACGTGATATTTGTAGGCCATGGCGGCGATGGTCGGCATCTTGGCGATCATGCGCAGGCTCGCCACCATGCGCTGATGCGGGTCGGAAATGTCGGTCGAGTCGTGGTAGAAGGCCGACATCGCACCGACCACGCCGCACATGACGGCCATCGGATGCGCATCGCGGCGGAAACCGGTGAAGAAGCGGTTCATCTGCTCATGCACCATGGTGTGGTGCGTCACGCGATAGTCGAAATCCTCTTTCTGCGCCTTGGTCGGCAGTTCGCCGTAGAGCAGCAGGTAGCAGGTCTCAAGGAAGTCGCCATGTTCGGCAAGCTGTTCGATCGGATAGCCGCGGTGCAGCAGAATTCCCTCGTCGCCGTCGATATAGGTGATCTTCGATTCGCAGCTTGCGGTCGAGGTAAAGCCCGGATCGTAGGTGAACATGCCGGTGTCTTTGTAGAGCGAGGCGATGTTGACGACATCCGGGCCCACGCTGCCCTTCAAAATCTCGAATTCGTGCCCTTCTTCCTGGCCGCCAATTTCCAGCTTCGCAGTTGGTTTGGTCATCGCAATCACCTCTCACTTCAAGGAACTTGGCGCCAGAAAACTGTCGCCCAAATAAAAATGGCCGGCGGTCGAGCGCGCGAAATAGCTAACGCATTTCCCCCGTGGTGCCAAGCGCGTGCAGCATCTGAATATTGCAGTGCAGCACGCTCTCGGTGATCGAACCCGCTCCGCCAGCCAGGTCCTTTGCGGGACGAAGCTAGGCAGCCTGATCGCGGATGCGCGCCAAACTCTCCTCTCGCCCAAGAACGGAGAGAACATCGAAGATGCCTGGCGATGTGGTGCGCCCGACGAGCGCTGCCCGCAAGGGTTGGGCAACTTTGCCAAGCTTGCGTTCGGTCTGTTCCGCAAAGACGCGGACAGCAGCTTCGATGTTCGCAAGGGTCCAATCGCCGACATTTTGCAATACGGGAAGAATTTCCGCAAGCAGCTGGCGTGCATTCTCGTCAAGCAGCTGTGCAGCATTCTCGTCGATCGACAGTGGTCGCTCTGCGAAAAGAAAGCCCGCACTATCAACGAGTTCCACGAGAGTCTTGGCGCGCTCTTTCAAGCCGGGAAGGGCCTGCAAAAGCTGGTTTTTCCGCGTCTCGTCGAGTGCGTCGAGAAGCGCTCTCCCACCGTCGAGATATGGCAATGTGCCGACCAGCACGTCGAGCAGCTTCGCATCGTCCATCTGCCGCATATGCACGCCGTTCAGCGCTTCCAGCTTCTGGAAATCGAAACGCGCGGCGCCCTTGTTCACGTCAACGATGTCGAACCAGCGAATCATGTCCTCGTCGGACATGATCTCGTCATCTCCGTGGCTCCAGCCGAGCCGTGCCAGATAGTTGCGCAGGGCGGAGGGTAGATATCCCATCTCCCGATAGGCCTCGACGCCGAGCGCGCCGTGGCGCTTGGAGAGCTTGGCGCCGTCTGGCCCATGAATAAGCGGGATATGGGCCATCACCGGCACCTCCCAGCCCATGGCCCTGTAGATCACCGTCTGGCGCGCGGCATTGGTCAGGTGATCGTCGCCGCGGATGATGTGCGTGACGCCCATGTCGTGATCGTCGACCACGACGGCATGCATGTAGGTCGGCGAACCGTCGGAGCGAAGGATGATGAAATCGTCGAGATCCTTGTTGGGAAATCGCACCGTGCCCTGTACCTGGTCCTCGACCACGGTTTCGCCGTCCCGGGGCGTCTTGATGCGGATCACGGGCTTGACGCCCTCGGGAGCCTCTGAAGGATCACGGTCGCGCCAGGTGCCGTCATAGCGGGGCGGGCGGCCCTCGGCGCGCGCCTTCTCGCGCATCGCCTCAAGCTCTTCCTGGGAGCTGTAGCAGTAATAGGCCTCGCCCTTGGCGACCAGTTCCTCGGCGACCGCGCGATGCCGGTCCGCCCGCTCGAACTGCGAGACCGGTTCTCCGTCGCAGTTGAGCCCCAGCCAGGCAAGCCCGTCCAGAATGGCCGCCGTGGCCTCATCGGTCGAGCGCTGCCGGTCCGTGTCTTCGATGCGCAGCAGCATTTTTCCACCGGTGTGGCGCGCATAGAGCCAGTTGAAAAGGGCCGTGCGCGCACCGCCGATATGAAGAAATCCGGTGGGTGAGGGTGCAAAGCGCGTGACGACGGGTGTGGTCATGAATCTATCCCGGGAATTGGCGCGGTCTCACGATCCGCTGGGGTGTGTGATACCGCAGGTGGCCTTCGGTTGGCTGTCATGTAGCATAGAACGGTCCGGGCGCAAGCATTGCACGGGAGGCCAGGCCGATGGGGGGCAAACTGGCGATTGCGGAGAGCGACGAGCGGGCGCAGTTCGCCGTCGGCACGCAGACGCCGGAAGCTGAAGACGCAACGCAGGACATTGTGGTGTCGCCGGCGCGCCGTGCGCATGCGCCGGTCGCAGCGCGAATCCATGGCCTCGTCGCCCCGCTCGGCAAGCGTCTGAATGCAGATATGCGTGCCGCGCTTTCGCGGGAAGCGGCAAGAGGCACTTTGTTCCTTTGGCTTCCTGTCCTGCTGGGCAGTGGCGCGCTCGCTTATTTCGCCTTGCCGGTCGAGCCTCCGGCCTATGCCGTTGTCTGCGGTCTGCTCGCGCTTGCCCTTGTGGCATTCCTGGCCGCGGGAAAGCCGCTCCTGCGTGGTGCCTTTCTTGCAGCCCTCATCGTTCTGCTGGGGCTCGCCTGCGCCAAAGTGGAGAGCTGGCGGGCCGGTACGCCCATGCTCGGCGCCGACGTGACCACCCGGCTCACCGCCCGCGTCATCAGCATTGAGCATCGTGCGAATGGGCGTTTCCGCCTGACAGTGGATGTGGTGTCCACCAGACGCCCGCAGTTGCGTTATGCACCGGCGCGGGCGCGCCTGTCGGCGCGCTCCATCCCGGCCGGGCTGAGACCGGGTGACGGGATCGGGGGCCTCGTGCGCCTGATGACACCCTCAGGGCCGGTGCGGCCACACGCTTATGATTTTTCTTTCGAGAGCTATTTTGACGGGCTCGGGGCCGTGGGCTTTTTCATGCGCGATCCCGAACCTGTGGAGATCGAGCCGTTGCCCGGCGCGCGGCAGTGGGTGCAGCGGATCTCGTCCACGCTGCAGGGACTGCGGGAAGGCCTGGCCGCGCGGCTGCGCGAGCGGGTGGGCGGGGCCGAAGGCGAGGTTGCAGCGGCGTTGATCACGGGCATGAGAGGCGGCATTCCCGAAGCATACAATGAAGACCTGCGCCGCGCCGGGCTTGCGCATGTCCTTGCCATTTCGGGTCTGCACATGGCGCTTGCAGCTTTCACGATCATCGGAACCGCAAGGCTGGGCTTTGCCCTGTTCCCGGGTTTTTCTTCTCGCCATCCCGTGCGCAAATACGCTGCCGCAGCGGCGCTGCTTGTCTGTTTCTTCTATCTGCTCGTTTCCGGCAGCGGTGTGGCGGCGCAGCGCAGCTTTCTGATGCTCGCGGTCATGCTGCTGGCGCTGCTGTTCGATCGTGCTGCCCTGACCATGCGCAATCTGGCGGTTGCGGCACTGGCAGTGATCATCACGACGCCGCATGAGGTTGTCGGCCCGGGTTTCCAGATGTCTTTCTCGGCAACGGCCGCACTGATCGCAGGGTATGCGGCCTGGAACGCGCACCGCGAGAAGCGGCTCGCCCGAAAGCCATATGTCGAGCGGAGAGGCGCTTCGAAGCTCATCCATCTCGTTCTCCTGTCCATTGGCGGAATTGCGCTCACATCCCTGATCGCCGGCACCGCAACAACGCTCTATGGCGTCTGGCATTTTCAGCGGGCCTCGCCGCTGGCTCTCGGCGCCAATCTGGCGGCGATGCCTGTCGTTTCCCTGGTGGTGATGCCCTCCGCCGTCGCCGCAATTGCAACGATGCCGCTCAATCTCGATGGATGGCCGCTGGCCGTGATGGGATGGGGCATTTCCACGGTCATGAGCATAGCGCGATGGTTCTCGGAGCGAACCCCCATCGATGCGACCGGGGCGATACCGCTTGGCGCCACACTGAGCCTGACAGCGGCACTCGTCGTTCTCACCATGACCACAACGAGGCTGAGGATTGCCGCATTGCCGTTCCTGGCGATGGGATTTTTTCTCATAGCGACACGCAGTCTGCCTGACGTCCTTATCTCCGAGGACGCACGCCTCGTGGCGGTACGCACGCAGGATGGCGCGCTCGCTGTCAATCGAAAACGTCCCAATGCCTTTTCGCTGGAAAACTGGCTGCGCGCAGAAGGCACTGAAACTGTGCGAAAACCGGACGGGTTGAGCGGCGCGAGCACTGCCGAACTCATTGCCCGGGCGTCAGCGCATCATTTCCTGTGCAACGACGCCATCTGCGTCCTGCGCCACGAAAGCGGAGCGATTATCGGCCATGTGACCAAGGGGGATGTGCCCATGTCGAGACGGTCTCTTCGTGAACTGTGTGGGGCCGTCGATCTTGTCGTCATCAATGATGCGCGCATCGATCGGCCCTGCGGGGTCGATGGCACACACACAGTCACGGCGCGCGACCTGGCCCGTCGTGGCAGTGCCGAGATACGCATTGAACGAAAGGGGTCTGACGCGCTTCTGTTCAACATCGCTTATGCGATCAGCGAGCCCCATCGGCCATGGCATGAGCAACGCCAGTTTTCACGCGCCGCCCGCGGGCTGGGACCATACAAAGGTAGGCGAAACGCTGCCAAAGAAGCGAACAAAAATCAGCAAAATTAGAGCTTTAAAGCGAACACCAAAGGCAGCTCATAAAATCACGCAGGCATGAGCTAGAGCATCGGACCGAAAAGTGGAATCCGGTTTTCGGGCTATTCCGATGCTCCATCAATAGTCTAGATCGTCCTTTGTGCGTCCGGATGGACGCACGGCGATCTAGCCCGCGCGCTCCATGAAAGCCCTGGCGGCATGCGGCGCGCGAATCTTTCCTTCATGGATGAAATAGACGAACACGTCGCGCGCCTTGGTCTCCGGCGTGAAGGTCGGGTCCATAAGGGGCAGGTCGTCCGGCTGTCCGCCCTCGGCCCAGAGCCTCGCGCGCTTTGCCCATCCATCGAGTTCGTTGGGAGGATATGCGGTCGGAATATCGTCCTCGCCGCGCTGCAGGCGGGCATAGACGAAATCGCCGGTCACGTCGGCGATTTCCGGATAGGTGTTGTGATGCGCATAGCAGATCGCCGCGCCGTATTTGCGCACAAGCCGGGGAAACTCCGGCGTACAGAAGGTCTCGTTGCGCACCTCCAGAACATGCCGGAGAGGCACACCGTCGCGCTCGTGCGGCAGCAGTTTCAGAAAACCCTCGAAATCCTCCGGATCGAACTTTTTCGTCGGTGCGAACTGCCAGACCAGCGGGCCCAGCTTCTCGCCGATCTCGGAAATGCCAGAACCAAGAAATTTTTCAAGAGATTCAGATGCTTCTGAGAGAACCTTGCGATTCGTCACAAAGCGGTTTCCCTTGAGCGAAAAGACAAACCCATCCGGCGCCTCACTTGCCCATTTGGCATAGGTGGCCGGTTTCTGGCTGCCGTAATAGGTGCCGTTCACCTCGATTGTCGGCACCTGCCGGGAGGCATATTCGAGCTGTCGCTTCTTCGGCAGGTCGTCGGGATAGAACGTGCCTTCCCATGGCTGAAACGTCCAGCCGCCCATGCCGGCGCGAATGGTGCCTGTGGTCATCAGTTTACTCCGCTGCCTGTGCCTTGCCGGCGGGCCGGCGTTCGAGAAGTTCTTTCAGGAATTTGCCGGTATAGCTGCGCGGCTCGGCCATCACGTCGTCGATGGAGCCCGAGGCGACGAGTTCGCCGCCGCCATCGCCGCCTTCGGGACCAAGATCGAGGATCCAGTCGGCGGTCTTGATGACTTCGAGATTGTGCTCGATCACCACGACCGTGTTGCCCTGGTCGACCAGTTCATGCAGCACTTCGAGCAGCTTTGCCACATCGTGGAAATGCAGGCCCGTGGTCGGCTCGTCCAGAATGTAGAGCGTGCGGCCCGTGGCCCGTTTCGACAGTTCCTTGGCAAGCTTGATGCGCTGCGCCTCGCCGCCTGAAAGTGTGGTGGCCTGCTGGCCGATATGGATATAGCCAAGACCGACGCGGGCGAGCGTGACCAGCTTGTCGCGCACGGCCGGCACGGCAGCGAAAAATTCCACGCCTTCATCCACCGTCATTTCCAGCACATCGGCAATCGACTTGCCCTTGAAGGTGACTTCGAGCGTCTCGCGGTTGTAGCGCTTGCCATGGCAGACATCGCAGGTGACGTAGACATCCGGCAAAAAATGCATCTCGATCTTGATGACGCCGTCGCCCTGGCAGGCCTCGCAGCGCCCGCCCTTGACGTTGAACGAGAAGCGCCCGGGCTGGTAGCCGCGCGCCTTGGCTTCCGGCAGGCCGGCAAACCAGTCGCGGATCGGCGTGAACGCGCCGGTATAGGTGGCCGGGTTGGACCGGGGCGTGCGCCCGATCGGCGACTGGTCGATGTCGATCACCTTGTCGAGATGTTCGAGCCCTTCGATCCTGTCATGCTCGGCGGGCTGTTCGCGCGAGCCCATGATACGGCGTGAGGCGGACTTGAACAGCGTCTCGATCAGAAGCGTGGATTTGCCGCCACCGGAAACGCCGGTGACGCAGGAAAACGTGCCGAGCGGCACTTCCGCCGTCACATCCTTCAAATTGTTTCCGCGCGCGCCCACGACGCGGATGCGGCGCTTCTTCGGGATTTCGCGGCGCTGCTCGGGCATCTTGATCCCCATCGCACCGGTTAGATATTTGCCGGTGATGGAGGCCGGACTGGCCATGATGTCGCGCGGCGTGCCTTCAGCGATGATCTGCCCGCCGTGGACGCCAGCGGCAGGGCCGATGTCGACCACATGGTCGGCCGTCAGAATGGCGTCCTCGTCATGCTCGACCACGATCACCGTATTGCCGAGATCGCGCAGATGTCTGAGTGTTGCGAGAAGCCGGTCATTGTCGCGCTGATGCAGGCCGATGGACGGCTCGTCGAGCACATAAAGAACGCCGGTCAAGCCCGAACCGATCTGTGAGGCAAGCCGGATGCGCTGGCTTTCGCCGCCCGACAGCGTGCCCGAATTGCGCGAAAGCGTCAGATAGTCGAGGCCCACATCGTTGAGAAAGCGCAGTCGCTCGCGGATCTCCTTCAGGATGCGGACCGCGATCTCATTCTGTTTGTCATTGAGATTCTCAGGCAGATCCTCGAACCATGCACCCGCCTTGCGGATCGACATTTCGGTGACCTGACCGATATGCAGGCCGTCGATCTTCACCGCCAGCGCCTCGGGCTTCAGGCGGTGTCCACCGCACGCCGGGCAGGGGTGGGCCGACATGTAGCGCTCGATTTCCTCGCGCATCCAGGCCGATTCGGTCTCCTTCCAGCGGCGCTGGAGATTGACCACGACACCTTCGAAGGGCTTTGTGGTTCGGTAGCTGCGCAGGCCGTCATCATAGTCGAAGACGATCTTCTTCTCGCCCGTACCGTTCAGGATCGCGTCCTGCCCGTCTGCCGGCAGGTCGCGCCAGCGGTCGCCCACCTTGAAGCCGTATTCGCGGCCCAGCGCCTCCAGCGTCTGCAGATAATAGGGCGAGGTCGATTTAGCCCAGGGTGCAATCGCTCCTTCGCGCAGGATCGCATTGTCGTCCGGCACCACCAGATTCGGATCGATGGCGCGCTGGCTGCCGAGCCCGTCGCAGGTGGGGCATGCGCCCGCCGGATTGTTGAACGAAAACAGACGCGGCTCGATCTCCGGGATCGTGAAACCTGACACGGGACAGGCAAACTTTTCCGAAAAAACAATGCGCTCATGCGTCTCGTTCTTCGATTTGTTGGCCCCGCCACCCTTTGCGGTCGCCTCGTCGGACAACGGCCTGTCGGCAAATTCGGCAATCGCCAGCCCGTCGGCGAGTTTTAGACAGGTTTCGAGCGAATCCGCCAGACGGGTCGCCAGATCGTCGCGCACCACGACGCGGTCCACCACCACGTCGATGTCGTGCTTGTATTTCTTGTCGAGTGCCGGCACCTCGGCGATCTCATAGAACGTGCCGTCCACCTTGACGCGCTGAAAGCCCTTCTTCTGGAGTTCGGCCATCTCCTTGCGGTATTCGCCCTTGCGCCCGCGCACGATGGGTGCGAGCACATAGAGCCGAGTGCCTTCCTCCAGCGCCATCACCCGGTCGACCATCTGGCTCACCGTCTGGCTCTCGATGGGCAGGCCCGTGGCTGGCGAATAGGGCACGCCCACGCGTGCGAAAAGCAGGCGCATATAGTCGTAGATTTCCGTCACCGTGCCGACGGTTGAGCGGGGGTTCTTCGACGTTGTTTTCTGCTCGATGGAAATGGCCGGCGAAAGCCCGTCGATCTGGTCGACATCCGGCTTCTGCATCATTTCCAGGAACTGGCGCGCATAGGCCGAAAGGCTCTCCACATAGCGCCGCTGTCCCTCGGCATAGATCGTGTCGAAGGCGAGCGACGACTTGCCGGAACCCGACAGGCCGGTCATGACGATCAGCTTCTCGCGCGGCAGGTCGAGATCGACATTCTTGAGGTTGTGCTCGCGCGCACCGCGAATGGTAATGGACTTGTGTTCTGGCATGCCCCGTCGCTGCCTGTCTTGAGAAACCGGATTGGCCGGCAGCATGCCGGTCCGTGCATCATGTAGGAAGCGGCACGCAAATGTCGACCGCAGCGCCACGGAAGACGCCAGCCGATATCGCTTCGCCGCAGATACGCCAGTGCCGCTCAACGAGCGGAAGGGCGCATGTCCTTCCTTTAACACGCTTGCCCGGCTGATGGGCAAGCAAAAAGAACAAAGGCCGAACGTTCTCCTGACAATTCTGGCAGGAGCGTGTCTGGCAGGAGCGTGCGGATCGTTACAGACGATCACATTTGCCGGCATGGCGGGGCATTCGCTTGACCGGCGAAACCCGAAGGCGCAGTATGCCCCGGTCAGCGCTCGCGGCTTTTGAGCGCTCGCAAGAGGCGCCGGTGGGCGCATCGGCTGCGCACCGCCGCTAGAGCACGCTGACGCCGAGCAAATGTCCGAAACGCGAAGAAGGAGGAAGGCATGAATCCACCTGACCGATCCACCGGGCTTCGCCTTGATCGCGAAGCCACAGCTGGCTGATCGGTCCGCTACGCATTCGGCGCATGGCGCGACGCATGTGTTTCGGTTCCGGTCCATGGCGCGTGACGTTTCTGAAGAACGCATTCGCCGGCAGGCATGACAACGCTGGCGGCTGGCTGCCCCCCGAAAATCAGAACGACTTGAAGACAGGGTTGGTGAAACCGCCCTGCCTGACGACACCGGTAAACCATTCCCGGTATGGAGGGTCAGAAGACCCGAAGCCCCGCGCGACCAGAAGGCGGCGGGGCTTTTCCTTGCATCTGCCGGCCCGAAGCGTCGTTCGGGGCGGCCGCAGAGGGCGTCCCGGAGGGCGCTCTTGAAGGCATTGACAGATGTCCGCCGAATGTGAACATAATAAGAACAAATGAGCTGTGGACGACAGCGGAGCGGGCAAAGGCGAAGAGCGCGCGGCAGCTTCGCTTGCGATATGGTGCGCGACAGATTTCGGACAAGCGTGGAGAAGCGTTATGGCGGGCAGCGTCAACAAGGTCATTCTGGTGGGAAATCTGGGCGCCGACCCGGAAATTCGGCGGCTCAATTCCGGCGATCCGGTGGTCAACATGCGGATTGCCACATCGGAAACATGGCGCGATCGCCAGTCGGGCGAGCGACGTGAGCGCACCGAATGGCATAATGTGGTGATTTTCAACGACAATCTCGCCAAGGTTGCCGAGCAGTATCTGAAGAAGGGCGCCAAGGTCTATATCGAGGGCCAGCTCCAGACGCGCAAATGGACAGACCAGAACGGTCAGGAGCGTTACACGACCGAGATCGTGCTGCAGAAGTTCCGTGGCGAACTTCAGATGCTCGACACGCGCGGGCAGGGTGGCGACAGTCAGGTCGGCTATGGTGGTGGCGGCGGCAATCGGAGCTCCGACTTCGGCCAGTCCGGTCCTGCTGACAGCGGTGGCGGCGGCGGAGGCGGCTATTCGCAGAACCTCGACGACGAAATCCCGTTCTGATCGGGAACAGGGTCTTGTTGAAACCCGGCAGTGCCGCCCCGATCCATGGACGTAACCATGGTATCCGGATATGGCGCGCCGGGTTTTTCGCATTTTCAATCGTTTTTGCGGCGTTCACACCGGCTGCGATGGCCGGTGAAGCGAACGTCGTCGACGTGAAAATCCACGCCGAAACCGGTGGCACCTACCGCTTCGACGTCACCGTGGAACATGCAGATGAAGGGTGGGAGCACTACGCGGATCAATGGGACGTGGTCGACGATGCCGGCAATGTCCTCGGGTCACGCAAACTCCTGCACCCGCATGTGAGCGAACAGCCATTTGCCCGCAGCCTGTCCGGCGTGTCGCTGCCTGACGGGCTCACCCATGTCACCATCCGCGCACACGATTCCGTTCATGGATTTGGCGGAAGAGAGGTCACACTGCCCATTCCCGGGCGCGGCGACGGGTAAGGTCCTCGGTCCCGATTTTTCCTACCCTGCAGCGCCGCTCTCCGGCGGATACCTGGAGGCTATGCCAGCATCAGAACGCGGCAGCGCGAACCTGGCTCGGCAGCCGGCGCGCCCGGTTCGCGCACGATAAGCGCATTGGCCGCGGCCAGGGTGGTCAGCATGGAGGAATCCTGCAGCGAAAAGGGCGTTGCGATCAGCCCTTCCGGGCCGGAAGCGACCGAAGCGCGGATATAGTCGCGGCGATCGTCATTCTCGCGCAGGGCACTTGCCAGAACCGCTGCGCGCAGATCCGGCGTATGGCTGCGCTGGCCAAGGCGGGCGACAAGCGGGCGCAGGAAAAGATGGGCGCAGACAAGGCTTGAGACCGGATTGCCGGGAAGGCCAAGCACCCGCATGGTTCCGGGGGCATCGGACCGGAAAGTGGGATCCTGTTTTCGGCTGTTCCGATCTTCCAGCCGGCCAAACATGAGCGGTTTGCCCGGGCGCATGGCGATCTTCCAGAAGTCGAGCGACATGCCGGCGTCGAGCAGGGCCTGCCGCACCAGATCGCGCGCTCCCACGGATGCGCCGCCAAGGGTTACAAGCACATGCGCACCCGCCGCGGCGGCCCTTTGCACTGCGGCGGTGATCGTGGCGCTGTCGTCGCCGACAATGCCCAGATCGAGGATCCGGGCCCCTTCGCTTTTGGCAAGAGCCCCAATGGCGAACCCGTTGGAAGCCACGATCTGATCGGGGCCGCAGGTTTCGCCGGGCCGCACCAGCTCATCGCCCGTGGCGATGATGGCAACCAGCGGGCGCTCGGTCACCGAAAGCATCGCGTGGCCGGCGGCGGCAGCAAGACCGACACCGGCCGGCCCGAGCCGGCGCCCCTGTTCGAGAACGACATCGCCTTCGACAAAATCGAGCCCGGCCCTGCGGATGTGGCGCCCGCTGGCCACCGTGCTCGTTGCTTCGATGCTGCCATCGTCGAGAAGGTCGGCGTTTTCCTGGATGAGGATCGTATCGGCGCCTTCCGGCACCGGCGCTCCGGTGAAGATGCGAACGGCTTCGCCGGCGCCGACCGCGCCATGAAACCGATTGCCGGCGGCCGATTCCCCGATCACGCGCAACCGCACCGCACGCGGAGTTTCGACATCCGCAGCCCGCACGGCGTAGCCATCCATGGCCGACGCGTCGAAAGGCGGTTGTGTGCGCATCGCCGAAAGCGGGGCGGCCAGAACACGCCCGTCTGCCTCTTCGATCGGCACCATTTCACCGGGCAGGGCTTTCACGCCGTCGAGAATACGCTCCAGCGCCTCGTCCACCGGCAGAAGCGTCATGCCGAAGGCTCCGGTGCGCGCCAGTCGCCGGATTTGCCTCCGGTCTTTTCGAGAAGGCGAACGTCTCTGATGATCATTCCCTTATCCAGCGCCTTGGCCATGTCGTAGATGGTCAGGCAGGTGATGGAGACGGCCGTCAGCGCTTCCATTTCAACCCCCGTCTGGCCGGTCACCCGCACACGGGCACGCACTCTCAGGCCGGGCAGCGCGTTATCCGGCTCAATTTCCACCACCACTTTGGAAAGCGCCAGCGGATGGCATAGCGGAATGAGGTCAGATGTTTTCTTGGCGCCCATGATACCGGCTATGCGCGCGGTGGCGAGCACATCGCCTTTTTTGGCATTGCCCGAAAGGATGGCTTCCAGCGTTTGCGCCTGCATGACGACAGCGCCTTCGGCGACGGCCTCCCTGCGGCTTTCCTGCTTGCCGCTCACATCCACCATATGCGCTTCTCCGGAAGCGCCGATATGCGTCAGCTTTCCGGTTTCATCGCTCATCGCTCAGCCTGCCGGATGTGCCGTGTCGAGCCCCAGCAGGGCACGGGTTGCGCCGGCGACATCCTCCTGCCGCATCAGGCTTTCGCCGACCAGAAAGGTGTTCATGCCGGCACGCGCCAGGCGACGGCAATCTTCATTGGTGAAGATGCCGCTCTCGCCAACCACCAGCCGGCTTTCAGGCACGCGCGGAGCCAGCCGTTCGCTGGTTTCAAGGCTTGTTGCAAAGGTACGCAGATTGCGATTGTTGATACCGATGAGGCGTGACGAAAGCTCGAGAGAGCGCTCCAGCTCACGCTCGTCGTGGACCTCGATCAGGCAGTCCATGCCGAGTTCGAGGGCGGTATCTTCAAGAGCCCGGGCTTCATCGTCCGAAACGCTGGCCATGATGATCAGGATGGCGTCCGCCCCCCAGCTGCGCGCTTCGTAAACCTGGTAGGGTTCGAACAGGAAATCCTTGCGCAGCGCGGGCAACGCACATGCGGAGCGGGCAGCTTCGAGAAACGCAGGCGCACCCTGAAAGGAAGGTCCGTCGGTCAACACGGAAAGGCACGCAGCACCGCCTTCTTCATAGGCCGCGGCCAGCCGGGGAGGGTCGAAATCTGCCCGAATGAGCCCGCGCGACGGGCTCGCCTTCTTTATTTCGGCAATCAGTCCAAAGCGGCCGGCCGCCTGTTTCTGAAGAAGTGCATCGGCGAAGCCGCGCGGTGCCTCGACATCGCGTGTTCTGGCGACAAGATCGGGCAGAGGCGTGGTGGTCTTGGCCGCGGCGATTTCCTCGCGTTTATAGGCTTCGATCCTGCGCAGAATATCAGTCGTCACCGGTTGTGGCTCCCCTGTTCGAAACCTCGATCAGCTGATTCAGGGTGGCCAGCGCATGCCCGTGGTCAAGCGATTCAGCGGCCAGCTTCATGCCATCCTTCAGGGTTTTTACGCGCCCTGCGACAACCAGCGCCGCACCCGAGTTCAACAGGCAGATGTCGCGGTAGGCGTTTTTCTCGCCTTCCAGCACCGCTTTCAGCGCCCTGGCATTGTACGCCGCTTCGCCGCCTTTCAGATCCGCCATCGTGACCCGCTTCAGGCCGACATCCTCGGGCGTGATCTCAAAATGGCGGATTTCACCGTCCTCGAGCGCCGCAACCTGCGTCGTTCCGGCGGTCGTCATCTCATCCAGTCCTGCGCCGTGAACGACCCAGGCGGACTCTGTGCCCAACTGTTTGAGCACGTCGGCGATTGGCGCCACCCATTCCGGTGCGAACACGCCCACAAGCTGGCGGCGGACACCCGCCGGATTGGAAAGCGGCCCGAGAAGATTGAAGATCGTGCGGGTCCCGAGCTCAACGCGTGACGGCCCGACGTGACGCATGGCAGAGTGATGGGCGGGCGCAAACATGAAACCCAGCCCCGCTTCGTTGATGCAATCGGCGATCTCCTGCGGGGTCAGCTCGATATTGATGCCAAGGGCAGCCAGTGTGTCAGCCGCACCGGACCGCGAAGAGAGCGCCCTGTTGCCGTGCTTGGCGACGGGCACGCCGGCACCCGCAACGATGAAGGCCGAGCAGGTCGAAACATTGTAAGAGCCGGAGGCATCGCCGCCGGTGCCGACGATGTCCACCGCGTCATCGGGAGCAGAGACCGGCAGCATCTTGTCGCGCATCGTGGCAACCGCGCCGGAAATCTCTTCCACGGTCTCGCCGCGCACGCGCAGAGCCATGAGAAAACCGCCGATCTGGCTTGGCGTCGCATCGCCCGACATCATGATGTCGAAAGCCTGCCTTGCCTCGTCAAAGCTCAGTGAGGCGCCGGAAGCGACCTTGGCGATGTAGGTTTTGAATCCGTTCATCTGCCGCCTCAGAAGCTCAGGGCTTCCTGCATGGCCGCCCGGTTCACCGTAACCGGATATTTGCCCTGCAGGCGCGTAACCATCTGGTCGAGCAGGTCATCGGCAAGTGCTGAACGCATCGTGGCGCGCTGATTGTCGGGAATGCTCTCCGCCGTCGCACTGGCCGGCTCGAATACTTCCGTGACCCTGAACAGGAACTGGCCGTCGCCAGCCGGATTCGCAAAAACGCCGGTTCCGTTGCGCGGAACGGAGAACACCGCCGCAACACCCGCCTGGCCGAGATCGGCGTCGTTGGCATTGCGCTTGAGGCCGCGCTTGACCTGCTTCTCCTGGCCGATTTCGGTCGCGATTTCGTCCAGCGACGCACCTTCCTGAAGACGCTTGGCGAATGCAGAGGCACGCTCGGCCAGCAGGCGGTCCGTTTCCGCCTTCAGCCAGTCCTGTGTGACCTGATCGCGAACTTCATCCAGCGTACGGTCGCGCTCGGGCGTGATGCCCTCGACCTCATAAAACACAAAACCGTTGCCGCCCATGGAGAGCGGCGCATTTTCAATGCCGGTTTCGCTTTCGAAAACCTCGCGCAGAAGCTCGGCCGAAACGGGCAGGTCGCCCACAATGGTTCCATCAGGGCGGCGCGCACTTGCGTCGATGGCCTCGATGGTCCGCATGGAAAGCTTCAGTCTTTCTGCAGCTTCGGCCATGGAAGCGCCGCCTGCGCGGGCGTCTTCATAGGAATCATGAACATCAAGCAGAACGCGCGCTGCCTCTTCGAGCGCCAGGTCCTGGCGAATCTCGCTCTCGACTTCGCTTAGTGGCTGTACCACCTCGGGCTGGATGTCCGAGACATAGATGATGACGGGTCCAAAAGCCCCGTCGATCACATCGCTGAACTGGTTCGCCTCGAGCGAGAATGCCGCATCGGCGACAGCATCGTCTGCAACGTCACCGCGGGAGAGCGTACCAAGGGCGATGTCCGCGCTGCTTTTGCCGGCAGCCGTTGCCACATCTGCAAAATTCTTGCCGTCCAGCAGGTCCTTGAGCGCGGCTTCAGCCGCAGCACGGTCCGAAAACACGATCTGGTCAATCGTGCGCTTCTCCGGTGTCGTGTAGCGATCGCGCAGATCCTCATAGGCTTTCTGCACCTGCACATCGGAAATGCCTTCCGGGTCCGCGATATCGGAGGGTTCAAGCTTCACATAGCTGAACTTGCGGTATTCGGGGGCGGCATAGGCGTCCTTGCGCTCATCGAACCAAGCCTGCAGAGTGGCATCGTCCGGCTGGGCGACTGGTTCGACAAGAGCCCGGGGCACGGCGAGATACTCGACGGTGCGGTCTTCGCCACGATAGAGCGCGAGATTCTTGAACAGCTCATCCGGGACGCTCATGCCGTCTGTCGCGGCTTCGACAATCTGCTGGCGAATGGCCACCTGCTCACGGTTCTTCAGATAGTCCTCGGGACGCATGCCGATCTGGCGCAGCACGAAATCGAACTGCTGGCGGTCGAAACGGCCATCGGGCCCGCGGAATGCCGGGTCGTCCGCAGTCAGCTGGGCGAGCTTGTCACCCGAGAGGCCAAGGCCAAGCCGGCGGGCCTCTTCGTCCAGCAAGGCGCCGGCGGCAAGCTGCTGCAGCACCTGATCGTCCAGACCGAAGGCGACAGCCTGCTCGCGCGTGACGCGGGTTCCAAGCTGTTGTGAAAGAGCGTTGATCTGCCGGTCATAGGCAAGCCGGAAATCCAGCATGGAGACCGAGGAGCTGCCGGCAGACAGAACGTTGCGGGACTGGTCATTCAGAACCTGGCCGGAAATACCCCAGACAGCAAAGCTCACGACAAGTAGGCCCAGGAGCAGCTTGGCGATCCAGGTGGAGGCGGCGTTTCTCAGACTGTCGAGCATGGCTTTTCCGAAGTTCCTTGGTGTATTCGGGGCAGTGTTCCCCACGAAGCGCAATAGCGTCCCAGACGCCAAGTGTCGATAGCGGAGTGGGAATTGCCATCCCAATTGCTTTTGCATCAGCCCGCGTTTTTGCTAGGGAGGCTGCCGAGTTTGGTTTTGTTGAGGACACCGCCATGACGCCCGGAATTCGCCCCCTGATCGCAGGCAACTGGAAAATGAACGGTATGAGCGCCGATATCGGCGAGTTGAAGGCGATAGGCGAGGGATCGTTCAATGGCGCCGAAGCCCTTCTATGCGTGCCGGCAACGCTGATGATGCTGGCGCGGGATGCGCTGGGCGGAAGGGTTCATCTTGGCGGACAGGATTGCCACACGGCAGCATCCGGTGCCCATACGGGC
Source organism: Nitratireductor lacus (assembly GCF_056431025.1). Taxonomy (NCBI): domain Bacteria; kingdom Pseudomonadati; phylum Pseudomonadota; class Alphaproteobacteria; order Hyphomicrobiales; family Phyllobacteriaceae; genus Nitratireductor; species Nitratireductor lacus. The sequence goes on along the minus strand of NZ_JBWKMB010000008.1, from coordinate 9,821 downwards.
GATGTTTCGGCCGAAATGCTGGCGGATGCCGGCGCGACCCATGTTCTGGTCGGCCATTCGGAACGCCGTACCGATCACGGCGAGACCGACGCCCTCGTGTCCGACAAGGCGGAAGCTGCCTGGCGTGCCGGACTGACGGCGGTGATCTGTATCGGCGAGACAAAGGCGCAGCGCGAAGCGGGCGAAACGCTTTCGGTTCTCTCACGGCAAATTCTCGGGTCCGTTCCCAAAGGCGCACAGGCGAAAAACACGGTGGTTGCGTACGAACCGGTCTGGGCCATCGGGACCGGCTTGACGCCAACGGTTGAGGACGTTGCCGAAGCGCACAGGCACATTCGTGGCGAACTGGAAAAGCTTTTGGGAGAAGAGGCCGGGACGATGCGGCTTCTTTATGGAGGGTCGGTCAAACCGGGCAACGCGACGGAACTGCTTTCGGTCGAGCACGTGGATGGCGCGCTCGTCGGCGGGGCGAGCCTGAAGGCGGTGGATTTTCTGGCGATTGCGGCTGCCTGTCCGGTCTGAGACAGAGAAAACGCTTGCGTTACAGCAGCAAGCGCCTATGTGAGGATGGGTTTGACGGGAATTCGGGAATTCCGGCTGGTTTGACCGAAAACCGTCACAAACTCTCCAAAACGGATGCGTATGGCTCCGTTTTCTGGAAAAATTTTACAGGCGCCAGGACGCGGATTTCCAGCGGTCTTGGAAAATCGGCAAAAGCCGTGTAATGAGCCGCGTCCGCATTGAGGCGGATGCTTCGAGCCGGAGAGCCGGAAGGAAACATGCAGACCGTTATCATCGTCATTCATCTGATCGTCGTGGTCGCGCTGGTTGGCGTCGTCCTCATGCAACGCTCCGAGGGTGGCGGGCTTGGCATCGGCGGCGGTTCCGGTTTCATGTCCGCGCGCGGTGCAGCCAATGCCCTGACGCGCACGACGGCCATTCTGGCGGCGGCGTTCTTTGCGACATCGCTGGCCCTGTCGCTGATCGCCCGTTACGGCGCGAGCCCGACGGACATTCTGGACCGTATCCCTGCCGGAAGCGAGCAGACGGAAGGTTCGGGTGGCGTTCTCGACCAGCTTGGCGGTGCGGGCGCCTCCGCTCCCACCGAGGAGCCTGCGGCTCCGGCTGACGCCAATCCTGAAGATCAGGTTCCCACGGGGCAGTAAGCTCCGTGCCGCGAGGTTGACCGGTCGCCTGAGCTGCGGCCGGCTTTGCCAATCGCAAAACTTATTCACCGCGGGGCGCAAAAAGATTTGCGTCTCGTTATTTTTTGCTGGCGGAATCGCCTGTGTCCGGTTAAGCGATGAGTCCCATGGCGCGATATGTTTTCATAACCGGCGGCGTGGTCTCCTCCCTCGGAAAAGGCATTGCAGCAGCGGCCCTTGGCGCGCTGTTACAGGCCCGTGGGTACCGCGTTCGCATCCGTAAACTCGATCCCTACCTGAATGTTGATCCGGGCACGATGTCGCCCTATCAGCATGGTGAGGTTTTCGTCACCGATGACGGTGCCGAGACCGACCTGGACCTTGGCCATTATGAGCGCTTCACGGGGCGCTCGGCCAACAAGCAGGACAACATCACCACAGGCCGGATCTACCAGAACATTCTGGAAAAAGAGCGTCGTGGCGACTATCTGGGCGCCACGGTGCAGGTGATCCCGCACGTTACCGACGAGATCAAGCAGTTCGTCCTCGAAGGCAATGACGATTACGATTTCGTTCTGTGCGAAATCGGCGGAACCGTCGGCGACATCGAGGCGATGCCCTTCCTCGAAGCGATTCGCCAACTCGGCAACGAACTGCCGCGCGGCAACGCCGTCTATGTGCATCTGACACTGATGCCGTGGATTCCGGCGGCGGGCGAACTCAAGACGAAGCCGACGCAGCATTCCGTGAAGGAATTGCGTTCCATCGGCATTGCCCCTGACATCCTTCTGGTGCGCGCGGACCGGGAAATCCCCGCGGAAGAACGGCGCAAACTGTCGCTCTTCTGCAATGTGCGCGAATCGGCCGTCATTCAGGCGCTCGATGTGGCGCATATCTACGACGTGCCGATGGCCTACCACGAGGAAGGTCTCGATTCGGAAGTGCTTTCGGCTTTCGGCATCGATCCGGCGCCCAAGCCCCGTATGGAGCGTTGGGAAGAAGTCGCAGACCGCATCCACAATCCCGAAGGTCAGGTCACGATTGCCGTTGTCGGCAAATACACCGGTCTGAAGGACGCCTATAAGTCGCTGATTGAAGCACTCTCGCATGGCGGCATGGCAAACCGGGTGCGCGTGAAGCTCGAATGGATCGAGGCGGAAATCTTCGAGAAGGAAGACCCGGCTCCGTGGCTTGAGAAAGTGCATGGCATCCTGGTGCCGGGCGGCTTCGGAGAGCGCGGCGCGGAAGGCAAGATTCTCGCCGCCAAGTTCGCACGCGAGCGCAAGGTGCCGTATTTCGGCATCTGCTTCGGCATGCAGATGGCCTGTATCGAGGCGGCCCGGTCTCTGGCCGGGATCGAAAAGGCTTCCTCCACGGAGTTCGGCCCGACCAGCGAACCGGTCGTCGGCCTGATGACCGAGTGGCTCAAGGGCAATATGCTGGAGAAGCGCACGGCCTCCGGCGACCTCGGCGGCACGATGCGTCTCGGCGCATACGAATCGAAGCTTGTCGAAGGCTCCAAGATTGCGGGGATCTATGGCTCCGAGGAGATTTCCGAGCGTCACCGCCATCGCTATGAAGTGAACATCGGCTATCGTCAGAAGCTCGAAGAGTGCGGACTGGTCTTCGCCGGTCTTTCACCCGACGGCGTTCTGCCGGAGACGGTCGAATATCCCGATCATCCCTGGTTCATCGGCGTGCAGTATCACCCCGAGCTGAAGAGCCGGCCCTTCGAGCCGCATCCGCTCTTTGCTTCCTTCATCGAAGCAGCTGTGGAGCAGTCGCGTCTCGTTTGATAATCTCGCCCCGCTGCCGCAGCGGGGTGATCTTTCTTCACCGGTGGAGCACTTGCAAAGCGCCGGGGCTTAGGGCACATGCGGTGCATGGTTTCTGAAGACGACGTGCATCCTCCACGCAAGCTCGACCATTGTGTTTTGCCAACCGCCGATCTGGCGGTTGCGCGCGGGCGTCTGGAAGCGCTCGGCTTCACCGTGGCAGCGGATGCCGCTCACCCGTTCGGAACCGGGAACTGCTGCGTTTTCTTCGCAGACGGGTCTTATCTCGAACCGTTGAGCCGGGTGGCCCCGCAGGCTGCGCTTGAGGCGGAAGCTGCAGGCAATGTTTTCGTGCAGCGTGACGGCGTGTTTCGCGAAAAATTCGGTGATGAAGGATTTTCGGCGGTGGTTCTTGGAACCGGCGACGCTGATGAGGATCACAAGCGCTTTGTCGATTCTGGCATATCGGCCGGCGATCCGCTTTCATTTTCGCGTCCGTTTCGCGATATCAACGGGCACGAAGCGATCGCTTCGTTTCGCCTTGCCTTCGCCGTACCGGAAAGCGCAAACGGCTATTTCTTCTTCACCTGCCAGCGCGTGAACTTACCGGCTGCAGGTCGCGGTGCACTGGAAAAGCATGCAAACGGCGTGACAGGAACGGCGCGGATCGTCATGCTCGCCGCCGCCCCGGCTGACTATGCAGGGTTTCTCGACGCGTTCTCCGGTGAAAGGCACCGGATACCGGCGACAGAGGAAATCCTTCTGAAGCTTGCCAATGCCGAGCTGACGGTGATTACGCCGGATATTTACAAAACCAGATACGGCCTAGACCGGGTGCCGGCGTCCGGCCGGTTCGATCTGGCTGCAATCGTTTTCCAATGCCTGGATCTGGCCGGGCTGCGCGACCATTTGAAGGTGCGACAGGTTCTGTTTGCCGAACATGACGGTGCGGTCATCGTTCCGCCGGCGGCAGGGCAGGGTGCCGTGTTTGTCTTTGAGGAGTTCACCCAATGAAACCCAATCCGCGTGTGACTGTCGGCAAGGTCGTTTTCGGCAACGACGCGCCGCTGGCGCTGATCGCCGGGCCCTGTCAGATGGAAACGCGTGAGCACGCTTTCGATATGGCAGGTGCGCTCAAGGAAATCACGGATGAGCTTGGAATCGGCCTCGTCTATAAGAGCAGCTTCGACAAGGCCAACCGCACATCACTCTCTGGGAAGCGCGGGGCGGGGCTGGATGCGGCCATGCCGATCTTCGCCGACATTCGCAAGGAGTTCGATCTCCCGGTGATTACGGACGTTCACACCGAGGAACAGTGCCGGATCGTGGCCGACGTGGTCGATGTGCTCCAGATCCCGGCATTTCTGTGCCGCCAGACCGATCTCCTGATCGCTGCAGCAAAGACCGGCAAGGTGGTGAATGTGAAGAAGGGGCAGTTTCTTGCGCCCTGGGACATGGAAAACGTGATCGCCAAGGTGACGGAATCGGGCAATCCCAATGTGATGGCGACCGAGCGCGGAACCTCGTTTGGCTACAACACGCTTGTCTCGGACATGCGCGGACTGCCGCAGATGGCGGCGATGGGCGCACCGGTCATCTTCGATGCAACCCACTCCGTCGCCCAGCCGGGCGGCCGTGGCGGCTCATCCGGCGGGCAGCGCGAATTCGTTGAAACGCTGGCGCGTGCTGCAGTCGCGGTGGGCGTGGCCGGCGTCTTCATGGAAACACATCAGGATCCCGACAATGCACCCTCTGATGGTCCGAACATGGTGCCGCTCCACGAGATGAAGGGGCTTCTTGAGCGTCTCATGGCGTTCGACCGGATCGCAAAGGCTGCCTGAACCTCAGGCGCGACATTGAGTTTTCACGTGTCTGCGCTAAGAAAAGCGCGGACATTTCCTCTTGGGTTTTCACTACCGGGGTTTTTACTCCCCTGGGGGGCTTACCCAAGATCAACCTCCAGATCAGAGAGAGCTAAAATGACTGCCATTCTCGACATTGTCGGACGCGAAATACTGGACAGCCGGGGCAACCCCACCGTCGAGGTCGATGTGGTTCTGGAAGACGGCTCGATGGGGCGTGCCGCAGTGCCTTCGGGCGCATCGACCGGTGCTCATGAGGCCGTTGAACTGCGCGATGGCGGCAAGCGCTATCTCGGAAAGGGTGTCGAGCAGGCAGTCGATGCCATCAATGGCGAAATCTTCGAGACCCTGAGCGGGCTAGAAGCTGAAAATCAGATGCAGATCGACCAGGCGATGATCGATCTCGACGGCACGCCGAACAAGAGCCGTCTTGGCGCAAATGCGATCCTCGGTGTTTCGCTGGCGGTGGCAAAGGCTGCGGCCGAAGCCACCAATCTCCCGCTCTACCGCTATGTGGGCGGGGCCTCTGCGCATGTTCTGCCGGTTCCGATGATGAACATCGTCAATGGCGGCGCCCATGCCGACAACCCGATCGATTTCCAGGAATTCATGGTGATGCCCATCGGCGCATCCTCGATCCGCGAGGCCGTGCGCTGGGGGTCGGAAATCTTCCACACACTGAAAGCAGGGCTGAAGGATGCCGGCCACAACACCAATGTGGGCGATGAGGGTGGCTTTGCGCCGAACCTGAAAAGCGCCGAAGACGCACTGGATTTCGTTCTCGCCTCCATCGAGAAGGCCGGCTACAAGCCGGGCGAGGACGTGGGCATCGCACTCGACTGCGCCGCGACCGAGTTCTTCAAGGAAGGCAAATACGTCTACGAAGGTGAAGGCCAGACGCGTGACGGCAAGGCGCAGGCCGAGTATCTTGCAAAGCTCGTCGGCAACTATCCGATCATCTCCATCGAAGACGGCATGTCGGAAGACGATTTCGAGGGCTGGAAGATCCTCACCGACCTGGTGGGCAACAAGGCGCAGCTCGTGGGTGACGATCTGTTCGTGACCAATTCGGCGCGCCTGCGCGACGGCATCAAGATGGGCATCGGCAATTCGATCCTCGTCAAGGTCAATCAGATCGGCACGCTGACGGAAACGCTCGACGCGGTGGAGACGGCGCACAAGGCCGGCTACACGGCGGTGATGTCGCACCGCTCCGGCGAGACCGAGGATTCGACCATTTCGGATCTGGCCGTTGCCACCAATTGCGGGCAGATCAAGACCGGCTCGCTGGCACGTTCGGACCGGACGGCGAAGTACAACCAGCTTATCCGCATCGAGGAAGAGCTCGGTCCGCAGGCGCGCTACGCCGGGAAATCAATCCTGCGCGGATAAAGTTCTCAGGTGACCGTAGGGAAATAACGGTCCTTTAAGCAACATATGGTCACATGCGGGAGAAGGGTTTTTTCCGCATGTGGACACGTCATCACAAACGCCGCAACACTGGCCGCCTGATCGTTCCAACGATCACGGGGCTGTTTCTCGCCTATTTCGGCTTTCATGCCTACAATGGCGAGTATGGCATCTACTCCAAATACAGGCTCGAGACGCGTATCGCGGAAGCTCAGGCGCGGCTTGACGCCCTTGTTGTCAAACGCAAGGAGCTGGAGCATCGTGTTGCTCTGGTGAATGATGGCAGTCTTGAGAAGGACATGCTCGACGAGCAGGCGCGCCGCGCGCTGAATCTGGCTCGGGAAAATGAGGTGATTATCCTCATTGGCGCCGATCAGTAAATTAACTGAATTTCACTTAATCAACAATAAGGTGTGAAAATCCAATCATTTAGCTGCATGGCAGCTATGCGGATTTTGAATGGCCGAATTGTGTTCCACGTGCTAGCTTCATCTACCATAAGCGGGAGATGACGGGAGGCTCATGGCGCAATTTCTGCCTGGCTCCACCGTTGCACAAATTCCCCGGAATGTCAGCTAGGGAGTAAAGGCATGGCGCGAGCCGCAAGCAAGACAAGTGCCGCAAGGTCACGCTCGACCAAAAAAGGGGCGGCAGGGGCTGCCGTTCAGGCACCCAAACCCCCAAAGCCAGAAGATTTCGACAAGGAGCAGGAGCTTCACGCCTATCGTGAAATGCTTCTGATCCGTCGCTTCGAGGAAAAGGCCGGCCAGCTTTATGGCATGGGCCTGATCGGCGGCTTCTGTCATCTCTATATCGGTCAGGAGGCTGTCGTCGTCGGCATGCAGATGAGCATGAAGGACGGCGACCAGGTGATCACCGGTTATCGCGATCATGGTCACATGCTCGCAACCGGCATGGAAGCGCGCGGCGTGATGGCCGAGCTTACGGGGCGCCGTAACGGCTACTCCAAGGGCAAGGGCGGCTCCATGCACATGTTCTCCAAGGAGAAGAAGTTTTATGGCGGTCACGGCATTGTCGGTGCGCAGGTGCCGCTCGGCACGGGCCTTGCCTTTGCCAACCGCTATCGCGGCGACGACAGCGTTTCGATCACCTATTTCGGCGATGGCGCGGCCAATCAGGGCCAGGTCTATGAAAGCTTCAACATGGCCTCGCTGTGGAAGCTTCCGGTGGTCTACATCATCGAGAACAACCGCTACGCCATGGGCACTGCGGTGGCGCGCTCCTCGGCGGAAACCGATTTCTCCCATCGCGGTCTTTCCTTCAAGATCCCGGGCATTCAGGTGGATGGCATGGATGTGCGCGCGGTGAAGGCTGCCGGCGATCTGGCCGTGGACTGGTGCCGTTCGGGCAAGGGGCCGATCATCCTCGAGATGCAGACCTACCGCTATCGCGGCCATTCCATGTCCGATCCGGCAAAATACCGCTCCAAGGATGAAGTGCAGAAAATGCGCTCCGAACATGATCCCATCGAGCAGGTGAAGCAGCGTCTCGTGGCCAAGAAATGGGCAGACGAGGACGCGCTTAAGGCAATCGACAAGGAGGTGCGCGACATCGTCGGCGATTCGGCCGAATTCGCGCAGACGGATCCGGAACCGGATGTGTCTGAACTTTACACCGACATTCTGCTTTGAGGGGAGGGCCGACATGCCAACCGAAATTCTCATGCCCGCGCTCTCGCCGACCATGGAAGAGGGCAATCTTTCCAAATGGATCAAGAAGGAAGGCGATGCCGTCGCGCCCGGTGACGTGATCGCCGAGATCGAAACCGACAAGGCGACCATGGAAGTGGAAGCCGTGGACGAAGGCACGCTCGGAAAAATCCTGATCTCCGAAGGCACCGAAGGCGTGAAGGTGAATACGCCGATCGCCGTGCTGCTGGCAGATGGCGAGAGCGACGCCGATCTCGACAAGGCTGCCTCGAAGCCGGCTACCGAACAGAACAAGTCCGCCGATGACAGCGCCGCGAAGGCCGAGCCGGAAGAAAAGTCTGCCGGAACGGTGCCGGCGGCGCCCGAGGTGAAAGTTGCGGCGGATCCGGACATTCCGGAAGGCACGGAGATGGTTTCGACCACCGTGCGCGAGGCGCTGCGCGATGCCATGGCCGAGGAAATGCGCCGCGATGGCGACGTCTTCGTCATGGGTGAAGAGGTGGCCGAATATCAGGGCGCCTACAAGGTGACGCAGGGGCTGCTTCAGGAGTTCGGCGACAAGCGCGTGGTCGACACGCCGATCACCGAGCACGGCTTTGCCGGCGTTGGCGTCGGTGCGGCCTTTGCCGGGCTGAAGCCGGTGGTTGAGTTCATGACGTTTAACTTCGCCATGCAGGCGATCGATCAGATCGTCAATTCGGCAGCCAAGACGCTCTATATGGCCGGCGGCCAGATGGGCGCGCCCATCGTGTTTCGCGGACCGAACGGGGCGGCGGCCCGCGTGGCGGCACAGCACTCGCAGTGCTACGCGGCCTGGTACGGTCATATTCCCGGCCTGAAAGTGGTGATGCCTTATACGGCAGCCGACGCGAAGGGGCTTTTGAAAGCCGCGATCCGCGATCCGAACCCGGTGATCTTCCTCGAAAACGAAATCCTCTACGGCCAGAGCTTTGACGTTCCGAAGATGGATGATTTCGTGCTGCCGATCGGCAAGGCGCGCATCCACAAGGAAGGCAGGGACGCGACCATCGTTTCCTTCGGCATCGGCATGACCTATGCGGTCAAGGCGGCGGAAGAGCTGGCGGGCGAGGGCATCGACGTGGAGGTCATCGACCTGCGCACGATCCGCCCGATGGATCTCGATACGGTGATCGCTTCGGTGAAGAAGACCAACCGTCTGGTGACAGTGGAGGAAGGGTTCCCGCAGTCTTCGGTCGGCGCGCATATCGCCAGCCAGGTGATGCAGCGGGCCTTCGACTATCTCGACGCGCCGGTGATCACGGTCGCGGGCAAGGATGTGCCGATGCCCTATGCGGCCAACCTGGAAAAGCTGGCGCTGCCAAACGTGGCCGAAGTGGTCGAGGCGGTGAAAGCCGTTTCCTATCGCAGCTAAGGGGGAGGATACCATGCCGATCAAAGTCACCATGCCTGCCCTTTCGCCGACGATGGAGGAAGGCAATCTCGCCAAATGGATGGTCAAGGAAGGGGATAGCGTCGCGCCCGGCGATGTGATCGCCGAGATCGAGACCGACAAGGCGACCATGGAAGTGGAAGCCGTGGATGAGGGTACCGTCGCCAAGATCGTCGTGCCGGAAGGCACCGAAGGCGTGAAGGTCAACGCGCTCATTGCGGTTCTGGCCGAAGAAGGCGAGGATGCGGGCGAAGCGGCGAAAGCTGCCGAGGGCGGTTCCGACTCCAAGCCTGAACCCAAGGTGGAATCCAAGGCGGAAAAGCCTGCAAAGGAAGAAGCTCCCGCGGCCAAATCCGAGGCAAAGCCGGCTGAAGCGAAAGCAGCACCGTCCGCTGATGGCGAGCGTGTATTCGCCTCTCCGCTCGCCCGCCGTCTGGCGAAGGAAGCCGGTCTCGACCTGTCCGCCATCGCCGGTTCTGGCCCGAAGGGCCGGATCGTCAAGGCCGATGTGGAAGCCGCCGGCAAGGATGGCGGTGCGAAGGCAGCCG